>NZ_JBSFRK010000050.1:0-57150 GCF_053589195.1 Streptomyces sp. NPDC003379 | reverse complement strand
CGTCGATGACGCAGACCTCGGCGCCCACCTGGTTGGCGAAGGCGATGCAGACCGCGCCGCTGCGGAGCACTACCTCACTACTACCTCACGACTACCCCTCGACGCCGTCGAGCGCCGGGGCGATCACCGCGAACGCCCGGTCGAGCAGTGCGGCCGGGTCCTCGGCGCCGTCACTGCCGCTCCACCGCTGCAACACGGCGTCGAAGGCGGTCAGCGCCATCCCGGCGGCCAGCCGCGGATACAGCTCCCTTTCGGCGTCGAGCCCCAGACGCAGCGCCAGTTCCGCCGTCAGATCGCCGCGCCACTGCGCTTGACGCTCCAGGAAACGCGCGAGCAGGGCGGGGGTGCCCAGAATCAGCTGTACGACGCGCAGCGCCCGCTCGGAGTGGGCGGCGCAGGTGGCCAGGGGGAGCCGGACGGCGTGCAGCAGCGCCACCGAGGGCGGCTCGTCCGCGGGCCGCTCCGCGAGCTCCGCGCGCATGCCGGCGCCCATGTCGGCCAGGAACTGGACGACCACGTCCTCCTTGGACGCGAAGTACCGGAAGAACGTGCGCCGCGAGACGCCGGCGGTGGTCACGATCTCGTCGATGGTGACCGCGTCGAACCCCTTCAGTGCCAGCAACTGCAGCGCCGATTCGGTCAGTTCGTCCGAGACGAGCCGTCGTTTGCGCTCGGCCATGCTCACTTCAGGGCGGTTGCTCACCCATCCATCGTACACGGCATGCCCCGCACGGCACTCAGTAACACGTTGACACTGAGTGCCAATGACGGCAACATGTGCCGCATGACGCAGCAGCACTGGACCACCGATCAGATCCCGGACCAGACCGGCCGGGTGTTCCTCGTCACCGGGGCCAACAGCGGCCTGGGCCTCGCGACCACCCGTGCGCTCGCCCGCCGGGGCGCGCACGTGATCCTCGCGGTGCGCGACGAGGACAAGGGCCATCGGGCGGTCGCGGAGATCACCGCCGAACAGCCCGGGGCGGGGCTGGAATCGCGCCTGGAGGTGCGCCGCCTCGACCTGGCCGACCTCGGCTCGGTCCACGCCTTCGCCGACCGGATGCGCACCGACCATCCACGACTGGACGTGATCGTCAACAACGCCGGGGTGATGGCGCCGCCCCGCTCGCTCAGCGCGCAGGGCCACGAACTCCAGTTCGCCGCCAACCATCTGGGCCACTTCGCGCTCACCGGACTGCTGCTCGACCTGCTGTCGGCGGGCCGCGATCCCCGCGTGGTGACGGTCAGTTCGGTGAACCACCGACAGGGGCGCCTCTTCTTCGACGACCTCCACGGCGAGCGCCGCTACAAGCCCATGGCCTTCTACAACCAGTCGAAGCTCGCCAACGCCGTCTTCGGCCGGGAGCTCCACCTGCGCCTCACCGCGGCCGGGAGCCCCGTCCGCAGCGTGCTCGCCCACCCCGGGTACACGGCCACCAACCTGCAGCTGAACGGCCCGATCGGCCTGTGGCGCGTGGTGTTCGGCCGCATCGGCAACCCGCTGTTCGCCCAGCGCCCGGCCGACGGCGCCCGCTCACAGCTGTACGCGGCGACCGATCCGAGCGTGCTGGGCGGTGAGTTCATCGGCCCCGACGGCCCGGCGGAGCTGCGCGGAGCCCCGAAGCGGGTGGTGCTGTCGCCCACCGCGGCCGACGCGGAGACGGGCCGTCGGCTGTGGGAGGTGTCGGAGCAACTGACCGATGTCCGCTACGTGTTCCGGGCCTCGGTGTGAACCTGGGCTGACCGGTGACTCTGCTCGTCAGAGCCTGCGCCACCGCGCGTTCACGAAGGAGAAGAGGCCGAAGGCGGCGAGGCCGACGGCGATCAGCGCGAGCAGCCAGGGGCCGAACCCGGTGTCGGCGAAGGAGCGCAGCGTGTTGTCGATGCCCTTGGCCTCGCCGGGCTTGTGCCGCAGCGCCGCGGCGAGGGCGAACCCGCCGGCCACGGCGAACACCGCGCCCCTGGACACGCCGCCGGCCACGCCGAGGACGTCCGCGGTCTGGCGCGCCCTTCGCGGCATCTCGGAGAGCCGCAGCCTCTTGTGGAACTTGCGCAGCAGCGCCCGGCCGGCGATCCACAGCCCCGCCACGAGCACGGCGGCTCCCGCGGCGGCGACGATCCACCGCCCGCCCGGCCAGTCGAAGGCCTTCGCCGTCACATCCTTGGTCTGCCGGTCGCTCGCGCCGCTGCCGCTGCCCTGGTCGCCCGCCGCGTACGCGAGGACGGAGTACGACACGAAGCAGTAGAAGAGGCAACGCCCGGCGGACAGCGCCCGCTTGCCCGCCTTGTCGCCGTCCGGCCCCGCCTGCCCGAAGAGGGCCTCCGAGAGCCGCCACAGTGCCATCCCGGCCAGGGCGATGCCGAGCAGCCACAGCAGTACGTTCCCGAAGGGCCGGTCCGCGAGCTCCGCCACGGCGCCGCCGCGGTCCGCCTGGCGGTCCCCTCCGTCGGAGAAGGCGATCCGCAGGGCGAGTGCCCCGATGAGGAGGTAGATCACTCCGCGGCCGACGAACCCGGCGCGCGCGACCGCGGCGATGGTCGTCCCCCTGGCGGCCCGCCGGGCCCGGACCTTGCCGTGTGCTGTCACCGAAGGCAGATGCATGGCTTCCAAGTGCCCCCGTGGTACTGCCTTATGCGCTTGAGCAGTCATGGCGCGGCCCGGGTCGGCCCCGACCGGCCCGGATCGGCCCCGGTCAGTGGCGACCGCTGCGGGCGCCCGGCCGTCCGCCCGAGTACGGGGCGCAGGCCGGGATCGTGAAGGTCCGGTCGAGGCGGGTGATGCGGAGCACGCGCCAGTTCCGCGGGCCGCCGGGCACCAGCCACAAGGTGCCCTGCTCCGCGGCCACGTGCTTTCTGATCCGTACCAGCAGCCGCAGGCCGCCGGCGTCGAGGAACGTCACCTTTCGAAGGTCCGCGACGACCTGCTGGCCGGCCCGGTCGAGGAGTGCCGTCACACGGGGGGAGAGCTCCTGGTCGGCCCAGGCGTCGAGTTCGCCCCAGAACACAAGGACATCAGTGCCGTTCACCACGCGGTGCTGCAGGCCGAAGGTGAAGTCGGCGGTGCCCGTTTCCCAGTCCAGCAGTGTCCTGCCTCCTTCACTGAGAGTAGTCGATTGGAGGGTGGCGAGGCTTGCGGAGACCGGTACCGGACGCCACCGGGGTCCTGCGCGGCACCGAGGCCCTACGTCCATCGTGCCCGCTCAGCGGCGTTCGTACCCTTGTCCGTAGGGTAGTTTGAGCGAACGACCCCTCCGATCAAGGGTCAAATGGGCGATTACGTAGTGTAATTGCAGGCCGGGTGGGCCGACCGCCTGCCGCACGGGCGAGAAGTATCGCCGAAACCCCGCTCCCGTACGCGGACGCCGTGCACCCAATTCGAACGGATCACCGCCTGGTTGTCGTCCCCGGCGCAAGCAGCGGATACGGTGCAGACGTGGTGATCGATAGGGAGGGGCCGGTGCCAGGAACTGCGCTGCTCATCGCGGCGGCCCCCGTCAGCAGGAGCCGGCTCGTCGACGCGGCCTCCGTACTTCCCGTGCTCGCGGCCGTGTCACCCGCGGCGCTCGCCGGGACCGATACAGCGAGCGTGGTGGAACTGGCGGATCCGCTGGACCCGCAGACGGTCCTCACCCGGCTGCGGGCCGCCGCCATGGCGCCGGGCCCGTTGACCGTCTACCTCATCGGGCAGCTCCATCTCGACCGACGCCAACGGCACTTGCACATGGCGCTCGCCCGGGCCACCCCCGCGACCATGCGCTACACGGGCTTCCCCTGGCACTGGTTCACCCAGGAACTGCGGCTGCGCCCACCGGGCGCCACCACGCTCATCGTCGATCTGCACACCGATGCCGAGAGCTGGCAGGCCCTGCACGAGCAACCGCTCGACGCGGGACCCGGCGTAGCGCTGTACGGCCGCGTCGCTCCACCGGCCCGGCGCCGCACTCCGGCGGCCCCCGCCTACATGAAGGCGCTCGCCACCGTCCTGCGCAGCGGCCACCGCCCCCCGCTCCCGCGACTCCACGAGCAGGCCGCCGCCCAGTCCCTCGCGGAGGACGCCCAGGACCTGGTGCTCGCGCGCGGCCCCCACACGCCGCCGCCCGCCGCGCCCCCGGGCGGGCACGACCGGCTCACCGACCCGCACACCGACCCGCACGCGGCGATCACCGCCGCCGTCGAGGCGGGCCGGCACGGCGAGGCGGCGGCACTCGCCGCCTCCTGGGAGCAGACCGCGCTGCGCATGCACGGTCCGGGCTCGAACGAGGTCATCCATTGGATGGAAGTCCGCGCGGACCTCGCGCGGTTCGCCGGCGACCCGGCACGCAGCTGCGAGACCTGGCTCGCGGTGGCCATGGCCCGCCTCACGGCCGGGCAGGCCCCCGATTCCCCGGCGGTGGAGGCCGCCGCGGACCGTGCCCACCACCTCTGGGACCGCGTACGCGACGCCGAGACCGTCCGCGCCCTCGGCCCCGACCTGGTCCGCCTGCGCCGTCAGGTGCCGGGCCGCCAGCGCGGAACGCTGTCGCTGGCGCAGCGCCGCCTCGAACAGTTCCACACGCAGCGGGTCGGCTGACGCCTGCCCGTACGTCATCGTCCGTACGTCACCGTCCGTACGCCACCGCCCGTACGTCAGTAGACGTCGCGTCCGACGCCTTCAGGTTCGACGTCTCCCTGCTCGGTCTCTCCCCGCTCGGCCTCTTCCCTCTGGGCCTCTTCCTGCTCGACCTGTCCCTGGTCGAGCTCTTCCTGCTCGAGGTCTCCCTGGTCGACCTCTCCAGGTCCGAGGTCTTCACGCTCGGCGTCTCCGGTCTCGCCTCCGCCGAGGAGACCGCCGAGGAGGCCCGTGACACCGCCGAGGAGGCCGCCGAGGATGCCCCCGAGGAGGCCGCTGGAGGGCTCCGGTTCGGCCGCGACGTGGCTGTGCGCCGGTCCGGGAGCGGTGGCGTGGACGCCCGCGAGGGGATTGCCGGGTGGCGCTGGGGCGGCGACCGCGGGAGTGGCGGTGGCCAGAATGCCGGCGGTGGCCAGGCCGACGGCGGTCAGAGCGGTGGGTGCACGCATGGTGCCTCCTGTGGTTCCTAGCTGACGCTAGCTGACGGATAGGGCTGTCTTGACCGAGCTTCGCGTTCCGCCGCACCACGCGCACGAGGAGCGCATCCGAATGCACGAGGCCCCGCCCGCCCCACCGTCAGAGCGCCGTGCCGAACGCCTGCGTCCACCACGGGCCGCCCGAGCCGTTGTGGATGCCCACCCCCAGCTCCTTGAAGTCGCAGTTGAGGATGTTGGCGCGGTGGCCTGAGCTGTTCATCCAGGAGTCCATGACCGAGGCCGGGGTCCGCTGGCCCCGCGCGATGTTCTCGCCGTACGTGCTCCAGCGGTAACCGGCCGCCGTGATGCGGTCGCCCGGATCGGTGCCGTCGGGGCTGGTGTGGTCGAAGTAGTCGCGCGCCGCCATGTCGGCGGAGTGCTTCGTGGCGGCCGCGGCGAGCTTGCCGTTGGACCGGACGGGCCCACAACCCGCCTTCGCCCGCTCGGAGTTGACCAGCGCGACGACCTGCGCGGCCGTGCCGCTCGGGGTGGCCGCCGGAGTGGGATCGGGTGTCCCCGGCTTCGGCTTCGGCTTCGGTGTGGACTTCGGCTTGGCCTTGATCGGGCTCGTCTTGGGCTTCGGCTTCGGCTTCTTCTTCGCCTTCGCCTTCGTCTTGCCGGGGGTCGGCTTGGCCGAGGGGGATGCGGAGCGCTTGGGAGAGGCCGACGCGCTCTTCGAGGCCGAGGGGGTGCCGGGTGAGGCCGGTGCGGCAGCGGTGGCGGGCGAGCTCTCGTCCGTGTCCGGTCCGGTGAGCAGATGGACCGCCGCGCCACCGGCGACGAGCGCGACGACCGCGGCGGCCGCACCGGCGGTGCGGCGCCGCCGCCTGGCACGTTCATGGCGGGCCCGCGCCCGCGCGGAGACGGGTGCCCCGGCACCGTGCACGGATGTGGCCGAGCCGACCGTGACGAGGTCGGGGCGGGTGACCAGCTGGGCCAGGGCCGCCCCCGCGGGGACGAGGCCGAGCGCCACGAGCAGCCGCTCGGCGGGCACCAGGTTGGACCAGTGGCCCGCGCAGACCGCGCAGTCGCGGGCATGGCGGGCCAGCCGCTTGCGCCACAGCGCCGAGGGCGCGCCGTCCCAGCCGGCGGTCAGCTGCCCGAGCCCCTCGCAACGGGGCTCGGCCGCCAGGGCGCGGACCACCACACGCCCCGTCTCCAGCTGGGCCTTCATCCGCTGCACCCGCACCGCCGCGTGCTGCGGGGACAGCTCAAGGGCCTCGGCGACCTCCGCCCGCGTCAGCTCGCCCGCGGACTCCAGCCACCACAGCGACAGCAGGGCCCGGTCGTCCTCGTCCAGCCACCTCGTCGCTTCGGCCGTCTCCCTGCGCTGCCCGGAGAGACCGAGCCGGGTGATGGTCAGGTCCACGAAGTCGGCGCCCGGGTCCACCACGTCGTACCCGTCCGCCGGACCGCCACCGGCGGGTATCGCACCCGTGGCGCGCTCCCGCCAGTGCCCGCGTATCTGGTTCATGGTGATGGCCACCAGCCAGCTGCGGAAGTCCTCCGGATCGCGCAGCCCGTCCAGACCGCCGAGGACGCGGAGCATGGTCTCCTGCACCACGTCGTCCACGTCCGTGTGGCCGTTCAGGGCCCGCCCGACGATGTTGTAGACCAGCGGAAGGTACTCCGCCACAAGCGCGTCCTGCGCCTGCTCGTTCCCGTCCTGCGCTGCCCTGACCATCGCGACCTGACGTTCGCTGCTCACGCTGTGACCACTTTCTGTGGGGGTACCTGTCTCCATCCGACACAAGGGAGACGCACAGCCGCCGCCCGGATAACAGAAACCGGATAACAGAAACCGGATAACAGAGAACCGATGGCTTCACGGCTCGTCGTGAGTGGTGAGCCGCTCGGACCTGGCCACGAGCCGGGACAGTTCGACGCGTGAGCGTACCCCGAGCAGCGCGAAGACGTTCCGGAGGTGGTGATCGACCGTCCTCGGGCTCACCGACAGACGCCGGGCCACCTCGCGGTTGGTGGCGCCCTCCGCGACACAGCGGGCGATCCGCAGCTGCTGCGGGGTCAGCCGCGACAGGCCGCCCGGCGGCCCCGCGGCCAGGGCCTCCCCGGTGGCGCGCAGCTCGGCCCGCGCCTGCTCCGCCCAGGCGCGGGCGCCGCACCGCTCGAAGGAGACGAGGGCGTCCCGCAGCCTGCCCCTGGCCTCGCCGGGGCGGCGCCTGCGGCGCAGCCACTTGCCGTACAGGAGCTGGGTACGGGCGCTCTCGAAGTCACCGCCCACCCTTTCGTGGCGGGCGAGCGCGACGGTGTAGAGCGCGTCACTGTCCTCAGGGCCCGCGAGCAGCGCGTGACAGCGGGCCAGCTGGGCGGGGGCCTGCGGGTCGGCGCCCTGGGCGGCCCAGCCGGCGAACTCCGCGACACAGCCGTGCGCCGCGTCGCCCTCCCCGGCGAGGACGGCCGCCTCCACGAAGCAGGGCACGGCGAGCATCCGCACGGCGAAGTGCCCCCGCCGCGGCCCCGGACGCACCACCGGGCCGAGCCGCGCGGCGGCCTCGGGCGCGCGGCCACGGCTCAGGTCGACGCGGGCCAGCGCCCACTGGGCCAGGGTCGCGGCCTGCGCGAGGCCGTGCCGGTCGGCGGTCCGTGCCGCGGCGGCGGCGTGGGCGGCGACCGCTTCGTCCTCGCCCTCGACGGACGCCACCAGGGCGAGGATCGCGTGATGCTGCGCGGCGATGTTGCGCTGCCCGGTGCGGCCCGCCGCGCGCAGCCCTTCCTCGGCGTGGGCCCGGGCGCGCGCGTGCCGCCCGGCCCGCAGTTCGGCGTAGGCCAGATACTCCAGGGCCTGCGGTACGTGGATGTCGGTGCCCCGCGCCCGCGCGGCGGCCAGGGCCCGCGCATTGACGCGGGAGGCCGCCGCGAGATCGCCGACGACGAGGGCCGCGACCCCGGCCCGCAGCAGCAGCGACGGCTCGTCCGCCCCCTGCCCACGGGCCACGACCCCGCGCAGCCCGTGGCTCGCGGCGCCGAGCCGCCCCCGCATGACGACGGCCATGGCGGCGCGGTACTCCTCGGCCAGCGTGTCGGCGCCGGCCACCGGTGACCGTGGGGCGCCGGCCGCCGGCGGCGGGCCCAGCGCCGACAGGTACGCCTCGGCGTCACCCATGTCCCATGCCGCCGCCATGGCGCAGAGGCGGGCCTCCCGGGCGTCGTGCGGGTCGTGCGGGTCGAGAAGCTCCGCCGCGAGCAGCAGCGTCTCGCGGGCATCGGCGACGGGGCCGTCCGCGAGCGTCAGCTGTCCCTGGACCAGTTCGACGGCGCCGCGCGTCCCGGCGTCCGTCGACTCGGACCGGGCGGCGGCGAGCAGCTCCTGGGCCTGCGCGGGCCGGCCGGCGAGACGGGCGTGGCGCGCGGCGGCGGCGCGGCGCAGGGCGCGCTCCCGCGCGGCCCTCGTGAGGTCCGCGGCCGCGGACAGGGCCGCCGCGCGCAGGGCGTGGGACACCACCGCTCCGGGCGCGTGCGCCGAGGCGGCCAGCACCGCCGCGAGACGGGCGTCGGTCCCCTCGACCGCCAGGGCCCGGTGAAGCTGCCGCAGCAGTGTGGGCGTACGGCCGTCGTCGAGGGCCGAGGCGAGCAGTCGGTGAGCGGCGCGGCGCCGGGCGGGCGGCGCTCCTGTGTACAGGGCGCGGCGCAGGCCAGGGGCGTCGAAGTGGATCCGGTCGGTGGCGCGGTGCACGAGCCCGGCCGCCTCCGCTGGGCCCAGCGCCACGCCGTCGAGCCCGGCCGCCGCACCGGCCCGCAGGACGAGATCCGCGTCGGCGCCCGCACTCTCGGCCCCTGGATCGTGGGCAGCGGCGGCGAGGAGAAGCAAGTGTGCCGTGTCCGCCGGCAGTTCGGCCGGGTCGATGCCGTCGTACGGGGATATGGCACCGTCATCGTCGGACAGCCGCCGGGGCAGCGGTGAACACCCCGCCAGTTGATGGGGCGTCAGCCCGGCGGTGAGCGCGTGGATCAGGCCCGGGTTGCCGCCCGCCACTCGCAGGATCTCCTCTCGTACGCTCGTGTCGACACCGTCGGTACCGCCCCGCGTGAGGTCGTCGAAGAGCGCGGCCGCCTCGGGCGGCGGGAGCGGGTCCAGGCGCAGGACGGGCAGCGCGGCCAGGTGGGGATCGTCGGCACGGTGAGCCGCGACGGAGAGAATGAGACCGACGGGGTGCGGTCCGTCGAGGCGGCGGGCGGTGAAGCCCAGGGCGGCGCGGGAGGCGGCGTCCCACAGATGGGCGTCGTCCACGCAGATCAGCAGAGGGCGTCCGCCCGCGAGATCGCGCACCACGGCGAGCAGGGCGCCTGGTTCCTCCGGCAGCGCGCGTGGGGCCGCCCCCGCACACCACAGGGAGTGCACCCCGCTGTACGGGATCAGGCTCTCGGCGGGGACGGCGCGCGTGCTCAGGACCGTCCCCGCCCGCAAGGAACGGAAGGAGCGGGCGGCGTGGGCGAGCAGCGTGGTGCGGCCGAGCCCGGGGGCCGCCGCCAGCACCAGGGCTCCGCCTCGCCCGTCGCGCACGTCGGCCAAGAGGGAGTCGACGGCGTGCAGTTGAGCGCTCCGGCCGTATATCCGGAGTGGACCCGTCACAGTCGTCAGTCCGGCCACGACCGTCACGTTACTGCCGCGTAAAACTTCTTGGAAGCCTCTTCAACCTCTGGGAGACCTTCTGGGCGACCTTCTCAAGAAGTGTGCGGGCAGTTGCCCCGGTACTCCTCGATCGTCGAGCTGGGGCGGGGCAGCGGGCAGAGGAACTGCTCGTAGCGCACGTCGTTGTCGATGAAGCGCTTGAGCCACGAGACGCTGTACTTGGCGATCGGGGTGTTCGAGGTGTTGGGCGTGAGGTGGCTCGCGCCGTTCAGCTCCAGGTACGCCTTGTCGAGCGAGCCGGGAAGGCTCTCGTAGAAGGGCTCCGAGTGCGAAGAGACCGGCGCGACGGTGTCGCCGTCCGCGCCGACGACGAGGGTGGGCGTGCGCAGTTCGGGCCAGGTCTTGTCGAGGTTCCAGCCGGTCAGCGGTATCGCCGCCTGGAGCGCGGGGCGGCTCTTGGCGGCCTCCAGGCTGCCGCCGCCGCCCATGGAGTGGCCCATGACGCCGAGCCGGCTGCCGTCGACGCGGTTGCGCACCGTACTGCGCTGCGTCAAGTAGTCGAGCGACGCCAGGAGCTGGCTGCCCCGGCTGGCGGGCTGGTCGAACCTGCTGAGGGTGTCGATGGTGAAGACGACGAAGCCCTGCGAGGCGAGCCGCGGGCCCAGCCAGGAGATGGACGACTGGGTGCCGGTGTAGCCGGGGGAGATCGCGACGGCGCCGAACGTGCCGTCGCCGGTGGTCGTCGGGTAGTAGATCGTGCCGCCGCCGAAGCCCGTGACGCCCAGGGACGACACGCGCGTCTCGGACACCGCGTAGTGGCCGCGGGACGCCTCGATGCTCGACACGGTCGGCGCGGGGCCGCGTTCGTACGGATTCTCCGCGGCGCCCGCGCTGCGCGACTGGGCGGTGATCAGTCCGCCCGCGGCCAGGAGGGTGGCGAGTCCGGCCCGCAACAGGCGCGGCCGGAACCGCCGTGTCGGGCGGAGGGGTCTGCCGATGGTCTCGTTGCTCAGCTGCTGCACGACGATCGCGTCCTTTCGAACGAGGGGGTTGCTGGCAGCGGCAACTGTCCGGGCACATCGGCCCCGGACACATCGGCGAAATCACCGGTCTTCAACCACCTGACGCCGAGGGAAGACGACTGGCCACTTTCCGCGGGACTCGGCCGCCGCCCCGTGGGGCGCAGGGCTCACGCCAAGAGGCGCGCGGCCGGCCGCCAAGGCACACGCGGGCCCACCGCCCACCCGCCACGCATCCGGATGTCAGTCGGGGCCGTGGGGCGGCGCTGCGTCGTGTGACGCGTGTGCAGCCCCACGGCCCCTCCGCCGCCGTTTCGGGGGGAACGGCGGTACCCTCAGCGGCGCCGACTCCGCTGAGGCGCACAGGAGGCGAGGTCCGGGCGTCCCGGTCGGGCCCGAGCCGGTGACGGCGGCCGCGGAGGGTTGCTCCTTGCTTCCCTCGGGCGGGGGGCGGATGGATGCACCGGGGCGAAGATTCTTCACGGGGCGCCCGGCGCGTCCCGCAGCAGCGGGCGGAGCCGGCGCATGCCGCGCCGCGCGTGGCTCTTGACCGTGCCCAGCGGCCAACCGGTCCGCTCGGCGATCTGCGGCTGTGTCAGATCCTCGTAGAACGTCAGGCACAGCACCGTCCGCTGCGGCATCGGAAGCCTCGCCAACTCCCCTGCCACCAGCACGCGGTCGACCACCGCGTCCACCTCTTCGCGGCCGGTCCGTTCCATGACGTACCGCGCCCCCGCGCCCCCGCGCCTTCGGCGAGGACCGCCCTGCGGGCCCGTGCCGCCAACGCGTCCGCGATCTTCCGCCGGGTGATGCCCGTCAACCAGGCGGTGATGGTGCCGAGTTCGGGACGGTAGCCCGCCCGGCCCCGCCACGCGGCGAGGAAGACCTGCTGGGCGACGTCCTCGTCCCTGCCCGCCGCTTCGGCGGGGACCCGTGCCGGCTGTGACACCGCTGCGTTCATCGACGACTCGTCAACTCCTCGACTCCCGGAGAGCGATCGGGCGGCCGTTCCCGGCCGCGGCTGGGACATCTTGGAAGCAGCTCCGTACACCCGGCAACCCGCATCGGTTGTGCGTCGTATCGTGAGCGCATGAGTGAGCCCGGGGGACGCGGGGGCGCGGGACGCACGGACGAGGCGCGGGGCCGTCCGCGGGACGGTGACACAGCGGGCGCCGCCGTCACCACCGGCGCCCTGGCGAGGCGCCTCGGAGTCTCGCCGACGACGCTCCGCACCTGGGACCGCAGATACGGTCTCGGCCCCGTCCGCCGCGAGCCGGGACACCACCGCCGCTGGTCGGAGCGGGACATCGCGGTGGTCGAGGAGATGGGCCGCCTCACCTCGCTGGGTGTGCCACCGGCCGACGCGGCCCGCGCGGCGCTCAAGCTCACCCCCGGCCTCCACCCCGAGGTGCCACCGCCCCGACAGGCCCCCCGCACGCGGCCGGAGCCCGCCGAAACGCTCGTACGACAGCGAAGGGGCCTGTCCCGCGCCGCCGTCCGCCTCGACGCGCCCACCGTCCAGGACCTGCTGACCAAGGCGGTGGAACGCCACGGCCTGATCGCCGCCTGGCAGGAGGTGATGGTGCCGACGCTGCACGCGGTGGGCCGCAAGTGGGAAGAGGCCGGTGACCGGTACGTGGAGGTCGAGCACCTGCTGTCCTGGCACGTCTCCCGCACCCTGCACCGCTGCGCCACCACCCCGGCACCACCGTCCCCGACGGCACCGCTCGTCCTGGCCTGCGTCCCCGGCGAGCAGCACTCGCTCCCCCTGGAGGCGCTCAGCGCGGCGCTGGGCGAACTGGGCGTCGCCCAGCGCATGTTCGGCGCGGCCGTGCCGGTCGAGGCGGTGTCGGCGGCGGTCCGCAGGACGGGCCCCGCGGTCGTCGTCCTGTGGTCGCAGGCCCGCTCCACCGCGAGCGTGCCGCTGGCCCGGCACATCGCCGACACCCGCTGGGGCGTACGAGGCGCCCGGGGCAGGACCGTGGTCATGCTGGGCGGCCCGGGCTGGGCGGGGCCAGCGGTGCGTGGCGCGCTGCGGCCGGCCACTCTGCGCGAGGCGCTCACCCAGATCGGCACGGTGTACGGGGAACGGGCGGACGCCCCTGGCCGCGGGGCCCGTTGAGCCGAAGGGCCCGTTGAGCCGAAGGGCCCGTTGAGCCGCGGGGCCCGTTGGGCCGCGGAGCACGCAGGCGCCCTTGACACGTGCGTACGGTTTCGCGACCTTTGAGCATCGCCGAGCAGCCGGCAGCCGGCAACCAGCAGACATCCGCAGCATCTGGAGTCCAGCAGCATCTGAAGAAGAGGCAGGACGCCGACAGCGCGTCACTGGGGGGAGCGGTCGCCCATGCGATCCAAGAGCACGAGTACTGATCCGCACGCCATACCGGCCGGAGCCACACCCGGCACACCGACCACACCCGGCACACCCTTCGCGCAACTCCTGGAAGGGCGGTCGACCTGAGGTGGAGTTCACCAACCACAGACTCGACGGACTGAACGACGCACTCCGCTCGGCCTGGCACCGCGCGATGGACGAGTCGCCCGAGTACGCCAACCCCTTCCTCGCACCGGAGTTCGCCGAAGGAGTCGCCAGGTACCGCGGTGGCTCACAGGTGGCCGTCCTGCGGGAGAACGACCAGCCCGTCGGCTTCTTCCCGTACGAACGCAACTCCTTCGGCGTCGGCCGGGCCATCGGCCTCGGCCTCTCCGACTGCCAGGCCCTCGTGCACCGCCCCGGAGTCACCTGGGACACCGAAGAGCTGCTGAAGGCGTGCGGCCTCTCCGTCTTCGAGTTCGACCACCTCGTCGAGGAACAGAAGCCCTTCGTCGGACACGTCACGGGAACGTTCGCCTCGCCGGTGCTCGACCTGACGGCCGGCGACGGCGGCTACGCCCATTGGCTGCGCGGCGCCTACCCCGGGCTGGCCAAGACGACGCTGAAGAAGGAACGCCGCCTCGGGCGTGACGTCGGGGAGATGCGGTTCGTCTACGACGAGCGCGACCCGCACGTGCTGCGCACGCTCATGCGCTGGAAGTCGGCCCAGTACCGCAGGACGGGACGGATGGACCGGTTCGCGCGGCCCTGGATCGTCGACCTGGTGGACCACCTCTTCCAGGTCCGCGAGGAGCACTTCACCGGCGTGCTGTCCGTCGTGTACGCCGGTGACCGGCCGGTGGCCGCCCACTTCGGGCCGACCTCGCGGACGGTGTTCGCGGCCTGGTTCACCGCGTACGACCCCGAATTGCGCTACTACTCGCCCGGGCTGCTGATGCACCTGCGGATGGCGGAGGCGGCGGGTCGGCAGGGCGTGCGGCTGATGGACATGGGGCGCGGCGAGAAGGAGTACAAGGACTGGCTCAAGACCCGTGAGCTGCGGGTGGGCGAGGGCTTCGCGACCCGTCCCCACCCGGTGGCCGCCGCCCACCGGCTGTGGCGCCGACCGGTGCGCGGCCTGCGGAACACGGTCCTGGCCCATCCCACGCTGCGGGAACCGGCGGACCGGCTGCTCAAGACCGTCGGCACGCTGCGTACGTCGAGCCTTCCGCTGCGCACGTCGAGCCGCCCCCGCGCACACTGAGCATCGCCCCCTTCCCCCCTCGCACCCACCCCCACCGCCCCCACCCTTCGACGAAGAGAAGCGGAAGAGAACACGGTGCCGACGCCCTACGGATCGCAGCTCAGCGCGGAGATGACACGACGGCTCGGCCGCGAATGCCTCTACACGCCCTCGGCGCGCCTCGCCCTCTACCTGGCGCTGCGGTACTGGTGCCGGCCGGGCGCACGCGTGCTGATGTCACCGGTGAACGACGACGTGATCCTCTTCGTGGTCCTCGCGGCGGGGCTGCGCCCGGTACAGGCCCCCGTGTCCGTCCGGGACGGCAACATCGACCCGGCCGCCGTACCCGAGTCGACCTGGCGGAACGTGGACGCCGTGCTGACCACCAACCTGTACGGGGTGCCGGACCGGGTCGTCGAACTGCGGCGCCGCTGCCAGCAGTTGGGCATCCCCCTGTTCGAGGACGCGGCCCACGCGATCGGCACGCGCGTCGACGGACAGCCGATCGGTACGTTCGGAAAGGCGGCCGCGTTCAGTCTGTCCAAGCACGTGGCGGGGATGGCCGGTGGTTTCCTCGCGGTCGACGACGTCCGTACCCGGCGGGAGCTGGAGCGGCTGCGCGACGAACTCCTGGTCCCGCGACGCCTCCACGACGACCTGGCCACCACGCTCCGCCCACTGGCGCGATCGGGCGTACGCGCCCTGCACCTCGTCCGTCCCGTGTGGCGGACGATGCGGCGGCTGGGACTGATGGAACGCGACACGTTCCGTATGGATTTGCACCCGCGGCGCCTCGCGGACTGCGCCCGCCGGGCGCCGAGCCTGACCGCGTACGAGCCGTGGGTGCGCGTCGACCTCCACGGCTTTCGCTCGCGCCACGGCGCGCTGGTACGCGGACAGTTGAAGCTGCGGATGGACCGGCTCGACGGCGACCTCGCCCGGCGTACCGTGGGTGTCTCCCTGCTGACGGGCACCGGCTGGGCGGGCCCGTCGCTCCGCGACCGGACGACGCGCGACGGACCGCTGCCCCTCTTCCGCGTCCCGCTCCTGGTCCAGGACCGCGACGCCCTGATAGAACGCCTCGTGGACCACGGCGTGGTCTGCGGGTACGTGTACGACCCTCCGCTCGACGACTACGCGGGCGCCGAGTTCGTCGAACCGTCCCCCGACCCGTCGGCCGCCCGCTGGTTCGCCTCGCACACGCTCCCGGCCGACCCCCTCCTCGCCCGCACGGTCACCAACGCCCTGACAGAAGAAGGCGCGAGGCCCGCGCACCCCGCACCGCCGACACCACCGCTGCTACCGTCGCGCCATGTCCAAGGCTGAGATAGACACGCTGACCGCCGAGTTCTTCGGCGCTTTCGACAACCGGGGCGGCAAGGCCGCCGACGTCGCCCGGATCCGACGCCTGATGCTGCCGGGCGGAGTGATCGTCAGTACGGGCCAGAAGCTCACCGCGTACACCGTGGAGGAGTTCATCGAGCCCCGCCAACGGCTGCTGGCCGACGGCCGGCTCGTCGAGTTCTCCGAGTGGGAGACCTCCGAACAGACTTCGATCGCGGGCGATGTCGCGGCACGGTTCGGCGAGTACCGCAAGTCGGGGATCATGGACGGCGAACCGTTCGAGGGAGCCGGGACCAAGAGCATCCAGTTCGTCCGCGACGCGGATGGCTGGCGTATCGCGTCGTTCACCTGGTACGACCACCCCTGACGGGCCTCAGCCGTGAGGGGCGGCCGCGCGGCCGCACAGCCGCGACGCGCAGCCGCCCTTCCCGCACCGGATCGACTTCCGTGACAGGGAATCCAACCGGCTCGGCAGCATCGACGACTTCACCGCCAACGACACGGACGGCCACTTCGCGCCCTCGGCCGTCGAGGCGGCCCAGTCCGACTGGTCCGACTGGTCCGACGCCATCGACCAGCACCGCAGGCAAGTGGTCCGGCTGAAGCCCGGCACCGTGGACCAGCGCATCACCCTCACCGGGCTCGACGGGAACACCACCTCCAAGAAGGGCCCGGCGGGGTTGCGGGTGGCCGAGGGGCGCGGGCTGCTCTGCACCGCCTGGCCCACGACGGCCGCGACCGGACTCGTCTGCGTCTCGACGCGACGACGGCGTGGAGCCGGGCGGGGACGGTGCGCAGATCCGCGGTGAACTCCCCGCCGAGCAGGCTGACCCGCTCCCCGCCGCGCACCCTGAGGTCCCGCACCACATACGGGTCCTCGGGAAGGGCCAGGGTGACGCCGCGCTCGAACTGGCCCCGCGGGCCGTGGACGCTCACCTGCCGCCGGTCCGGTTCCTTCGAAAGACCGGTGGAGACGTGGAGACGTGGAGACGTGGAGTTGACCGTTCGTCGACGTCGTAGCCGCCGAAGGCGAAGCCCGCGGGCCGCACCGGAATGTTCCGTGCCCATGCCCCGTCGAACGCCGCCGCCTCGGCCACCACTTCGCCTACACCCCCAGCGCCCCCGGCGACGGCTTCGCCGCACAGGGCTTCGACGTGCACAGCGCCGAGGGCTACCACCGATCCCCGTGGTCCGGGGACTGAGGGCCGCGAAGCGGCGCCGGAGCGAGCGGTCGGCGTTCAGCAGGTACAGGTGTCCGTCGGCGACTCGCACTGGCCACCGAGAGACATCCATGGTCGAGAAGCGGATCGACGGCCCCAAACGGATCGACGACCCCGTCCCCACCGACAGGCCAGGCTCTGCTCACAGCAGTCGTCGGCGGCCCTCCAGCCCTGTGTTCCACCTCACTTCCCAGCAAGTATACGGCCCCGTATATATGGCCTAGCCTCCACATATACGCAACCGTATACTTCGCGCCGAAGAAGGAAAGGTAGCTGTGGCCATGAGGCTCCCTGCAACGGCTCACACCGAACTCCCCTGGCGGATCCACGAGTTGACCCGAGACTTTCGGCTGCAGGACGTGTGGGCATTTCGCGCACCGGGCGCCGGGGCGGAGGACTTCTCCGTGATGGTCGACGCGATCCAGGCGGCCGGCGGACCCGCGGGGCAGAGCAGGCTGGTCCGGGCGCTGTTCGCGGCGCGCTGGAAACTCGGCGCCCTCTTCGGGTGGGACAAACCCAAGGCGGGCATCACGGAGCGCGTTCCTTCCCTGCGCGACCGCCTGCCTCATCGCGACCGCCTGCCTCATGACGTGAGCCCGGCTCCGAGTGGTTCCGACCCCACCACAACCCCCTTCACCACGGTGTACGAGCTCGACGACGAGTGCGCGCGCGAACTGGCGAACAAGACCGTGCACGCGGTCATGCACCTGGGGTGGGTTCCGGCGGCGAACGGCGAGTACGAGCTGCGCATGGCGGTGCTTGTCAAGCCCAACGGCCTGCTCGGAAGGCTGTACATGGCGGCCATCGCGCCATTTCGCCATCTCGTCGTCTATCCGGCGCTGACCCGGCAATGGGAGCGCGCGTGGCGGGAGCGAGGTCGCGCCCCGCGCTCGGAAGGTAGTGGCGTGGCGTCGGGAGGGGGCGCCATGGAGACCGTCGCTGGGGCCGTGGGGACGGACAACGTGCCTGCCTCCGTCCGCGCGCTGAGCTCGTTGCCCGACGCCGACTACGTCGACATGTTCACCCTCACCACGAGCGTCTCGGCGGGTGCGGAGCAGTGGGCCCGGGCGATGTTCGGTGACGTCCCCAGCGTCCCTGGACGGCTGATCTGGCGTGGGCTGCTCGGTCTGCGGCTGAGCCGAGGACGCTCTCCGGACACCGTGGCCGGATGGCGGCTCGCTGAGCGTGGCGAAGACTGGGTCCGGCTGGAGGCGGCCTCCTGGTTCCTGACGGGCAACCTCGTCGTTCACGTGAGCGACGGGCAGGTGTCGTTGGCCACGTTCCTGCGCTACGACCGCGCGCTTGCCGACGTCATCTGGCCGCCGTCGTCCGCCGTCCATCGCCGATTGACACCTGGACTGCTGCGGGAGGCCGCGGAAAAGCTTCGGGCACTCCCTACGGGAGTCACATCCCGCCCGTGAGCGAGCCACCCGGGTGGCTGGCCCGCTGACCCGGATTGAGCAATACGCAGGCGGTCCGCGACGTGGGCGTTGCTCGGCGGGAGAGTCCATCGTGGAGGTGGGCCCCTCGCGCGGCCAGGGGCGGGCCGTCAAGGCGCTCGATGTCGCGGTTGAGCCGCCCCAGGTTCTCCGCGAGCCGACGCCGGCCTTCCGCCGTGATGGCGAACTCGCGGGCGATGCCGCCCTCCGGGTCCGGGATGCGCTCGACGACATCGGAGCGCAGCATGGCGGCGGCCTGCCGGTTCAGGGTCGAGGTGTCCAGGCCGAAGACGTCACGCAACTGCCGTCCTGGTACGCCGGTCCTTCGCCGAGGTGCTGAAGGCGACGGCCCGACGGGGAACGGGTCTGGTGGGGATGGTCCACGGCGCGGGGCGCCGCTGTCGTCCTTGCTCAGGGACGGCCGCCGCTCCGGCATGCGCCGCCTTCGCCGCGACGCTGAAGGCGACGCGGACCGACGGGGGGACGGGTCTTGCGGGGAGCGGGCCCGTGTCAGCGCAGTTGTCGGGTTCTGTGGTGTTGGACCGTCAGCCGTACGTCCGCCTCCACGGCGCGGGGTGCCGCCGCCGCTCTCGCCTCCGCGACGGCCTGTCGCGTGAGGTCGTGCAGCACCGTCTCCGGGCGGCTGTCGGCGGTCAGGACCAGGGTGATGCGCGCTCGCAGGCGGTGGGGACGGCCGAGCAGGGCCACGTGCGCGCGGGCCACGCCGTCGACCGCTTCCGCCCGTTCGGCCATCGCCGCTGCCAGCGCCGGGCCGGACAAGGTCACGCCCGCTTGCCCGAGCGGCAGTTCACGCAGCCGCCCCGCGCGGATCTGCGCCGCGCCCCAGCACAGGAACAGCAGCATGCCGACGGCCAGTGCGGTGATCACCAGGGGCGGCCACCAGCCGTGGTCCCGCCACCGCCCGAGAGCCTCCCCGTCGAACCACGCCTTCCCGGAGGAGAGCCGGGGCCAGCCGGACGGCAACCGGTCGCGGGCGGGGCCGGTCGCGGACGCCAGGGCGGCCCCCGAGGCCAGCAGCACCGCCGCCACCCCAAGCAGCACCGCGCGGTTGGTGCCGTTACGCAGCCGGCTCATGGAAGGGCGCTCCTCTGCGTCGAAGGCGTGGATGGCGTGGATGGCGTCGATGGTGTGGGTGGGGTGCGTGGGGTCTTACCAGCGGACGCTCCCAGCGCCAGCGCCCGCGCCACCTCCCCCTCCGACCGCGCAGGCTCACGCCACGCAGGCCCGCCCCGCACCCGCACCCTCAACCGCAAGGACCTCGCCAGACCGCACGCGGCCAAAGCCTCCTCCGCGGCTTCGGTCACCGCCCGGCGCGTGGGCTCAAGGTGCCCGAAGCCGAGCCCGGCCCGCACCCGCGCCCCGCGGCGCCCGACACCGACCCGCACACGCGTGACGCCCGGCAGCTCCGCCACCGCGTCCCGCAGCAGCGCCGCCACGGCACGCCGGTCGAGGACGGCGCGGACACCCGCGGCCGGTGCCGCCATGGGAAGACGGCGCCGCCGCCCCGGCGTGACCGCCAGCACCAGCAGCCATACGCCGAGAAGGGACACGGCCGCCGCCGTCGCGAGGCCGGGCCAGGCGCCGCTGTCCGGGCCGTGCGTGCCCAGCCACTCCATCAGCCGGGCCCGCCACCGGGCAGGACGGCGGCCGGCCGCGTGCACGGAGACCACGTCGTACAGGAAGAGCCCGCAGACCGCGGCGCAGGCGAACGCCAACACCGTGACGGGCGCCCGGCGTTCGGCCCACGGCCGCCGCGCCCGGGCCCCCTCCGAGGCCTCATACGCGGCCTCCTCCGAGGCGTTCAGCGCGACCGCTCCCTCGGCCCGCTCCCGCTCCCGCACCCGCAGCTCGCGGACACGGACCCGGGCCGAGGGGACGGCCAGTCCGGTGAGGCGCGCCGTCCGGTCGGCGACGTGCGACCGTACGCGCTCGCCCGCCTCGTCGAGCACTACGGGGTAGGACAGCGTCACGGTGACACCCACCCGGGCCCGGCGACCGCGCACGGCGGCGGAGCCGCGGCCCACCCGGATCTCGCCCGGACCGAGCGCCTCCGTGGCGGCCCGTTCCACGATGCGGCGCACCGCCCGCTCGGCCACACTCGTCGAGCCGCGTTCCGCCGCCGGCGTGCTCACCGCCGCTCCCGGCCACGGCCGCCGAAGAAGGCCCGTATGTCCGTGCCGTCCTCCACCAGGCGTCCCACGACGAAGCCGACCGCGCCGAGCGCGGCGACCAGCAGGAAGGCGCCGAAACCGCCGAACCACCCGGCGAACCCGAGCGCCATCCCGGCGATCATGCCCACCAGAGCTGTGCTCATCGGAGCTGTGCTCACCACTCACCTCACACCACAGAAAGAGACGACGTCAGGGCAGCGCCCGGGGCCGGGCGGAAGGGGGGAGTGCTACTCCACGCGCGTTTCGCCGGCGGAGTCCGCGGTGTCGTCGTCGGGCAGCCGTACGTCGTTGACCGCGACGTTGACCTCGACGACCTCCAGGCCGGTGATGCGCTCCACGGCGGAGATGACGTTCTCCCGCACGTCGTGGGCGACGTCGGTGATCGGCACGCCGTACTCGACGACGATGTCCAGGTCGATCGCCGTCTGCCGCTCACCGACCTCGACCTTCACACCGCGTCCGACGTTGGGGCGGCCGCCGGGGACGCGGTCGCGGACCGCGCCGATGGTGCGCGAGAGACCGCCGCCCATGTCGAAGACACCAGGGATCTCCCGCGCCGCCATTCCGGCGATCTTCACGACCACGACGTCGGCGATGGAGGTCTTCCCGCGCGTCGCTGCCGGCTCGCCCGCGCCGGTGCCGCCCGTCACGGTGGTGGTACCCGCGCTCTTCTGGATCGTGCCCGTGGAGCCGCTGTCGCCGCCACCGGACGTGGTCGCGTTCGAGTGGATGTCCTGCGTCGCCATGTCGGCATCTCCTCGTGGTCGAAGTCTCGTGGAGCTCTGTGAACTCTTCCGCGCTGTACGTCAGTTGCCCGTGCGTACGGTACGGGGCCGGGTGCCCGGCTCCTCGTTTGTCTGACACGGCTGCCGGGGATTCGTTACGCGCCTCGGAAGAACTTCTGCTTCCGGGAGGTAACGTGCCCTCGCCGCGTAACGCGGGCGGCCTTCCGTGTGTCGTACGGACGCGACCTGGATGAGAGGAGCCGCGTGTGCCCGGGGACCGGGGCAGAGCGCCACAGGACGGAGCGGAGGAGTCCGCACGGCGTGAGGACGGATTGCTGGCGGTACGGGCCGGGGAAGGCGACGAAGAGGCGTTCGAGGAGCTGGTGCGACGCCACGCGCCCGGATTGCTGCGGCTCGCGACGCGGCTGCTGGGGAGCCGGACGGAGGCCGAGGACGCCGTGCAGGAGTCTTTCGTGAGCGCTTGGCGCAAGCTGCCGGAGTTCCGCAGGGACGCGCGGTTCGGCACCTGGATACACCGGATCGTCACGAACCGGTGCCTGAACCTGCTGCGCGCACGCCGGCCCGCGGTGGACCTGGAGGGCGTGCCCGAGCCGCAGGCACCGGAGCACGAGGCCTCGCCCGCCCGGGTGGCCGAGGGACATGCGGCCGTGGCGGACCTGTCCAGGGCGATGGCGGGCCTGTCACCGGAACAACGGGTGTGCTGGGTGCTGCGCGAACTCAACGGCCTCTCCTACGAATCCATCGCCGAGTCGGTCGGCATCAGTCCGGAGGCGGTGCGCGGCCGCGTCTTCAGGGCGCGGCGCTATCTCACGGAGGCGATGGCCGCATGGCGATGAACGAGGAGACCGGACGGGCCGAAGCCGGACGGGCCGAAGAGCGCGAGGCGGTCACCGGGGGGAATCCGCCGGACGGCCTCGCGGAGCGGGAACCGCTGCCCTGCGGGCGGGACCTGTGGAGCGTCTGGGAGCGCTGGGAGAGCGGCGAGCCCGATCCGCACGCCGCCGCGTGCCCGCACTGCACCGAGGCGCTGAACACCCTGCGCCGTCTGGAGGACGTCGTCTCCGCCGCGCGCGAGACGGAACCGCGGGAGCAGGAGGCCGACGCCTCCGCGCTGGTCGGCCGCGTCATGGACGTGGTGCGGCTGGAACTGCGGCCCGGCCGGACGCTGCCGCTCGGCGAAGAGGACGAGGACGCGTGGATCGTCGAGGCGGCCGCCGCGAGAACCGTCCGCGCGGCCGCGGAGACCGTGCCGGGGGTACGGGCGGGCAGTTGCCGCATCGGGGTCCGGCCCCAGGACGACGCCCCCGCCGCCCCCGCCGCGCCTGAGCGACGCCCGCGACGGGACCCGGTCATGATCCGCCTCGAAGTGGAGACGCCCCTCAGCTGGAATCTCCAGGAGGTCGCGGACCGGGTCCGCCACCGGGTGCTGGAGGCGGTCGACACCGAGCTGGGCATGCGGGCCGTGACCGTCGACGTGACGATCACCGACATCACCGATACCGGCACCGATACCGATACCGACACCGTGGACGACGACATGGAGGGACGGCGGCCGTGACGGAACAGCTCTCTTCCGGTGATCTGACCGATGCCGTCGCGAGGGCGGTGCTCGGCACGGCCGGGGTCGCCTTCCTGCGCCCGGGTTTGGCGCAACTCCTCCGGGCCTCAGGGCCGTTGACCCGGCTTCGCCTGGGAGGCGACGGCTCCGCGAGGTCCGTACACGCCTCGGGCGTACGGCTGACACGGGGCGGCGGCGCCGAGCGCTGGCACGTCGAGGTGTACGTCGTCCTGCACCGCGGACACCGAGCCGTGGACGTCACCCGGGAGGTACGCGCGGCGGTCACCGAGACCCTGCACCGGGAGGCAGGGGCGCCGGAGCCTCTCCGGGTGTCCGTGACGGTGACCGTGACAGGGCTGGTGTGAGGTGCGGTGTTGCCGTTCGGTGACATGGGAGACAGAGCTGTGACGCGGGCGAGGGCAACGGGCGCGGGGGGTCGCGGGTCGTACAGGGCGTGGGATCCAAGGGCGGACGGATCCGCCCGGAGCAGGCCGAACGACCGAACCATGTGGGGGAGACGATGAGGACGAACGTACGCATCGACAAGAGACTGCTCGCCGCGGCCGCCGTGCTGGCCGCGTCAGGGGTCGCCGCGGGAACGACGCCGGCCGCCGCGGCCGACACGCCCCGCTTCCTGGCACCTGCCGAACTGCCGCCGCACGCGTCGTCGGCCTGGTACGCAGGGCCGGTGACGGCGGGACAGCCGGACCCGCTGCCGATGTGCGTCGGCGAGGCGCTGCCGTCGACCTCCGTGCACCGCGCGTACCGCACCGACTTGGACACCGGTGCGCTGCAGGTGACCGTGGTCGAGCGCGATGAGCAGCGGGCCAAGGACTTCGCGGCCCTGCTGCGCAAGAAGCTCGACGGGTGCGCCGAGGAGGTGATGAAGAAGTACCCCGACATCACCGCGAAGCAGAAGTACTACGGCAAGGTGAACGCCGAGGAGGGGGCCCATGTCTACGGCGTCCACACGGCCTCCTCGTGGGGGGCTTCCGACATCAACATGTTCTCGGTGGGCCGCGACGGGCGGACGGTGACGCTCGTCCACTGGGGCCAGATGGGCAACTTCGCCAACGCCCAGGTCGCCGACTTCAAGACGACGACCGCCACGGCCGTGAACAAGCTCTACTGAACCTCTGCCGACCTTCAGCCTCGGCTCCCGACCCGCACGTCGGGAGCCGAGGCTGTGTCGTTCCCGCGTACGCCCGCGGTGTCGAGACGGTAGCCGCCGCTGCTGTCGGAGACCACGAGACCGGCGGTCGGCGGCGGGAAGTGGCCGCCCAGCAGCAGGGTCTTGGTGTCGGCGAGCGCCGCGAGGAGGTCCCGGCGGCTGCGAGTGGCCCGGACCGGGTCGGTGTCCACGCAGCTGGTGATGTCGGGGTGGCGCATCTGCACCGGATGGTGCACGCAGTCGCCGGTGACGACGGCAGCGGCGTGGTCGGAGCTGTGCAGCCGCACGGCGACGTGCCCCGGTGTGTGGCCGGGGGTGGACAACAGGCTGATGCCGTCGGCCACTTCGTTCTCGGGGCCCGTCATGTCGACGAGGTCGAGCAGTCCGGCGTCACGGATCGGGTGCACGGAGTCCCGGAACATCTGCCGACGGGGCTCCTCCAGCTCCCTTCCCGTCCAGTGGTCCCATTCGGCGCGGGACGTCAGATAGCGGGCGTTGGGGAAGGTGGGTACCCAACTCCCGCCCTCTTGATGGGTGTTCCATCCGACGTGGTCGGTGTGGAGGTGGGTCAGGACCACCAGGTCGACGCTCTCCGGCGCGAAGCCCGCCGCGGTGAGCCGGGCGAGGTAGTCGGTGTCCAGGTCGTGCCAGGCCGGGTTGGCCCGGGTCTTGCCGTTGCCGATGCCCGTGTCGATCAGTACGCGCAGGCCGTTCGCCTCGACGGCGAAGGTGTGGCTGGCCAGCCGCAGCACGCCGTCGGGCCCGGCGAAGTCGGGCCGGAGCCATGGGGTGCGGTGCACGACATCGGGCGTGGCGGAGGGCAGCAGCCAGGGGCCGGTCCGAGCGGGCAGCGCCACCTCGTCGATGCGGTGCACGAGCAGGTCGCCCACCGTCCAGCTCGGAGCGGCGCCGCCGGAGGTCTGCGGGGAGACAGGGAGGGGCGGGAGGGAGTGCGGCATCAGGAGGGTCCTTCACGTCTGGGCGGAGCTAAAGCAATGTCTTTGCGTTAAGGCGACGGTATGCCGTACGGTCCAGCTAACGCAAATGTTGAGCTTTTAGGGAGCGGCCACCATGTTGACCCCGACAGATCTCCTCCCGCACGAGGTGGCCCGATGGGCCCAGCGGGCCGGACTCACCGTTGAGGCCGAGCGCCTCGACCTGGTGACGGCCACGGCCAACCACATCCGGAGCGTCATCGGCGTACTGCGCGACCTCGATCCGGGCGAGGAGCGCAACGACGGCGAGGAGCGCGACGATGCGTCCGTATGAGCTGACGCTCGCCGAAGCGGCGAGGGCGATCGCGGCGAAGGAGCTGTCGCCCACGGAACTGACCGAATCGGTGCTGAGAAGGATCGAGGCCGTGGAAGGGCGCCTCGGCGCCTATGTGACGGTCCTCGCCGGCGCCGCGCGCCAGGCGGCCGCGCGGGCGGAAAGGGACATCGCGGCGGGGGCGTACCTCGGCCCGCTGCACGGCATCCCGATGGGTCTCAAGGACCTCATCGACGTCGCGGGCGTGCCCACCACGGCCAGTTCCCGCGTGCGCGAGCAGGCCGCCGCGGCCGACCGCGACAGCACGGTCGCGGGCCGGTTGCGCGCCGCCGGGACGGTCCTGCTCGGCAAGACGCACACGCATGAGTTCGCCTACGGACTGACCACGCCCCAGACCCGTAACGCGTGGGCCCACGACCGGGTGGCAGGCGGCTCCAGCGGCGGATCGGCGGTCGCGGTCGCGGCGGGCGGGGCGACCTTCGCGCTGGGGACGGACACCGGCGGGTCCATCCGGGTCCCCGCGGCACTGAACGGCGTGGTCGGCCTCAAGCCCACCTACGGACTCGTCCCGCGGCGCGGCGTGACGCCCCTGTCGTGGTCCCTCGACCACGTGGGGCCGATCACCCGCACCGTCGAGGACGCCGGCCTGGTGCTCGAAGCGCTCCTCCGAAGCGAACGCGCCCCCGCGCCCGCCCCCGCCTCACCTCCCGCACCCGGCTCGCGCCCCGCCGACGGCAACCTGACCGGCCTGCGGGTCGGCATCCCCCGGAACTACTACTTCGACCGCGTCGAGCCCGAGGTCGAAGAGGCGGTCCGAGGCGCCATCGACGCGCTCGGCGGGCTCGGCGCCGCACTGGTCGGCGTCGACATCCCGATGACCGAGTACGTGCAGGCCACCCAGTGGGGGCTCATGGTGCCCGAGGCCACGACCTACCACGAGCGGACCCTTCGTACGTCCCCCGAGCTGTACTCCGACGACGTCCGCACCCTGCTCGAAGCGGGCGCACTCGTATCGGCGAGCGACCACCTCCGCGCCCGGCGGTCCCGCGCGCTCATGCGGGACGCGTGGACGCGGCTGTTCGACGCCGTCGACGTCATCGCCGCCCCGACGGTGCCGTCCACCGCCGCCCACCGCGATCAGCGGAGCCTGCTCTGGCCGGACGGAACGGAGGAGAGCGTGTCCGACGCGTACGTGCGTCTGTCGGCGCCGGCGAACATCACGGGAATGCCCGCCCTCACCCTGCCGGTCGGCACCGACCGCGCCGGACTCCCCATCGGCATGCAGCTCATCGGCGGCCCCTTCGGCGAGGCGACGATCCTGCGGACAGGTCGCGCGTACGAGGCGACGCGAAGCGATGCCGACACCCACTCGAACAGTGTCGCAATGTCTTTGCG
Organism: Streptomyces sp. NPDC003379; assembly: GCF_053589195.1. Lineage (NCBI taxonomy): Bacteria > Bacillati > Actinomycetota > Actinomycetes > Kitasatosporales > Streptomycetaceae > Streptomyces > Streptomyces sp. NPDC003379. The sequence goes on along the minus strand of NZ_JBSFRK010000050.1, from coordinate 30,564 downwards.
TTAAGGTGAAGAGGTGAGCTCAAGACCAGCCGTCCGTCCCGGGGGACGCAGCGCCCGAGTCCAGCAGTCGGTGCACACCGCCGTGCGCGAACTACAGGCGGAGGGCGGCGATCTCACCGTCCCCAGGATCGCCACGCGCGCCGGTGTCACCCCCTCGACGATCTACCGGCGGTGGGGAGACCTCCAGGAGCTGCTGGCGGATGTCGCGGTGGAACGACTGCGGCCCGAGACGCCTCCGGGTGACTTCGGGAGTCTCCGCGAGGACCTGGAGCACTGGGCCGCCGACTTCCTGGAGGAGATGTCCTCTCCGCCGGGCCGCTCCTACATCCGCGACGCCCTCGCGGGGGACCCCGACGGCGGCAACGCCGGGCAGTGCTCCGCCTACGCCGTCGAACAGGTCGAGACCATCCTTCGCCGCGCGACCGAGCGCGGCGAACACGTCCCCGACACCGACACGGTGATGGACCACGTCGTGTCGCCGATGATGTACCGCATCCTCTTCCGGCCGGGTCTGCTCGACGCGCGGTACGCCCGCGATCTCGTCGCCACCGTCTTCTACCGGCTGATGCCTCTGCCGTAGGACTTCGTGCCTGCCCGTGGGGGTCGTTGGTCCCGAATGGCGCTCGGGCCGCCGGGCACCCGACCGTTACTCCGGTCGCCGGACCCGTCTGGCGGCGTCCCGCCGTGTGGTCATGCTGAAGGCGGGTACCGGAGCGACCGACGACCTCGAAAGTGAACGGAAGGTAGCACCGTGGGCGTCATCGCCTGGATTCTGGTCGGCTTGATCGCGGGAGCGATCGCGAAAGCGCTCACTCCGGGGAAGGACCCGGGCGGGATCATCGTCACGATGCTGATCGGCATCGTGGGCGGGCTGCTCGGCGGCTGGCTCGGCAAGATCATCTTCGGGGTGGAGTCGATCAATGGCTTCTTCCACCTGTCGACGTGGATCGCGGCTGTCGTCGGATCCGTGGTCGTCCTCTTCGTCTACCGAATGCTGTCCGGCCGCCGCACCGCCCACTGAGGAACACGGCACAGAAACAGCACAGCAGCAGCACAGCACAGCAGCAGCACAGCACCAGGAAAGGCAACGTCATGGCTGACAACACCCTGAACGGCCGCCGCGTACTGGCGATCGTCACCAACTACGGAGTCGAACAGGACGAGCTGGTGGTGCCGGTGCAGCACCTGCGCGACCGCGGCGCGCACGTCGACGTGGCCGCCGTGTCGACGGACGAGATCCGCACTCTCGTCGGCGACAAGGAGCCCGGCAAGACCGTCCAGCCCGACCTCACCCTCGCCGACGCGGACGCCTCCTCGTACGACGTACTGCTGGTTCCCGGCGGCACGGTCAACGCCGACAACCTGCGCATGGAGGACAGCGCCGTCCGGATGGTCCGCTCCTGCGCGGAGTCCGGCGGCAAGGTGGCGGCGATCTGTCACGGCCCCTGGCTCCTGGTGGAGGCCGCCGTGGTCGAGGGCAAGACCCTGACGTCGTACGCCTCGGTCGCCACCGACATCCGCAACGCCAAGGGCACCTGGGTCGACAAGCCCGTCATGCACTGCGACGCCAACGGCTGGGAACTCGTCACCTCCCGTACCCCCGACGACCTCGACGACTTCCTCCGTGAGATCGACACCATGCTCGAAGCGGCCGCCTGACCCGACGGACGCCTTACGACGCGGCGGCCGGGAGGAGACTCCCGGCCGCTGGTGTGTGTCAGGACTACCGGCGCCGCATCCGGTACGCGGTGTACCCGCCCGCCACGAGGACGAGCGCGACACCCGCCCCCACGTAGAGCGCGTCGGTACCCAGGGAGCCTCCGGTGCCCGCCCGCACGCCCCGCTCCGGCGACGTCGCCCCGGCCACGGTGATCGAGTATGTGGACGTGCCGCCACCGGGGCAGGAGACGTTCACGGAGTGGCTGCCTGCCCGGGCGTCGGCGCGGATGGTGCCGGTGCCCGTGTAGATGCCGGCCGAGCCGGTGGACAGCGGAACGCTCTCGGTGAAGGCGTCCGAACTGGCGGTGGCCGACTCGGCGGCGCACCCGCCGCTGACCGAGACGACCACCGACTGCCCGGGTCTGCCGGGGCTCGGATTGATCGACAGCGAAGGCTGGCCGTCGGTCCGCGCGTCCGGCACCGTCGTCGGTTCGGTGTCGTTCCGTACGTGCGGCGCTGTCGGCACCTCGGTTTCGGCCAGCGCCTGCGGCGCCATCATGGCGAACGCCGCGACGGTGAACGCGGCTGCGGTGACGGTGGGACGGACGCGCATGAGACTTACCTCGATCCTTCGCGCGGCCGGGAGCATGCCGTCCCTGCGGACTCCGCGCTGCCCCTCATGCAAGGCGCAACCACCGCGGTCGGCGCGTCGGACACGGCCACGCGGAGTAGCCGCGACCGCCACCGTGCCGGTCGCGGCGTGGGTCAGTGGCGCGTGGAGTGGATGGACCGCTGGGTCGGGACCCCGAAGGGGCGGTGAGGCCGGGTGCGGCCGGCCAGGGCGTCGGCCCTGCGGTCCTGCGGCCGGGGGAGGAGCAGCTCGTGGAACAGCTCGTACCCGGCGAGCATGGCGTGGCGCATGGCTTCGGTGTCGGTGTCGCCCGCGGCGGCGCGCCGCGCGGCCTCGTGCAGTACGCGACTGCCGTGAGCGTGCCGCGGACAGTGCAGGGAGAGGGCGTCGGCCTGGCGCTCACGCGACTCCGCGGGGAAGCCGCGCTCGGCGGCCAGCCGGTTGAGAAGGGCGTTGGCCATGGCGACGGTCTGCCCCGGGGCGTCGATGAACCGCTCCTGGAGGAGCGCCCATTCGGTGCTGTAACGCTCGCGGGCCGCCGTGGTCAGGCCCTTGACGCGGAGGCCGCCGAAGCGCCGCAGCCGCTCGCTGAGCTCTCGCTCGGCGGCCTCTGTGTCCCCTTGGTGCTCCGCCACCGCGCGGTCGAACTCGGGGCCGAAGCGGCGCCGGAGGTCGTCGGTGGTCGTCTGGTTCAGCGGGCGGGCGAGCAGCAGCGCGGTGATGATCGCCACCGCCGCACCCAGGACGGCCAGCATGCTTACGGACATGTGCCTGCCTTCCGCAGAGGATCCCTCACGCGAGGCTTTCGCTACAGCGAGTTACCAACCGAGGGCAGAAATAAACGCTTTGGGTGACATTCGGGGGGTGATTCACCTTTCCAGGTGTGAGGAGGCCCCGTCAGCACCCGCCGAGCCACGCCTGGTGTACCGGTGCCACCAGTGCCGCCGCCGGGGATGCACGGCCCGTCCGAGCCGGCGCCCCAGAAGGAGGTAACCGAGGAGCGCGCCCGTCGTGTTGAGGATGACGTCGTCGATGTCGAAGGTCCGGCCGGTCACGAAGGCGCCCTGGGCCAGTTCGACCAGCACCATGGTCACCGCCGTCGCCACCGCCACCCGCACCAGGCCGCGCGTGCGGGGGAGCAGCACCGGCAGCAGCATCCCGAACGGCACACCCAAAAGGATGTTGCCGCCGATCTGCTTGACGGTGTCGCGGAAGGCGGGCTGGGCGAGGTAGTCGCGGATGGAGTCACCGGGCTTGAAGTTGCTGTGCGTCAGCGCCTCGGAAGCCGCCGAAGGCTCCAGGGTCAGACGGGCGAGCACCACGCCGAACGCGACCATCGCGGCGAAGGCGACCAGCATCGTGGCGGCGCGCGCCAGTGGCCGCAGCGGCGCTCTGCGCCGGTACGCCGAGTCATCAGCCTCTCCTCGTGCTCCGCTTTCTTCCCTTAGCTCCTTGTAACGACCTGTTCGTGCCATCAGTGCCTCCAGGAACGGCCATTGGACGGGCGGCACGGCGCGGCGTGCCCAGGCCGACGGGTTCCTCGAGCCGCGCCTCCCAAGCGCGGGAAGACGCCGTAGCGCCCTCCGGAAGGGGTGCGACAATCTGCTGACGAGACCACGGCCGTGCCTGTGACCGGTGCGGTGGTCTCGTCGTTCGAGGAAATGGCTGTGGAGGGTCCGGAACCGTTGTCGTGCCCGGCGCCCGGTGGTGGGGAGGAACCGACGGTGGTGGAGTGGCGTGACGTCGCCAAGGGCGCGAAGGCGGTTCCCGAGCCCCTGGCCACACCCTTCGTCTGGACAGCGGCCTCCTGGGGCTCCTTCGTACTGGTGAGTGCGCTCGACCTGCTCGGCGCCCTGGACCGCACCGGCCTCGCCCTCGCCGCACTGTCCCTGCTGGCCGCGCTCCTCGGCATGCTGGGCCGGTTCGCGGCGGCACCGGGCACGGCGCTGCTCTGCTGGGCGCTGCTCAACGTCTTCGCCGCCCATCCCACCGGGGAGATCTCCTGGGCGGGGCACCGGGACCCCGGCTGGATGGCCTGCCTGCTGGCGGCGGCTCTCATCGGCACGACGACCGCCCGGCTGATGTACGCGCGCGCCGCGTACCGCCGCGTCACCCCGTGATCGTGCCGTCCGGGGCGATCACCGGCTCACGGCGGCCCGCGCGCGGGCCAGTTCCACCATGAACTGCGCCCCGGCGAGCAGCGCCAGATTGGACACCCACAGCCAGACCAGGAAGACGACGACGCCCGCGAGGGAGCCGTAGAGCTTGCCGTAGGTGCCGAACCCCGACGCGTACCACGTGAACAGGCCCGAGGCGAGCAGCCAGAGCAGCGAGGCCAGCACCCCGCCCGGCAGGATCTGCCGCCAACCGCACGTCGCGGACGGCCCGTTGCGGAAGAGCACGAGGACGAGCAGCGCCACCAGACAGACCAGCGCGGGCCATTGCAGCACGCTCCAGGCGGCCTGCCCCGCGCCCCCGAAGCCGATGCGCCGCCCCAGCCCCTCGGCGAGCGGTCCGCTCAGTACGAGAAGCAGCGCGCTGGCGACCAGCAGCGCGAGCAGCGTCACCGCGGTCATGAGCACGCGATGCGCCTGGCGCAAGGCGGGCCGGGCGTCCTCCACCCCGTGCATCGCGTGCAGCGCCCGCCGGAACACGGCCGAGTAACTGGACGCCGACCACAGCGCGCTGACCCCTCCGGCGATCACCACCGTGAGGGCCGCGGAACGGGCGTCGGCCATCTCGCTGAGCGCCTCGTGCAAGGAGCGGCCCGACTCCGCGGGCGCCCAGTCCGTCACCTCGGCGATGAGCGCCTCGGTCGTGGCGGGGCTGACCAGGCTGATGAGGCTCACCGTGACGAGGAGAGCGGGGAGCAGGGCCAGAATCGCGTAGTACGTCAACGCCGCGGCCCAGTCCGACACATCGTCGTTCCACATCGATATGGGGGTGCGGCGCAGGGCGGTGCGCCGCGGGCCCCACGCCGACGAGCCGCCGGAGGGCTCGAACCCGGCACGCGCTCCGTGCGCGGCCGACGGGGGACTTTCCATGGTGCTGCCAGCTCCTTCTCGCATGTTCGCGGCGCGGTGTGCCGCGTTCAGTCCTGCTGCTCCGCCTCGTTGCGGTTGAGCCCGTGCGCCAGTTCCTGCAGCACTTCGTGCTGGGTCTTTCCGGTCATTTCGGCGAGCTGAAAGAGCAATGCGGCACACAACGCGGTCGCGCTGTCGGCGAGTTGGTCGAGATTTCCGTCGACGGTGCGTTTCTCCGCGACGTATTCCTCCATGACGCGCTCGCCGGAAATGTACGCGGTCATGGCTTCGATCCCGGCGCGCACACGGTCGTAGTCATTCATCGTCATGGCCGTAGACTTTCACGTCCTGTGACCATCACGCCAAACTCATGCATGAGGAAGCAGGCCCGGGGCACACGGTGCACTGGAGGTTGATATCGATGGTTCCCCTTTTGATTGTTCTTCTGCTGGCCCTGCTTCTCTTCGGTGCGGGATTCGCACTGAAGGCGCTGTGGTTCGTCGCGGCCGTGGTGCTCGTCCTGTGGCTGCTCGGCTTCGTGATGCGCTCCGCGGGAGCGGGAGGCCGGCGAGGCCGTTGGTATCGCTGGTAGATATCCGCAGCACAACCGCGGCCGGGGTCCGGACGAATTCGTCCTGACCCCGGCCGCGCCATCGGTTCAGGCAGCGTTCCTGCCCTGCCTGAACCGCGATTCCTGCAGTTGTCCGTGGTTCTCCGATGCCGGTGACGCGTCACTTCCGCCGTGGATCAGGCGCAGGTGCTGCCGACGGGCATGCCGGGCGTGACGGGTGGAAGGGACCTCGCCTTCCGCGGCGAGCAGCCCGTCCTCCAGACGCACCATCATGAACAGCAGAAGCGCCAGCCCCGGCAGGAGTAGGACGGCGACCGCGATCATGCCGCACCCCTTTCCGTTGAGGACGCGGTGCGGGTGCCCGTCAAACCGGCGGGGAACATCGCCGTGACGTGAAGATTCCGCAACAAATCGGCGCTGTTTGTGCGGCGCCACGCGGCGACGCCGCGCAGGACACGGGACGTCGACTACTGCTGCTGCGCGAGCGCCAGTTGGTGCAGGTCTTCCAGCGCGTCGAGCAGGATCGTGCGCTGGTGCCAGTCGATCCAGGCGCCGACGGCACGGCTGGTGTGCTGCAGTGCCTGGAGCTGTGCCCGGGCGAAGCCGGCCAGGGGGCGCGGATGGTGCGAGGAGATGACGCCGTGCACGGTGTCGGTCCCGTCGACCAGGGGGATGCTGTGGCAGGCGCGGCTGCCGGCCGAGAGGATCACGCGGCGCGTGGCGTCGTCGAAGCCGGGCGATGAGACGAAGTCTTTGACGGTGACCTGGTGGTTGGCGTCGGCGGCCCGGGAGCAGGCGGTGCCCCCGTCGACGAACGCGAAGTAGTCGGTGAACTGCCGGGGCAGACCGGCGTGCTTCTCCATGCGCAGCGCGCCGTCCTCGACCAGCTGGACGTTGCCCATGTACGCACTGGTGATGTTCAGGACGCGGTGCAGCGCGGCGCCGAGGACCTCACCCTGATTGCTCGCGTCGAGCGTGCCGGCGCCCAGCGCCGTCAGGGGCGGAGCCGGGTGGCGTGCCCGCGTGCCGAGCCATACGTCGGCGCCCTTGGCGGGCCCCGGCGTACGGGCGACGGCGATGGCCAGCTGGTGCAGTTTGATGTTGGCCCGCTGGGACGCCTGCCGCATCAACGCGAACGCCGCCTGCGGGTCCGGCAGGCCGTACCGTTCGACCAGTACACCCTCGGCCAGCGCGATCTTGGGTCGCGCGCGTACCTGCACCTCCAGCTCGAAGACCTGCTCCCGCAGCTGTTGGGCCTGGGCGGCGAGCCGCTCCGTCTCCCGCTTCCGGTCCCTCTCCCGCTCCCGCTCCCGCTCCCGCGAGGAGGGCTGATCCTCCTCGGGCCGAGGCTCAGGCTGGTGGTCCGTCATTCTTTTCTTTTCTCCCGCGCCGTTCAGAACTTGCTCCGGTGTTCGGCGAGCAGCAGTATCAGCGTCAGCGAGGACTCCGATGTCCTCGCCGCCCCGCCCGGCCCGCGAGAGGGGCTGCTCGCCGAGCATCAGAGCCGACAGTAGCGTGGCCCGTCAGGCGTTGTCGCGGCAGTCGCTGAGAGATCGGCCACCACAGGCGGCCTCCGGGTGGCGAGCGTCAGTCGTGCCTCACTCGTGCCCCCCACTTGAGTCAGGCGGTCATCGCCCAGGCGCTGCTGAGCAGGTCCGGGGTCGCGGAGTCGACCCCGGCCCGAGCGAGCACCCGGCGCCGGTCGTCCCGGCCCGGCGTACGCGCCCTGGTGTGCGACCACACCGACGGGGAGTCGGACCTGACCTCCTACGCGCGGGCCTTCCGGCTCACGTCCGGCGGCGCCGCCGTGCACATCGGTTCGATCGCCGCCGACCAGGGCGGGTTTCTACGGCGCATGCGCCGGTGAGCCGGCGGACATCGCGGGCACGATCGCCTTCCTCGCGTCACCGGCGGCACGGCACATCACCGGTCGGGTGCTGCACGTCAACGGAGGCGCACGCGTCACCCCGGCCACAGGGTGAGGAGCGCGACCATGAGCAGGACCAGCAGGGCCCAGCCGAGCACCCCGACTCTCCCGCGGTGCGGGTCGCGTCCCTGATGCCCTGCGCCGAGGCCGTGCGGATCATCTCTCATGACTGGTCAGCGTACGTCCTGACCTCCACGGCACGCGGAACGGCACCCGTTTCCCACGGCCGGGAACTCTGCCGCGGCGGCGCACGACTACTGAAGCGTCAACCGTTGGACAGACGAGGGATGTTGGTGGGACATGAGCACGGATGACGCCAAAAGGGTGCCGAGCCGTCGCGGTCTGCTGCGCGGCACGGTGGCGGGCGCGGCGGTCGCGGCCGTCGGAGTGGGCGGCCCGGCGTGGGCCGCGTCAGGGAACGAGAACCCGGACGGGAAGCCGGACGCAAAGCCGGACGGCAAGCTGGAGGTGGCGATACTTCTCTACGACGGTTTCACGGCGCTGGACGCGGTCGGGCCCTACGAGATGCTGTGCCGGCTGCCGAACACGCGGGTCACGATGGTCGCGCGCGAGGCCGGGCCGGTGCTCACGGACACCGGTGAGCTGAGCCTGATCGCGGAACGGTCCATGAGGGACGTACGCAGAGCCCATGTGCTGCTCGTACCCGGCGGTGGACAGCGAGGGACCACGGCGATGATGGCCGACACCGAGGCGCACGAATGGATCCGCCGCATCCACCGCCGTTCGCTCTGGACGACGTCGGTGTGCACGGGCTCGCTGATCATCGGGGCGGCGGGCCTGCTGCGCGGTCTGCCCGCCACCACGTACTGGGCCTCCCGCCCATACCTCAAGGACGTCGGCGCGGTCTACACCCCCGGACGCTTCGTCGAGACGGGGAAGATCATCACCGCTGCCGGGGTCTCCGCGGGCATGGACATGGGACTCCACCTGGCCGCCCGTCTCTCCGACGAGAAGGTGGCGCAGGCGATGCAGCTCGCGGTCGAGTACGACCCCGATCCGCCGTACGACACCGGGAGTCCGGAGAAGGCAGACGCCGAGACCGAGGCGCTCGCCCTGAAGCTGCTCGCGGACGCGGCCCGCTGAGTACCTGCTTCTGATGTCGGCATGCCCGGACCGCGGACGGCGGCCACTGTGACCGATACAGTGCGCCGTCCGCGGCCCTGGTCCGTAACTCACCTCGCGGCCTCGCCGTCCACGAGGCGCATGACAACCGCACCGAGGTGAAAGCGGCCGCTGAGTCACTTCGCTGCGAGCCGGGCGCGCGCTCCGCTGGTCAAGCGGTGTGTGGTGGGCCGACCAGCCGGGTGGGCAACACACCTGTGACGGTCATCAAGGGCGGCTGCGCCCACTCACCCCCACCACTGAAGGCCCGCGAAACGCCTGCCACGGAGGCAGATTTTGCTCCCCAGCCCAGCAGAGGCGGAAGCCGCCCTGGCCCGCACCCTTCCGCGAGTGCGTCAGTACCTCGCCGAACTCCTCGATGCCTACCCTGCCGAGCAGGCCCATCTGCAGGGTTCCCTCACTCGGCTCATCACCCGCGGCAGAGCCTCGCCGCATGAACATTCCCTGCCGCTCCTGGTACACGCCGCCATGACGGGCGACCCCGCGCCGGCCGTGCCGGTCGCCGCCGCGCACGCCCTGTGGTGGCGCGCCGCCAACACCTTCGACGACTTCGTCGACGGCGACGCCGGGCCCCATCTGTACGGGGTGCCCCGTGGCGCCGCCCTGACGGCGGCGCTGGAGTGCGGATACGCGCTGCCGTTGCGCGCCTTGGCCGCCATGGACGCGCCACACCCTGTCCGCGACGACCTGGCGAGGACGTATCTCGAAGGCTGGACGGCCGCCATCAACGGCCAGCTCGGAGATCTCCTCAACCAGCCCCAGCGCACCACCCCGGGGGAGATCCTCGCCGTCTACCGCGACAAGAGCGGCGCCATTTACGCCATGGCCTGCTCCATGGCCGCCCGGCTCGCCAACGGTATGGCACACCCCACCGACGCGAACGCCGAACGGATCGCCGGGTGGCACCGCTTCGGGCGGGTCCTTGGCATGCTGGCGCAATTTCGCAACGACGAGGACGATCTGCGCGACGGACCCGGCGAGGACCTGCGCAACCAGACACCGACCTATCTGCTCGTCCACCTGCTCCACACCCTGCCCGACCGCAGTCGGCAACGAGCTCTGCGGCTGCTGGAGGAGGCTCCCTCCTCAGCGGCCGACAGGGAACAGCTGCGCGCCATAATGACCGCACCGGAAGTGCTGCGCCCCTACCACGCGCGACTGGCCGCGCTGCGCGAAGAGGCCTACACCTTGCTCGACGACCTCGCGCCGACCTGCCCTTTCGGCTTCGCCCTACGGGCGCGCGTCCAGGCCGAGACCCACTTCCTGCCCGCCTCAGGACGACCGGGTCGAGGTGGCTGACGATGTACCAGCCCCGCTACTCGAAGCGCCTGGCGTCCCCGGCCCCATGGCGTACGACCTCCGCTTCGCCGCTGGAGAAGTCGATGACGGTGGTGGGCTCGGTGCCGCAGTCACCGGAGTCGAGAACGATGTCCACGACGTGGTCGAGCCGCTCCTTGATGTCCCAGCCCTGGGTGAGCGGCTCGTCCTCGTCGGGCAGGAGAAGGGTGCTGGAGAGCAGCGGTTCGCCGAGCTCGGCGAGCAGCGCCTGGGTGACCGTGTGGTCGGGAATGCGGACACCGACGGTCTTCTTCTTCGGGTGCAGCAGCTGGCGCGGGACTTCCTTGGTGGCGGGGAGGATGAAGGTGTAGCGGCCGGGCGTCGCCGCCTTGATGGCCCGGAACACGTCGTTGTCGAGCTGAACGAACTGACCCAGCTGTGCGAAGTTCTGGCACACGAGGGTGAAGTGGTGACGCTCGTCGAGGTCACGGATCGTACGGATCCGCCCGATGCCGTCACGACTGCCGAGCTGGCATCCGAGCGCGTAGCAGGAGTCCGTGGGATACGCGATGAGCGCGCCGGACCGGATGTTGTCCACCACGCTGGTGATGCTGCGCCGCTGGGGATTGTCGGGGTGCACGTCGAAGTACTTCGCCATTGGTGGAGTCTAGGTGATCAGCCCGGGAGAAGGCGGACCGGCGCCTTCCCGGACCGGCCGGTCGTGGGCGAGGAGCTGGTCGTCCGGCAGGCCGACGGCACAGAATGCTCGCCGGTCAGGCGCACGACTCCAGGAAAGCGGTCGTCAGCACGTGTAGTTCAGCAGGTGTTGCCCATCCCCCCGGGTGGGGTACGCAGGTCAGGCCCCGGCCGGTTCGCGTTCACGGAGGTACGCCTCCAGCTCGGCCGCCCCCGCCAGCATGGCGCGCCCGCGTGCGGAGAGCCGACCGTGCCAGTCGCGCAGGGCGGCCTCCAGCGGTTCAAGTCCGCCGGCCGCCCGTACCTGGGCGATCAGCGGGGCGATCTGCTCCAGCAGGTAGCCGCCGCGCCTCAGTTGGTGGGCCAGCCGGGCGTCCCGCACGTCGGCCTCGTCGTAGACGCGGTACCCGGTCCGCGGGTCGCGGCGTGGGCGTACGAGCCCGGCGTGCTCCCATTTGCGCAGCGTCGCGGGTCGGATGCCGAGCTTCCCCGCGAGCGGGCCGATGAACGTGCCGTCGGTTCTTCCGGGCGCCTCGGTCGGCCCCGGTTCGGACGCGCCCGTGGGTTCCAGGTCGCGGAGGGCGCGCTCCACGGCCTGGAGGGTCCGGCGGTCGTCGAGGAGTTGGGCGTGGCTCTCGTCGATCAGGCGGAGCGCCTCCTCGGCCGCGCCCTTGTTCACCGCCCGCATGATCGACGTAGCCGTCTGGTGGCCGTGGCCCGGTACCAGGGCAAGAAACGCGCGCAGGGCCCCCGCGTGCAGCGAGGTATAGGTGCGGTAGCCGTGAGGCGTGCGAGCGGCGGTGGGAAGGATGCCGGACTCCTCGTAGTTCCTGATCGCCTGCGTGGACAGACCGTGCCCGCGCGCCAGATCAACCGGCCTGAGCCGCTCCCCGCTTTGAAGGTTTCGAAGGTTTCGTCCCATGTCCCTGCCGATATCGCGAAAAAGTTTCCACCGAAGGTTCAACGATACCGTTGAAGGCATGGCTACTGACATCAAGGACACCGCCCATGCCGTCGAGGCCGCCACCGTCATGGGACTGCTCCCGGCCCGACCCCGGCTGCTCGCCCTGGGGGAGCCCACCCACGGCGAGGAGCATCTGCTCGACCTGCGCAACGACGTCTTCCGGCAGCTCGTTGAAGAGGAGGGCTACGGGACGATCGCGATCGAGAGCGACTGCGTGATGGGCCTGACCGTGGACGACTACGTCACCTCGGGCACGGGCACCCTCGACGGGGTCATGGAGCACGGATTCAGCCACGGCTGGGGCGCCTCCGCGGCCAACCGCGAGCTCGTACGCTGGATGCGCGCCTACAACGTACGCGCCGACAACGACGACCGGCCCGCCTCCGAACGGCTCCGCTTCGCAGGCTTCGACGGCCCGCTGGAGATCGCCGCCGCCGCGAGCCCCCGGCAGGCCCTCACCGCACTCCATGGCTACCTCTCCACCCAGGTGGACGCGGACCTGTTCCCCTGCACCGCGGAAACGCTCGACCGTCTGCTCGGCGCCGACGACCGGTGGACCGATCCCGCCGTGATGATGGACCCGGCCCGGTCCGTGGGCCGGTCGCCGGAGGCCGGCCAACTGCGGCTGCTCGCCGACGAGCTGGTGGCGCTGCTCGACGCGCAGACGCCGCATCTGACCGCGGTGACCTCCCAGGACGACTGGGACCGGGCGCGCCTGTACGGGCGTACCGCTCTCGGCCTGCTGCGCTACCACCACTGGATGGCCGACACCTCACCGGCCCGGCTGGCTCGGCTTGCGGGCGTGCGGGACCAGATGATGGCCCACAACCTCCTCGCCGTCGCCGCTCGCGGCCCGGCACTCGTCCACGCCCACAACTCCCATCTCCAGCGGGCGAAGAGCACGATGCGGATGGGCGGGATGCCGCTGGAGTGGTGGGGCGCGGGTGCGCTGGTGAGCGCCCGACTCGGCGAGGAGTACGCCTTCGTGGCCACGGCCCTCGGTACGATCCGGCACCAGGGAGTGGACGCGCCGCCGCCGGACACCGTCGAAGGTCTCCTGTACGCGCTCCCGGAGGACCGCTACGTCATAGACGCCCCACGGCTGGCCACCGCTCTCGGCGACACCCGCCCCGCGCCCCGCGTGTCCCCCTGGTTCGGCTACGCCCCGCTCGACCCGGCCCACCTGGCGGACTGCGACGGCATCGTGTTCCTCAAGGACGCCGGGCAATCAGCTGTCTCGTAGCGTCCTGACAACCGCGACGGCCTGGTCCAGCAGGTCGATGGGGCAGCCCCAGTAGTCGTAGATGCCGCCGCGGGCGCGGTTGCTGCCGCAGATGACGAATTCGGCGGTCCGGACGTTCTGCGACTCGTAGACGCCGAGGAGCCCCACGCGGGCCCGGGGCAAGTACGCATAGCCGTGCGGGCGGCGGGCGTGAACCCCGTCGACTGGAGGGTCCGTGAAGGCCAGATCCTGGGCAACTCCTCGGTGAAGTGCGCGACTTGGAAACCGCATGGACCGAAGAGTCCGTCCAGCGGGCCGTGCTGTCGGCCTGGGCCCGTATGCCCGAGGGCCTTACGTTCGAAGAGGCGGCCGGGTACCCCTCCGTGGTGGAGACCGCGCTGCGCGTCATCCATCAGGTCGGTGTGCGGCCCGGGCAGACGCTGCTGGTCAGCGGCGCCTCCGGGGGAGTCGGATCGGCGGTGCTCCAGATCGCCCGCGAACGCGGCATCACGGTGATCGGCACGGCCGGGGCCGCGAACCAGGACTATCTGCGGAGCCTCGGCGCCCTCGCCACGACGTACGGCGACGGCTGGGTCGAGCGGGTGCGGCAGCTCGGCCATGTCGACGCGGCTCTCGATCTGGCCGGCTCGGGCGTGATCCGCGAACTCGTCGAGCTGACCGGCGACCCGCGGAAGGTCATCTCCATCGCCGATCTCGGCGCGCCGGAGTTCGGTGTCCGGTTCTCCGGCGTGGCCGGGAGCGTGCCGCAGGCGCTCGCCGAGGCCGCCGACCTCATCTCGCGGGGAAGGCTCCACATCCCGGTCGAGAAGTCGTACACGCTCGCCGAGGCCGCGGCGGCGCACATCGACAGCCAGGCCGGTCACACGCGCGGGCGCCGGGTCGTGGTCGTCTGAGCCGTCTCCGGGCCGCGCGACCGCACGGGCTCAGTGCCACGGGCAGCGCGGCAGGCCCGGGAAGGGATCGGTGCTGGTGAGGACGCTGCTCGCGGGCATGTTGCCCCAGGCCTGGATGCCGGGCAGGTTCACCGCCTCGTCGCCTTGCGTGTAGTACCAGACGTTGTTCCCGCCCTTGTGCGCCTCGCCTATCGAATAGCAGACGAACCAGCTCTGCGTCGTCTTGAGGCGTCCGGTGACGGGGGCGTCGAAGGCCGGGCGCCCGTACAGGTCTCCGGGGGCGTTGGCACAGTACAAGTCGCCGGTGAAGGTGTTGCCGAGCGTGTCCTTGTGGGTGATGCCGGGGCGCAGAACGCACGTCACGTCGTCCGTGGCCGTCGTGGCCGCCGAGGCCGGGGCGGTGGCGGGCCAGGCCGCTGCCGCCGTGAGCATGAGGGTCGTCGCGGTGATCCTGCCGAGTCGTAATGCCTTGGCGAGCGCCATGAGTTCACTCCTGGTTCGGATGGGGGTTGGCGGAACATGGGGGAGAGGGGGCGGTTCAGCTGGGCAGGCAGGGCGGCACGCCGGGGAACGGGTCGGGCTCGGTCTCGATGCGGAACGCCGGGACGTACCCCCAGCCCTTCCACAGCGGCCAGTTGGTCACCTCGTCGCCCTGCGTGTAGTACCAGATGCGGTTGCCGCCCTGATGCAGGTCACCGCTCTCCCAGCACACGAACCAGCTCGGTGACGTCTTCAGCTTGGCGATGACCGTGCCGTAGACCTCCGGGGTCGCGAAGACGTCCGCCACCGCGTTCTCGCAGTACAGGTCCTTGGTGTACGTATGTCCCTTGATGTCGGTGTGCCGCACGCCCTCACGGACGTAGCAGACCGGCCCCGACGAGGGCGAGGCCGAGGTCGAGGCCGCGGCGGTCGTGGGCAGGCACATCGAAGCCGTCGCCGCGGCCAGCAGCGCCCCGGCGGCACGGCGTCCTCCGCCTCCGCCTCCGCCGAGTCGGCCCCGCACCACCGACGTCCCACCGGCTGTCGCTCCAGTCGCTTCAGTCACTTCGGTCGTCCGCTTCATCTTCCTTACCCCCACGAGCACTTGGGCAGGCCCGGAACCGGGTCCTGGGTGGTCTCCAGCATCACGGCGGGCATATAGCCCCAGCCCTGCGCGGTCGGACGCGACACGATCTCGTCGGCCTGGGTGTAATACCAGATGTTGTTGCCCCCGGCGTGCTGGTCTCCGACCTTCCAGCACACGAACCAACTGCGCGTGGTCACCATCCGGCCGACCACCGGACTGCTCGTGAACGACTGCAGGCGTACGTCGCCCGGCGCGTTGTCACAGAGGATGTCCGCGTCCCACTTCATCCCGGTCCAGTCCGTGTGCGGGCTGCCCTCGCGCATGACGCACGCCGTGGTCGAGCCCTCGGCCCGCGCCGGTGCGGCCGCCGTGCCCGCCAGGCCCGTCGCGGCGACCGCCGTCGCGAGCAGCGCACCGCCGGTTCTTCGCTTCATGAAATCTCCCTGCCTCTCCTGCGGAACCATTCGGTGGCCGGATTCTGACGTGGACCGCTGACAGCGGACTGACTCCGGCGGGGCCGCGTCCGGAGCGGAGCCCGGCGCCGGGCCAGGGGTGACGTGTACATAAGGTAGCCACATGTCCGAGGACTCCCCCCTGATACGAAGCTTGCGCACGGCCGTTGAAGCGACCCCTGCCGATGTACCTCTGCGGCTGCATCTGGCCGAGTTGTTGCTGGACGCCGGGCAACCGGACGCCGCGGTCGCGGAGGTCGCCGTCGCCCTGCAGCACGCGCCGGGCGACGGCCAGGCCCGCGCGCTGATGGCCCGCGCCATGGGCGCGCCCGCCCCCGGACCCCAGCCCGCGCCCGGACCCGCGCCCGCCCCCGCGTCCCCGCCCGCCTCCCCGCCCCCGCCCGCGCCCGCCTCGCCATCCGAACCCGAGGCCCCCCGCACCGGCTTCGACTGGCGCGCCGCCGCGGACCAGGTCGGCGACGTGATCCCGCCCCGTTTCGTCGACGTCGAGGCGCCCCTGACCGCCGACGGCAGCGGTGACCCCGGGGACGCCTCGGCTTGGGACGTCGACACCCCCGGCACCATCCGCCTGGCGGACGTCGGCGGCATGCAGGAGGTGAAGGAACGCCTGGAGGCGGCGTTCCTCGCCCCCATGCGCAACCCCGAACTGCGCAAGCTGTACGGCAAGAGCCTGCGCGGCGGACTCCTCCTGTACGGGCCGCCCGGCTGCGGCAAGACGTTCATCGCCCGCGCGGTCGCCGGTGAACTCGGGGCGAATTTCCTGTCCGTGTCGGTCAACGACGTCCTCGACATGTGGATCGGCAACTCCGAGCGCAACATGCACGAGATCTTCCGGACCGCCCGCCGACAGGCCCCCTGCGTCGTATTCCTCGACGAACTCGACGCGCTGGGCGCCAAGCGCAGCCGCACCCAGCACAGCGGCATGCGCAACACCGTCAACCAGCTCCTGACCGAGATGGACGGCATCGACTCCGCGGCCAACGAGGGCGTCTTCGTGCTCGCCGCCACCAACGCCCCCTGGGACGTGGACATCGCCCTGCGCAGGCCCGGACGCCTGGACCGCACCCTGCTCGTCCTGCCGCCCGACGCCCCGGCGCGCGAGAGCATCCTCCGGTACCACCTGAACGAACGCCCGGTCGAGAACGTCGACTTGGGCAAGCTCGTCAAGGTCACCGACGGCCTCTCCGGCGCCGACCTGGCCCACCTGTGCGAGGCGGCCGCCGAGAGCGCCCTGATGGACTCGGCGCGCACCGGCACGGTCCGCATGATCGGCATGAAGGACCTGCTGAACGCGGCGAAGCAGACCGTGCCGTCCACGGAGCCGTGGTTCGCGTCGGCGCGCAACGTCGCGATGTACGCCAACGACGGCGGCACGTATGACGACCTGGTCACCTACCTGAAGAAGAAGCGGAAGCTGTGAGCACGCTGCACCCGGCCGTCGAGAAGGCCCAGGCACTGATCGACCTCGACCGTCACGACCAGGCCCGGGCCCTGCTGGCCGGCCGCCTCGCCGAGGACCCCGGCGACATACGCGCCTGGGTCAAGATCGGCTACTGCCACCTCAACGCGGAACAGCCCGCGGAGGCGACGGCGGCCGCCGACGAGGCCCTCAAGCTGGCCCCCGAGGACTACGGCGCGCTCAGACTCCGCGCCCACGCCATGACGCACGACAACGGCTGGCTCAAGGTCCAGCCCGTGCTGCGCGAGCTGATCCGCGTCGCGCCCGACGACTCGTTCGCGCACGCCATGCTCGCCGACGCCGTGTGGCGCGAGGCGCTGGTCCGCTACGCCCGCGAAAGCGGCGCCAGGCAGCTCACCCACGAGGCCGCCGACCGCGTCACCCGCGAAGCCGCCGATCTGGCGATGGAGGCGCTCCGGCTGGGCCCCGAGGACGTCTACGCCCACGAGATCGCGCACCGCATCGCCAGCACGGCCGGGAACGGCACGGTCTCCGACATGCTCGACGAGGCCATCCTCCGCATCGACCCCCAGCACGCCGAGGCCCTCGCCCGCCGGACGAGGAAGGCGGCGCAGGCGCCGGGAGTCGGAGCCACCGAGGCCGCCGAGATGTACGCGGACGCGCTCGCCGCCGAGCCCAACTCCGCCGACATGCGGCAGCAACTCGACCACGCCACCTACCGCCTCCTGCGCGGCACCCGGTGGCTGGCCCTGCTCTGCGTGGGCCTGGCAGGCGCCATGGTCGACGTCTTCCCCGCGGACGACCGGCCCGCCCCGGAGCTGCCCATCCCCGTCGGCCAACGCCTGTGGTTCCTGTTCATCATGGCCGTGATCTGGGCCTTCGGAGCCTGGCGCCGCTATCGCCGACTGCGCTCGGGCGTCCAACTCAACGTCCGCTCACTCGTCCACCGCGGCCGCTGGGCCCGCATCGTCCTGGTCCAGGCGGGCTGGGCCATGCTCTGCGCCCTGCTGATCGCCGAGATCCCCTGGACGGACCGGTCCGTGCCGCAGCTCATCTTCTGGGCCGGCCTCGTGCCGACGGCGGCGACCATCTGGTTCGACAAGAAGAAGGCCCGCTAGCAGCCGATACCCTCGACCCCAATATGACGAACCACCGCACTCCGCTGGAGCCCAAGGCGGACAAGTCCACCGTGCGCCGGCACAATCTGAGCCTCGTACTCCGCGCCGTGCACGACGCGGGCGAGACCACCCGGGCCGCCGTCGCGGGCCGCTCGGGGCTGACCCGCGCGGCCGTGTCCTCGCTGACGGAGCAGCTGCTGGCCGGCGGCTTCCTGACGGAGTCGGGCAAGACGTTCAGCGGACAGGCCGGGCGGCCCGGCACGGTCCTGAAGGTGGCACGCACCGGATGCGCCGGGCTCGGCGTCGAGATCAACATCGACTACGTCACCGTGTGCGTCGTCGATCTCGCCGGCACCGACCGGATGCGCCTGACCGAGCACCTCGACAACCGTGGCGTACCGCCCACCGAGGTCATCGCGCGCGCCGCACGGATCGCCGCCCGCGCCCTGGAGTCCGCGCGGGAGCAGGAGTTGAGCCCCGCCGCCGCGCATCTGGCGCTGCCCGGCCTGGTCTCCGGCGGTGTGGTGCGCCAGGCGCCGAACCTTCAGTGGAACCGGGTGGCCGCGGAGGGCATGTTCGCGCAGGCCCTCTCGGAGCTGCGGCTCGGCAAGGCGCACCTCGACGGGTCGGGCGCGGCGCCCCGCCCGCTGCCGGTCAGTTCGGGGAACGAGGCGGACGCGGCGGCCCTCGCCGAGATGTGGTTCGGCAGCCTCGGCAAGGTCCGCAGCTTCCTCTACCTCACCGGCGAGATCGGCGTCGGCGGCGCCCTGCTCATCGACGGTGAACTGCTGCGCGGCGCCCACGGGTTCGCCGGCGAGATCGGGCACGTGGTCGTGGACGACGAGGGGCCGGAGTGCCGCTGCGGCGCGCGGGGCTGCCTGGAGCAGTACGCGGGCCAGGCGGCGCTGCTGCGCGCGGCGGGCATCGCCGAGGACGCCGGACAGCCGGGCGTCGCCGAGCTGGAGCGCAGGGCGACGGAGGGCGACGAGCGCGCCGTCGCCGCCATCGCGGGGGCCGGACATACGCTGGGCCTCGTACTGTCCGGCGCGGTGAACCTCCTCGACCCGGACGCGATCGTCCTCGGTGGCACGTACCGCACCTTGATGCCCTGGCTCCACGGCCCGATCGGCAGCTGCCTGGAGCGACGCGTCGTCTCCGGCCTGTGGACCTCGGACAGCGGCAGGCTGCGGGCCTCGTCGCCGGCCGGTGACGCGGCGCGCGGCTCGGCGGCCCTGGTCGTCAGGGACGTACTCGCGGACCCGCTGGGGTACGCGGAGCGCGCCGCGCCCTGAGGCGAGCAGCAGGTCAAGGCCGGTCAGAGACCGAGGAGGTGTTCCATGGCGAGCTGGTCGAGCCGCTCGAAGGCCATCGAGCGCGAGGCGGCGGCCCGCACGTCGAAGTCCTCGTAGGCGGACGTGTCGCCGAGCAGCGCGTCCAGGCCGTCGGCGGCGGTGGGCAACGCGAGCTGGTCGAGGCGGGCGTCCGCGAGGGCCTGCCGCACGGCGGGGTCGGCGCGGAAGGCCGCGGCGCGCTCCCGCAGGATCAGGTAATTCCGCATGCAGTTCTTCGCGGACTCCCACACCCCGTCGAACCCGTCGGTGCGCACCGGCTTGAAGTCGAAGTGCCGCGGGCCCTCGTACCCGGCCGTCTCCAACAGGTCGACGAGCCAGAACGCCTGGCGCAGATCACCGGCGCCGAACCGCAGGTCCTGGTCGTACTTGATGCCGGACTGGCCGTTCAGGTCGATGTGGAAGAGCTTGCCGGCCCACAGAGCCTGCGCGATGCCGTGCGTGAAGTTCAGTCCGGCCATCTGCTCGTGGCCGACCTCCGGGTTCACGCCGACCAGTTCGGGGCGCTCCAGGCGCTCGATGAACGCGAGGGCGTGGCCGATGGTGGGCAGGAGGATGTCGCCGCGCGGCTCGTTCGGCTTGGGCTCGATGGCGAAGCGCAGGTCGTAGCCCT
Source organism: Streptomyces sp. NPDC003379 (assembly GCF_053589195.1). Lineage (NCBI taxonomy): Bacteria > Bacillati > Actinomycetota > Actinomycetes > Kitasatosporales > Streptomycetaceae > Streptomyces > Streptomyces sp. NPDC003379. The sequence continues at coordinate 10,497 of NZ_JBSFRK010000050.1, read as the reverse complement.
GGCGCGTGACGTACTCGCCGAGCAGGTCGAAGGCCTCCTTCATACGGTCCAGCGCGACGCGTACGTCCTTCGCCGCGCCCGACTCGGCGCCCTCGCGTCCGCCCCAGGCGACGTACGTGGTGGCGCCCAGTTCGACGGCGAGGTCGATGTTGCGCAGCGTCTTGCGCAGCGCGAAGCGGCGTACATCGCGGTCGTTGGCGGTGAATCCGCCGTCCTTGAAGACGGGGTGCGTGAACAGGTTCGTGGTGGCCATCGGCACCTTCAGGCCGGTGGCGTCGAGCGCGGAGCGGAACCGCTTGACGAGCGCCTCGCGCTCGGCTTCGGACGAGCCGAAGGGGATCAGGTCGTCGTCGTGGAAGGTGACGCCGTACGCGCCGAGTCCGGCGAGCCGCTCGACGGACTCGACCGGGTCGAGCGCGGGGCGGGTGGGCTCGCCGAACGGGTCGTTGCCCCGCCAGCCCACGGTCCACAGGCCGAACGTGAACTTGTCCTCGGGGGCGGGGGTGAAGCGGTCCGTCATGGTCGATCCTTCGTCGCTACGAATTTGTTTCCTCTGTTACCAATACCCGACGAGACGCTCCTGCGCCAGACCTACGTCCGAGGGTGCCTACGACCCCGAACGCCTCGACCTGCTGGGCCCGGACGCGCGACGGCACGGTGCGTGCCGTCGCGGGGGACCATGGGCAGCCGTCGATCGGCTCGGTGAGTTCGATGCCGAGGGCCTTGCCGATCCAGGGAACCGGTGGAGCAGTAGGCGTCCAGCGTGTTCAGATCCTCCCGGTCACCGGCGATCCGGTCGACCGCGACCACATCGGCGTTGCCCCGCACGGCGTCCTCGGGCACCTGCGCGAGCAGGACCAGCGCTCCCAACCCCTCGTGGGGACGACCGGCCGTCGTGGCGTGGTGAAACGCAGGGCCGCGCGGGCCTGGAGCCAGGACCGGTCGGGGCTCTCCGCCGCGCCGCCGATGCCCGCGCGGACACCGGCCGGAATCCGGGCCAGGTCCACGGTGGTGGCCAGCACGACGCCCACGTCGGCGAGCGGGCGCCGCCTTCACCGGGCGGGCCGGGCAGAGCCGGGCAGAGCAGACCGGCGACCTGGTCGAGCGGAAGCCGCGACCGTACGGCGACGACACGGACCCGAAGGTCGGCGGCGAAACCCGCACAGGCGATCCTGTCCGCCGAGATCTCCCAGCGACATCTCACCGAACTCGGCGCGGCCCTGCGCCGAGCCCTGACCGACTGAGGCGGCCGGGAAGGACCGGCGAAGGAAGTCCTCAGGCGGTGCTCCGACGCACGAAGACGTCGAACACGCCGTTGCTGTCGCCGGGAACGAGGTCCGAGGCGGCGGAGGAGAAGGCGACGAGGCGCCCGTCGGCGCTGATGGACGCCTCCGACGAGTAGTGGTCGCCGTCCCCGCCGTCGGCGTGGGCGGTGCTGACGCGCTGCGTCTTGCCGGTCTCCCGGTCGTGCACGAAGACGTCGCTCGAGTCGTTGGCGTCACGGGCGATGAGATTGGCGGCGGAGGCGGAGAACGCGACGTGCCGCCCGTCCGCGCTGATCGACGGACTGCCCGAGTGCCCGTCTCCCTGAGTGCCGTTGTCGGCCACGCTCACACGCTGGGTGGTACCGGCCTGACGGTCCCGTACGTACACGTCGTTGCGTCCGTTGGTGTCACCGGCGACGAGATTGGTGGCGTCGGAGGAGTACGCGACATGGCGTCCGTCGGCGCTGATGGACGGTGCCGCCGACCACTTGTCGCCCTGGCCCCCCGTACCGGTCACGCTGACGCGCTGGGTCGTGCCCGCCTGGAGGTCGCGTACGAAGACATCGTCGGCGCCGTTGGTGTCACCGGTCACGAGGTTGGTCGCCGCGGAGGTGAAGGCGACGTACCGTCCGTCGGCGCTGAAGGACGGCGTCCGCGACGCGCCGTTGCCCTGGCCGCCGCCGCCCGTGACGCTGACGCGCCGCGTGGTCCTGTTCTGCCGGTCGTGGACGAAGATGTCGTCGGCCCCGTTGGTGTCGCCCGCCACAAGCGTGCTCGCGCTGGAGGTGAAGGCGACGTACCGCCCGTCGGCGCTGACCGAGGGGGAGAAGGACCAGTTGTTGCCCTGGGTGCCGTTGCCGGCGACGCTGACGCGCTGCGTGGTGCCGTTGGTACGGTCGCGCAGGAAGACGTCCCTGTGTCCGTTGGTGTCATCGGTCACCAGGTTGCGCGCGACGGACTCGAAGGCGACATACCGTCCGTCGGCGCTGATCGACGGCTTGTCCGACCAGCCGGCGGCGCTGCTCTCGGCGTCCCCGTCGGTGAGGTTCACGCGTTCGGTGGCGCCCGTCGTCCGGTCCCGCACGAACACGTCCGACGTGAGGTTCTTGTCGCCGGGTACGAGGGTCGTCGCGTCGGAGACGAAGGCCGCGTACCGCCCGTCCGCGCTCAGGACCGGCGAGGCGTCCATGCCCTGCATGGTCGTCTGGGCGCCGCCGGAGGTGAGGTTGACCCGTTCGGCGACGGTGGCGGGCGGGAACACGGGCGGGGCGTCGAGCGGCGTCTCGTTCCCGTTCCGGGGAGCCCGCTGCTGGAAGCCGCTGCCGGACTGCCCGTAACACTGGGCCAGCTGGAGAGCCGCGCCGTGCGCGTGCGAGCCCGAGGCGACGTCGAGACAGAGGCCGGGCGCGGGTGCGGCGGCCTGGATCCCGACGTGTTCGGCGCCGCTGTCGACGAGCCGGAAGTCGGCTCCGGCGCCGGCGGTGCAGTTCCCCTGCCGGGTCTGGGTGCCCCCGCGGGCGGAGGCGGGGTCGGGAACGGTCAGGCAGTGGTTGCTCTGGGCGTTGACGATGTTGATGGTGCTGCCGCCGCTGGGGGACTCGCGTACGTACCATTCCGCGCCGGTCTGCCCCGTGCAGTCGGCCTGGATGATGGGGGCGTCGAGGGACTGCGAGGAGTCCTTGGCCTCCAGGCACTTGCCGCTGTGCACGGCGGTGATGTTCACCGCCGACGCGGCGTGCGCGGCCGGAGCGCTCAGCCCGACCGAGACCACCGCCACGACGGCCGTACACGGGGCGACCAGCAGCCGCATGCGACGCGGCCTCACGAGGTGACGCACGATCAGACTCCTTCTCTGCGCGAGACCGGGTGGCGGCTCGCTAGGAAACGACGCGGCGGACGAACACGTCGGGGCGGTTGTTGGTGTCCCCGGCGACGAGGTTGGCCGCAGCGGAGGTGAAGGCGATGGAGCGCCCGTCACCGCTGATCGACGGCAGGGTGCAGAGGGCGTCCGCCTCGATCCCGCTGCCGGAGGTGCTGACGCGGTGTGTGGTGCCGGTCTGCCGGTCCCGTACGAAGATGTCGGCCACGCCGTTGCTGTCGCGTACGAGCAGATTGCTCGCGCCGGACACGAAGGTGACGTACCGCCCGTCGCCGCTCACCGCCGCGTCGGCGGCGTAGCCGTTGCCCTGCCCGCCACCCCCGGAGAGGCTGACGCGCTCGGTGGTGCCGGTCCGCCGGTCGCGCAGGAAGACGTCCTGCTTGCCGTTGCTGTCGCCCGTCACCAGGTTCGTCGCCTGGGAGCCGAAGGCGACGTGGCGGCCGTCCGCGCTGATCGACGAGGGGGTGGCGTAGTTGTTCCCCTCGCTCCCGTCACTGGCGACGCTGACGCGCTCGGTGGCGCCGCTCTGCCGGTCCCAGACGAAGATGTCGTGCACGTTGTTGGTGTCCCCGGGAACGAGCGCGGCCGAGTTGGAGGAGTAGGCGACGTGGTCGCCGTCCGCACTGATCACCGGCGTGATCGAGCTGTCGTAGCCGTCGCTCCCGGCGCCGGTCTCGCTGATGCGCCGGGTGGTGCCCGTCGTCAGATCGCGTACAAAGACGTCCCACTCGTTGTTGACGTCACCGGGCACCAGGGTGGTGGCGAAGGAATCGAAGGCGACGTGGCGTCCGTCGGCGCTGATGGAGGGCGAGGACGACCCGGAGTCGCCCTGGGTGCCGCCGCTCGCGACGCTGACGCGCCGCGTGGTGCCGGCTGTCATGTCGCGTACGAAGACATCACCGGAAGCGTTGGTGTCACCGGGGACCAGGTTCGACGAGCCGGACTCGAAGGCGACATGGCGTCCGTCGGCGCTGATGGAGACCTCGGACGAGCCGGAGTTGCCCTGCGCACCGCTGTCCGTGACGCTGACGCGCTGCGTGGTGCCGGTCGTCAGGTCGCGTACGAACACGTCGCTGTAGCCGTTGGTGTCGCCCGGCACCAGGTCGGTCGCGTTGGAGAAGAAGGCGACGCGGCGCCCGTCGGCGCTGACGGCCGAAGCGCCGTGGGAATCCGATGCGGGCTTCGTCTGGGCGCCGCCGGAGGTGACGCTGATCCGCTCGGGAGGCGCGGTGGGCGTGCCCGGCGGCAGTGGATCAAGGGGAGTTTCGTTGCCGACGCGCGGAGCCCGTTGCGCGAAGCCGGTGCCCGACTGCCCGTCGCACGTGAGGAGTTGCAGGGGGACGCCGTGCGCGTGTGAGCCCGAGGCGACGTCGAGGCAGAGGGCGGGCGCGGGTGCGGCGGCCTGGATCCGGACGTACGCGGTGCCGGTGTCGACGAGCCGGAAGTCCGCCCCGGCCGAGATGGTGCACGCCCCTTGCCGGGTCTGGGTCCCCACACGCGCGGACGACGGGCCGGGAACGGTCAGGCAGTGCTCGCTGTGGGCATTGACGATGTTGATGGTGTTGCCGCCGCTGGGGGATTCACGTACGTACCATTCCGCTCCGGTCTGCCCCGTGCAGTCGGCCTGGACGATCGGGGCGTCGAGGGACTGCGAGGAGTCCTTGGCCTCCAGACACTTGCCGCTGTGCACGGCGGTGATGTTCACCACCGACACGGCGTGCGCGGCCGGAGCGCTCAGCCCGACCGAGACCACCGCCACACCCCACACCGCGACCACAGACGTCAACACCCGTAACCGCCACCGCTGTTGGCGCATCGCCCTCGTCCCTCCCGCTGGGTCGTGGCAGCATGCCCGCCCACGCTGACACGGCCCTGACGCAGCGGTACGGCCCGAGGTGTCCGCCTCAGTTCAGGGAATGCTCCGCAGTCGTCCTGGCGACCGCGGCCACGAGCTGTTCCCGAACGGCCTCCGGCAGCTCACTCCCCTGAGCGGTGTCCACCAGGTCACCGGCCAGGCGATACAGCTTGGTGTTGGTGTTCTGCGAGGCCGTGACCAGTACGTCCCAGGCGGCCTCGGGGCTCAGGTGGTAAGAGGACATCAGGATGCCGCGGGCCAGGTCGATGGTGGGCCGGGTCTGCATGGCCCGTCGCAACTGCGCGACCACGGTGCGCAGATCCTCGACGGATTCCGCGCGCTGGTCCGCGTCCTTGGCCGCCGGTTCCGCGCTGTGCTCCTCTCCCGGGTGCGAATCTTCCGGGTGCGAAGACGCGAACAGGTGGCGGGTGCCGGTCAGTTCGAGCATCCGCTCGACCGCACGGCTGTTGGAGCCGATGGTGATGACCTTGCCCTGTTCCAGCGCCCACTGGCGCAGGTTGAGCAGGACGTTCAGACCGGAGCAGTCGCAGAACCCCACGCCGCTCAGGTCGAGTTCGATGACGCGGGCCGACCGGCTGAGCGTATGGCGCAGACCCGGCCGCAGCCGTCGGCCCGTATCCAGGTCCAGCTCCCCCCGCAGCATCACGATCAGCCGGTCACCGTCGACCAAGGCGTCGAAGGTCGTCGGCAACGGCATCGGCGGAAGGGGCGCCAGTGGTCGGCCGCCCTGACCATGCTCGTTGCCCTCCCTCGTGAGGGACTCAAAGTGTGCGGGCTCCGGCATGGCCTCTCCCTCTCGTCACCGCCTACCGCCGTTTCCAGGCTGCCCGCCCGGCACCACATACGTCAACTAATACCTGAAACGTAGTACGTGTTTTTGAAAACATGTACGCCTGGTCGCTAGAGTTGGCCCATGGATGGAGTGCCCGAGACACACACCGGATGGACGTTTCTCACCAACCACGCGCGGGTGTTGGCAGCTATCGCGGACAATCACAACGCCCGCATCCGCGACATCGCCGCGCACTGCCGACTCACGGAACGAGCGGTGCAGAAGATCATCGCCGACCTTGAGCAGGACGGATATCTCTCCCATACGAGGGAGGGACGCACCAATACGTACCAGATCGACCCCAGCAAGGTGCTGCGTCACCCGGCCGAGTCCGGCCTAGCCGTGGCGTCCTTGCTGTCCCTGCTGGCCAGGGACGAGGCCAACCGCGCGGTGCCGACCGACGCCGACGCCGACACCGGTGACCGGCACCACGCCACGGCCTGACCGACGACACACCATCGCGCGCGGCCGGTTCGCCGGCCCACGCCACCCCCGATCGTCGGATCCGCCGTCACGTCGGCTCACGGACACCGCGCCGGAACCGTACACACGGCGGGCCCCCGCTCGTCGATCTGCCGGCCGATGCCCAGTGATCTCCGGCAGAGCGCGGAGACAGACGCCGCAGAGGATGTGGTGCGCGGCCTGCTGCCTGCGGCCCGGCCAAATGGAGGCACCTCCGCTCCTCCGGTAGAGCAGCCGGAGCGCGGGCAGTGGTCTCCGCCCGAGCAGCGGGGGCCTGGCTGGCCCCGGAACGTGACGTTGATCGGCCGCCCGAGTCGGGCAGCGAGACGTCGCAGCGCAGCGCAGCCGGACGGCGGCGGGCGGCATCCGGCCATCGGAGGCCGACACGGCCACAGGGCCCCTGGCCACCAGCCTCGTGACGATGCGACTGCGGGCCGCACGCGCCGTTGGGCTTCTGCACCGGGTCCAGGAGGCAGGCGGAGAGCGCGTGCAGGTCGTCGGCGGCAACCAGCAGCGTCAGGCTCGCGCTGCCGGCCACGTGCTGGAGGCTGAGGGCGTGGGGGCATGCGGGTCGGCTGCCAGATTGTGCGCGAGTTCGCTCGAAGAGCCGGAACGCAGTCGACGTCGACGCCCGCGGCGAACGCCTCCGTCACGACGCAGGTCACCCACACCAGACCCCGGTTCACCCGGCGGTTTCGTCGGCTCCTCATGACCCGTGTCGTGTCTCCGTACGCGCTCTCGAGACCGCCCGCCGGATGCGCCAGACCCTGCACACGGGCATCACCTGCGTCCGCGACCTCGGCGGTGTCGACCATGGCGATTTCACCCTTCCGGGCGGCGTACGCGTCAACGAGGAGTTCACGGCCCTCGCCGACACCCGCGATCAGGATTCACCGGCCCGCAGCGTCTCGTCGTCGCGGGCGGGCAGGCGCTGGAACGGACGTACGACGATGTCGTCGCCTGGGTCTTCTCGATGTCGTCCTCGGCCCCTCACCTCTTCGGCCCGCACCGCGCCGCCTTCGGGGAAGCCCTGCGCCAACTGCTGCGCAGGGCTCGAGGCCGTGTCAGGGAGTGTTGACGGAGAAGACGACGCGCTTGCCCGCAGTGCTGTTGATGCGTTCGTTGATGCCCCACAGCCGGTCCGTGGACCAGGAGTAGCCCAGGTTCTGGGTGTAGACCGGCGCGGCGGTCATGACGTGCGGCGCGGCGTTGGCCTGTGCCTTGTGGACGCAGGAGTACGGATCGTCGGCCGTGCCGCCGCCCGCGCCCGTCGGGCACGTCCCTGACATGTACCAGTTCGTGCCGTCGGTGGCCGCACCCTGCATGGACCAGACCGGGGAGGAGTACGCGGCCGACGCGTGCCCCTTGGGCAGCTTGGTCGTGGCGTCGAGCGGCCAGCGGACGACTCGGCCGCCTGCCGCGTCCTTCTTGTACTCGGCGGAGACGAGGGAGTCCTGACCGCCGGTGCGGTCGAGGCTGAGGGAGTTCAGGCAGGGCGTGGTGCCCGCGGTGACGGAGCAGGCGGTGTTGCCGGTGGTGGTCTGGTACATCGCGACCATGGGCACGGCGTAGTTGTGCCAGAGGCCCGAAGAAGTGGTTCCGGTGACGCCCACCTCCTTGGACTGCTCGCTCAGCTTCCAGATGTGCCGCAGGTCGTAGACCTGGAGATAGCGGCCGTTGGCGACGAAGGCGCGGTCGCCGTACCAGACGACACCGTCGACGTGATTACCGGACACCACACGGAAGTCGCCCGTCCCGTCCGCGTTCTTCCGCGGCTGGACCAGGAGCAGGTTGTGGTAGTTGGGCGTCCCGCTCTTGGTGCTCACCAGCGAGAGCCGGGCGTACTCGTCGCCGCGCCGCTCGGCCGGTACGGGGTTGCCCATGTCGGTGCTGTGATGCCAGGTCGCGGCATAGGCGGGAACGCCCTTCCACTGTCCGTCACCGGGAGTCCCGCTGTCGCTGTACGGCAGGGACAGCCCCTGGGGGGTCCAACCGCCCTCCGTGGCGTTCCAACTGCTCGACCGGTCGTCTTCCTTCTTCCAGCAGTACCCGCTGGGCTTGAGGCTCGCGGCGAGACCGGTGTCGTGGCAGAGGCCCGCTATGCCGGCGTTGCCGCCCGTGTTGAGGAGCGTACTGACATCGACGTTCTTGACGGCGCCGGTCTTCTCCACCGCCGCGATCGCGGCATCCGTACCGTCGCCGCCGCCTGCGGAAACGACTTGGTTGAGTCTGAACTGCGAGACGGTGCCGGGGTCCACCGCCCCGAACGGCATTGCCGCGGCGGCCGGTTGCGCACTCACGAGCATCGCGGCCACAGCGGCCGCCGAGGCTCCGACCCCGCCCAATCGTCTTCTCCATGTATAAGTCACGCAACGACGATAAGCCGTCCGAGCCACATCTCGAACGGATCAGCGACGCCGGAACTCTCCTCGGGCCTCAGGCCTCACGCCTCAGCTTGATCCTGGTTGTCACGGTGGGACCGACTCCGGTGACCCAACGCGGTGCAGGTTGAGTATTCTCACCGGAGTTTGCACGGGGAGGCCGCGAGGCAGCCCCTCGTACCACCCTGACCAGCGAAACCCACCCGCACCGCTCCGATAGCATGTTCGAACTCATGGCGATCGCCCTCATCGACCGTCACTCACCGGAAAGCCATGACATCCGGCGTGCAGAGTGACTTATTTAGCTAATAACATCTAACACATCGGCCAAAAAATTGACTTCTAAAGCATCGCGGGTGTTTTCGCGAATAAATTACAGAACTACGCTCGCCGCGTGGCGCCGGCCGCGGGCGATGCTGTGGACCGCGGCGAGTGTGGTGGCCCTCGGATTCCTCATCGCACTGGAGATCGCCGCGCGCCACTACGGCGTAGCGGGGCCGATCACCAATCAAATGCGAGAGGTGATATTCGCGCCCAAATCCGGGCCGCTGCTGTACGCCAGCATGGCCTTGATGATGGTCGTGCTCACCTGGCGGCAACGGTTCATCGCGGCCGGTATCGCGATCGGCATCGACGTCGTCTTCTTTCTGGTGCGGTGGGCGCTCGACGCCCAGATGATGTTCGGCAATGGCGCGTTGTGGGTGCTTCTCGGCTATGGAGTCATCGCTGTCACGCGCCGCACCGGCGCCGAACGTGTCCTGCTGCTGAAGGGCGTCGGCCTTGGCCTCCTGCTGGTGGCCGGTCGTAAAACCGGTGACGCCTGGCTGCTCATCACCTGGAAGACCCGCCCGACGGTGCTCGACCAGTACGTGGCAACCGCCGATCACGCACTGGGCAACCCGTCATGGGTGGTGGGCCGCATGGTCGATGCCACCGGCTCGATCGGCGCCCACGTCCTCGACTACGTCTACATCCAGCTCGCGGTGGCCGCGGTCGTCGTCGCGCTGTACCAGCTGCGTAACGTGGCGACCGAGCGCCGCTTCCCGGGCCATCACCTGGTGCGCACCTTCCTGGTCATCGGCCTGCTCGGGCCCGGCATCTACATGATCTTCCCGGTGGTCGGACCGATCTTCGCCTACGGCGCGGACGGCGGGCACTGGGCGGTGGCCAACCTCTGGCCGAACACGCCGCCGCAGATCACCGTCCCGCACGGGATGCCATTCGACGAGAAAACTCCTCGCAATTGCATGCCGAGCCTGCACACGGCGTGGGCGACCACAATCTTCATCCACTCCCGCAAGGGCCCGAGAATTCTGCAATTCGCGGGCGCGTTCTGGCTGATAGCCACGCTCGGCGCAACGCTGGGATTCGGCTATCACTACGGCGCGGACATCATCGCCGGTGTGGTATTCGCATTCACGATCGATGCGGCGCTGCGCTCGCTCGACCGCGGCTGGGACCGCCAGGGAATCCAGCTGGTCGCTTACGGCGCGACGGTCTTCGTCGCCCTGTTGCTGTCGTACCGCTTCATCCCCATGGAAATGGCCAAGCACCCGTGGGTGTTCGGACCGCTTCTCGTCCTGGCGATGGTCTCAGTGATCCACGGATACATACGGACCACCAGACTGTGGGAACCGAAGGCCGCACCAACCCCACAACCGGAACCGCAACCCGAACTGGTATGAGTCGGGGGGGGGGGGCGCCCCCCCCCCCGGCTCCCAGGGGACCGGGGCCCGCCCCCGCCCCCCCCGGGGGGGGTAGGGGGCGGGGGGGGTGGGGGGAGGGTGGGGTGTGGGGGGGGT
>NZ_JBSFRK010000049.1:0-58763 GCF_053589195.1 Streptomyces sp. NPDC003379 | reverse complement strand
TTGAGGGCAGACCGCGGGTGCCGGACCGGCGGGCCCTGTGCGGCATCCTCTTCGTGCTGCACACCGGTATCCAGTGGGAGTACTTGCCCCAGGAGTTGGGCTTTGGCTCGGGCATGACCTGCTGGCGTCGTCTGGCGGCCTGGAACGAGGCCGGCGTCTGGGAACAGCTGCATGTGCTGTTGCTGGAGAGGCTGCGGTCGAAGAACCAGCTGGACTGGGAGCGGGCGGTGATCAACTCCTCGCACGTCCGGGCCGCTCGGCGAGGCCCAAAAGCGGGCCCAGCCCGGTCGACCGCGCACGGCCGGGCAGCAAGCACCACCTCATCGTCGACGGCCAGGGCATCCCGCTCGCAGTGTCGCTGACCGGCGGAAACCGCAATGACGTCACCCAGCTGCTGCCCTTGCTCGACAAGATCCCGGCCGTCGCGGGCCGGGTCGGCCGACCGCGTCGGCGCCCGGATGCGCTGCTGGCCGACCGCGGCTACGACCACGACATCTACCGGCGGCAGCTGTGGCAGCGAGGCATCCGGCCCGTGATCGCACGTCGGGGCGAACCGCACGGCACCGGCCTGGGTATCTTCCGCTACGTCGTCGAGCGCACCATCGCCTGGCTCCACGGCTTCCGCCGCCTACGCATCCGCTGGGAAAGACGCGACGACATCCACGAAGCATTCCTCGGACTTGCCGTCTGCTTGATCACCTACCGCCACGTTCAACGGCTTTGTTAGGGACAGTTAGCAGCGCGTTCGAGCAGGAGCCGGTGGTCCGCGAGGTTATGACCGACCGCGAGGACCGCCACACTCCGCCGAACGCCGCGAGAGTCGCGACCTGCTCGATGCTCGTCACCGTGCACCCCCAGCAACGGTGGCGGCGCAGAGAGGCCGGTATCCTCCAGCTCGGGGATCGCTCTGAACTGCGATAGTTGGCACCGAGCTAGCTTGACTCTGTCGGGGATCTTGGAGTTTCCCGGTGCGGCAGCAATATCGACGGGCATGCTCGGGTAGTTCCGCCGACCGATGCAGCTGTCGAGGTGCTCGTTGTCCCTTCGTCCCCGTTCCGGTGAGCAGGTCCCATCTCTGACTGCGCAGGTTGCGCGGTCGAGCAACCCGGACGGCACGACGGCGATATGGGTACGTGACCGCCTCGATGGGCTGTGGTGCGACGAGGACTTCGCCGGCTGGTACCCGCGGGACGGGCGTCCGGGTCTCTCACCTGCTCAACTGGCCACCGTCTGTGTGCTGCAGTTCCTGCTTGGTTTGTCCGACCGGCAGGCCGCCGAGTCGGTCCGCTGCCGCATTGACTTCAAGTGTGCGCCGTTTCATTCGGCGCTGGATCGCTCCCGCAGGGAGCCGAGGCTCGGAAGGAGGTGGCCTCGGGGCCGCCCGCCTTACCCGGACGCGAAAGCGCGAGGGGACCACAGCATGGCGGGAAAGCACGGAAGGTCGCGAAGGCATCGAAGACCTTGCCGTGCAAGGCCCGCGTGATACGGCGAAGGCCATACTGCTTGAAGCCGAGTCTCCGGGGACGCAAGTCGTACGTCCTGCGACACGATGCCTGTAGTCGCAGCCACCGGTATCGGGCGGTCCTACTTGAACCGCCTCAACCCTTCCGGCCGGTGGACAGCGGGCAACGAGCCCGCCCAAGGGGACGGACAGGCCGCCTACGTCACGCTCGATACGTCCAGCGCAAGGGGAATACGGGATCGCCTACGGGGCGCGAGCCCTACGGCGACGGAGTGCCCGTAGTAGTCGTGGGAGTCACGCCCCACCGAGGAGGACGGGAAAGCCGTCCGCAGGGCCAAGGGGCACAGGTGTCAGCAGATCGACGGTGATGGTGAGGTATGCGTAATGCAGAGCGTCGAAGCCCTCCTTGAGATCATTCGTGAGCGCGGCGGGAAGAGGCTGCCGCTGGAACGCCTCTACCGGTGTCTGTTCAACCCGGAGTTGTACTTGGTCGCCTACGGGCGGATCTACCGCAACCACGGAGCGATGACACCGGGCAGTACGGCCGAGACCGTGGACGGCATGTGCCTGGCAAAGATCCAGGCGATCATCGACGCGCTCCGATCTGAGCGTTATCGCTGGTCCCCGGCACGCCGCGTCTACATCAAGAAGAAGGGAGCGACGAAGAGTCGGCGCGGTTTAGGTCTGCCGACCTGGTCGGACAAGCTGCTGCAAGAGGTAATGCGTCTGTTGCTTGAGGCGTATTACGAGCCGCAGTTCTCCGACCACTCGCATGGTTTCCGGCCCGGCCGGGGCTGCCACACCGCCCTGCAGGAGATCTATACCGGGTGGCGCGGCACCACATGGTTCGTCGAGGGAGACATCGCCCAGTGCTTCGACCGGCTCGACCACCAGGTCCTGCGGTCGATCCTGGCCGAGAAGATCCACGACAACCGCTTCCTGTGGTTGGTCGACGGACTGCTCCAGGCCGGATACTTGGAACAGTGGCGCTATCACGCGACGTTGAGCGGTTCACCGCAAGGCGGTGTGATCTCGCCGATTCTGTCCAATATCTACCTGGACCGGCTCGACAAGTACATCGAGGCAAAGCTGCTGCCCGCCTACAACCGGGGAGCCCGACGCGCCGAGAACCCGGCATACGCACGGATAGCGCACGCGATCGAGACAGCCCGGCGGAACCACCGCGTCGAGGAGGTACGGCAGCTGCGCAAGCAGATGCAGCACATGCCCTCCAAAGACGTGAATGACCCCGGCTTCCGGCGCCTGCGATATATCCGCTATGCCGACGACTGGGCGCTGGGCCTGACCGGCCCCAGGCAGGAAGCAGAACAGATCAAGGAGGAGGTCGGCCAGTTCCTGCGTGACGAGCTCAAGCTGGAACTGGCCGAGGCCAAGACCTTGATCACCCACGGGCGGACGCAGGCCGCCCGGTTCCTGGGCTACGAGATCGTGGTCCTGGACAACGACAGCAAGCACGACCGGCGCGGTCGCCGCAGCATCAACGGGCAGATCGGGCTGAAGGTGCCAGCTGACGTCGTCCACGCCAAGTGCAGGCCCTACCTCCACCACGGCCGACCGGCCAGGATCGCCGGACGCATGGTCGACAGCGACTTTTCGATCGTCGCCCAGTACCAGGCCGAGTTCCGTGGCATCACGGAGTACTACCAGCTGGCGTTCAACCGCCACCGCTTCCGACGACTGAAGTACGCCATGGAGATGTCGCTGACCAAGACGCTGGCGCAGAAACACCGCACCACCGTCCCCAAGGTCTACCGACGCTACCGCGCCGTACTCAAAATCGACCTCGGCCCCCGCAAGGGACTGCGGGTCAGCGTCGAACGCGGCGACGGACGCCCGCCGTTGGTAGCCGAGTGGGGTGGGATCTCGCTGAAGCGAAGGACCAAGGTCACCCGTCTCGACGACCAGCCCCGAAGGGTCTGGAACGGTGACCGGACGGAGCTGCTGCAACGGCTCCTCGCCGATGTCTGCGAACTCTGCGGTTCGCGGACGGATGTGAAAGTGCACCACATCCGGCACCTGAAGGACCTGACCGTCAAGGGGAGGCCCAAACGCTCGACATGGGCCAGGACGATGGCCGCGCGCCGTCGCAAGACCCTGGTCGTCTGCCGTCGCTGCCACGAGGACATCCACGCCGGACGTCCCACGGGCAACAGCTCACGAAGAACGGCACTGGAGAGCCGGGTGCGGTGACAAGCCGCACGCCCGGTTCGGGAAGGGGCCGTCGGAAAAGGACCCCAGCCAGGGGCACCTCGTCGGCGGCCTACTTCACACGCCTTGGCCATGGAGTTGGACGACCCCGGCTTCCATCACAGCGTGCTGGCCGACTTCCGAGACCGTCTCGCCGAAGACGACCGCGCCGACCGCCTTCTCGACCTCGCACTGGCCCGCCTCAAGGAAGCCGGCCTGGTGCGCGAGCGCACCACGCAGCGCACTGACTCCACCCATGTCCTGGCCGCGGTGCGCGACTTGACCCGCCTGGAGGTGGTCACCGAGGCGGTCCGCGCCGCACTCGAAGAAGTCGTCGGCACATCCCCGCACCTGCTGGACGAGCTCGTCGATGAGGACTGGGGGCTCCGCTACGGCTGGCCGGTCCGCCTGGGCAGGAACCCCACCAAGCCCAAAAGCAGGATTCTTGCCACCGGTAACGACGCCGTCCGGCTCCTGGAACACCTCTACCGGCACGGAGAAGACCGCACGTCCGGTGCTCGTGTCCAGGCCCTGCGCCAGATCATGGTGCAGAACTACCACTGTGACGCCGCAGGACATCTGCGCTGGCGCACCGCCGAGAAGGAAGGCGGGCCCGGACTGCCGCCCTCGTCCCGGGCGGTCGTTTCGCCCTACGACACCTCGGCCCGCTTCGCACGGCACGGACACATCATCAGCTGGAAGGGGTTCACCGCCCACCTGACCGAGACCTGCGCTCCCGACGGCCCCAACGTGATCACGGATGTGGCCACCACCGCGGCCACCACCCACGACAGCCAGGTCCTGCCTGGCATCCACACCCGCCTCTCCCGCCGCGGACTGCTGCCCGCCGAGCACCTGGTCGACGCCGGCTACACCTCCCTGCCCCACCTGGAACTGGCCACCCGCGAACACCAGGTCACCGTCTCCGGCCCGCTGAAGAGCAACCCCACCCGCCAACACCGCCGAAATGAGGGCTACGCCCGGGACGACTTCCGCATCGACTACGACCATCAGCAAGTCACATGCCCGAAAGGGCAGGTCAGCGCGGGCTGGCACGGCCCCTACCCGACCTCCTCGCCCACCGCGGCCCCGCTGATCGTGGCCAGGTTCACCAAGAGCCAGTGCCGCCCCTGCCCGGCCCGCGCCCAGTGCACCACCACCGCCGACAGCGCCCGCACCGTGGGATTTCCTCCACGAGAGCTCCGTGACCTGCAACTCCGTGTCCGCGCCGAGCAGCAGACGCCCGAGTGGAAGACGCGTTACGCGGTCCGCTCCGGAGTGGAGGGCACGGTCAACGAGTTCGCCCATGGCCACGGCATGCGGCGCAGCCGCTACCGAGGGCAGGAAAAGGCCCACATCCAGCACGTCCTGACGGCCATCGCCGTCAACATCGAGCGCCTCAGCGGACTGCCACCAACCGAAGAAGCCCCCGTACACCGCCGACCGACTGCCTTCCAGAACTACCTCGACCAGCGCGAGATACCTCGGCTGAAATCCTGGCGAACCCTGGGCAGTTGACCTCGCGAACCCCAAGATCACCGACAGAGTCAAGCTAAAGGTTGTCCCGTAACTGAAGTGGCTGGTGCGGCGTTGAGTGGGCATGGGTGGGGTGATGTCAGCGGATGATCCGAAGTGGATCGAGCCGTTCTCCGGGTTGAGTCAGTCGCAGTTCGAGCAGCTCGTCGTGCTGGTGCGCCGTCGTGGTGGCGATGTTCAGCGGGGCCGTCCGTGGCGGTTGCCACTGGCCGACCGAGTGTTGCTGGTGGCTACGTACTGGCGCACGAACCTCACGTTGCGGCAGGTGGCGCCGCTGTTCGGGATCTCGAAGTCGGCAGCCAACCGGATCCTTGATCACCTCGCACCCCTGCTGGCGATCTCACCGGCCCGCCGGCCGCGCAAGGACACTGTGTACATCGTGGACGGCACCTTGGTGCCCACGCGAGACCGCAGTATCTCTGCGTCGAGCAAGAACTATCGCTACTCGACCAACCTGCAGGTCGTGATCGATGCCAACAGCCCCTGGTAGTGGCGATCGGTGTCCCGCTGCCCGGCAGCCGCAACGACTGCCGGGCGTTCAGCGAGTCCGGAGTCGACCAAGCCTGCCGCGGTGCCCCTGTCATTGCCGACGGCGGATATCAGGGCACCGTCGCTCTCATCCCACACCGCAAACGACGAGACCAACAGCGTCTGAATGCGCAGCAGGAGGCCGAGAACAGAGTCCATCGCAGGGCCCGCGCCCGCGTCGAGCACGCTCTGTCCCGGCTCAAGAACTGGAAGATCCTGCGGGACTGCAGACTCAAGGGCAACGGCGTCCACCAGGCCATGCTCAGCATCGCCCGCCTTCACAACCTGGCCCTCACGGGATAACTCCAACCCCATACGGGACAACCTTTAGACGATCACTCAACCTTCGCTGTGAGGGGGACCGGCATCCGAATTGGTCACGGTGTGTGACTGATGGCGGCGACCACCTGCCTGGCAAGGTCTTCAAGGGCCCAGCAGAGGCCGGCGAAGGGGACGGGTTGTTCTTGCGATTCCCAACGCTGGAGTAGCGTCAAGTGCAGCATATCCATACTCAGAGTTCGATCGTGGGGCCGCATTGGTGGCTGGAAGACTGGTGCGAGGGCGAACTCGCTGCCGGTGATGCAACTCCAGACGAAGGCGGATGCGCACTCTTGGGTGCGTTCTGTCGGCTTGGGGCCTCTGCCTTGACGGTGATGTCGGACGAGTTCGTCCCATGTCCTGTCTTCGAGTGACCAGCGGGAGAATTGCATGCGGCGGGCCCGGTAATCGATGCTCTCCTGACTGATGACGTGCTCGGCCAGGCGTTTCAGCGTGGCCGGTAGGTCTCGGTCTTTGAGGTCTTGGTAGGGGTTCAGTGGTTTGACCCGCAGTCGGCCCCGGGTGGTCCAGGACGTGGGGATGCCGAGGAAGGCTGCCGCTTCCAGGAAGTTCATGTCGCTGATCGCTTGGACCAGGTGGACGGGGAGAATGCGCCGGAGTCGCCGGCGGCTGGAGAGGGCCTGCTCGGAGTTCTCCTGAGTGGCGGCAAGCAACCAGGAGCTGGGAAGGGACTATGGGATGTGCTCAGGAGCGACCCCGAAGTCCGTGAGGGTGTGGGTGGGGGGCAAAGAGTTTTTGGGTAGTGTTCGCCTTGGAGGCCCGCAGTGTCGGGGCTCCCTGCCGGATCCATTCGGCAGAGAGTCGGTGCCGGTAGATCTGATCGATCCGGCGCCGGAACGAGGGGGAAGCCTCGTGAGCGAGCATGGGCCAGGTCTTGCCCCAGCGGAGATCGTCGCGGGTGGGAAGATTCCGCAGCATCTGGGGCAGGGGGCTGCGCGGTCCGGATGAATCCTGAGCGAGCAGGTGGTAGGCCGCGAAGAGGAGACCGGTGGTCGCGATCGTGTCACCGGGGGGTGTACTCCAAACGGCCGCGGGTTGCGAGCCGGCGCTCTCGGCCGCTGGGCCGGGGCTGTGACCGTCCTGCTGCTGCGGTGCGAAATGTGCTTCCAGGATTTCCCGGGTTCCGGCGGGAGCGAGATCGGCCGCGACGGGCCAGCCCGCCTGGATCAGCGAGATGGCGATCTGGCGATCGGCGAACTGTTGGGAGGCGAGTTCTGCGGGCTCGTCACCGTCCAGGAGGTCCAGTAAGACGGTCTGCAGATCGGCGAGTTCTGGGGTGAGGGCCGCAGCGGCTGGTTCGGCGCCGTCGAGGCGGTGACCGCAGACTTCACGCTTGCCGGAACCGCCGGACCAATTGCGGCATTGCGAGGGGTGGAGCCTCGGCGCGTTGGCGGCGGGCAGCAAGGCCAGGGGGCTCCCGGATCTGCCGCTGAGCGCGGGCAGTCGGCAGCGCGGGCACTCGCTGCGAAGGAAGGTCCAGTGATCGAGGCAGGCGAAGACGACAGCCAGCCGCCACTGTCGTTTCCAGGGCCGGCCATGGCGGGTCTGGATCGGGGTTCCATCGCCTGCGAGACAAGCCGGGCAATAGCGTGAGTGACTCAACAGTAGCCAGGGCTGGGACAGTCTGCGGGGGCGAGGAATGCTTCCCGGGCGGACCAGCGCCCGTGCAAGGGCGGGGTAGCGGTCGGCGTAGGGCCTGAGCGTCAGCGCGTCGGCGTCCGCGGTGGTCATCCGGGTCGCTTCGGCGAAGGCGTGCAGGCGGTCTGACTGCATCATCAGCAAATGTGCCGCTGAGACCTTGGCATGGGGATCATCTGGAGGGATCAGCGTGACTCGCCGTGCCAACTGGTGGGGGGTCAGGTCCAGTCGGTGAGTCAGGCGGAGTAGGAAGCCGGGCAGGCTTTCGTCGGGCAGGGGGTCAAGGCTCCTGGGCAGCGGGATTTGGGCGGCAGGCATGGGTCAGCCCGTCATGTCTTCGGCGGTGCGTGGTCCGTGATCGTCGGCCGCTGATGCCTGCGGGTGCCCTCCCGGCTGCGACTGCTGCTGAAGCGATGACTCTGCCCAGCCTCGGTGGAGCCGTCGCCTCCACGCCCGCTGGGCGGCATGCTGACCCCACCAGCCCACGGCGAACAGGGGACGGCCATGGCACAGCACGAGACACAGGACACGTGGACCCGTGAAATCTGGGAACGCGACGCACCCCAATACGACGGCTGGATGCGCCACTACGACCGGCACGTGATCCGAGACGGCCGCAACTGGCTGTGCTCCCAGGCCCGGGGCCGGGTCCTGGAAGTCGCCGTCGGCACCGGCCTGAACCTTCCCGCCTACCCCAAGGGAACCGACCTGACCGGGGTGGATCTGTCCCCAGCCATGCTGGAACGCGCCCGACAGCGGGCCGACGACGCCGGCGTCGAGGCCACGCTCACCGAAGCATCCGCCACCGAACTGCCCTTCCGGGACGCCACCTTCGACACCGTCGTGTGCGTCCTGGCCCTGTGCTGCATCCCCGACGACGAGGCCGCGGTCGCCGAAATGCGCCGGGTCCTCAAGCCCGGCGGCACCCTGCTGATCCTCGACCACGTCATCAGCAGCAACATTGCCGTCCGGATGGGGCAGCGACTCCTCGACCCCCTGCTGGTCAAACGGTTCGGCGACCACCAGCTGCGACGCCCCCTGCACCGGGTGCGCCAGGCCGGATTCACCATCACCCGCCGCGACCGCTACAGCCTCGGCATGATCGAGCGCCTCGCCGCCGTCAAGAACACCGCGCCCGCCACCTGAGTGCGCCGCCACCCCGTGACAGGATCGGCAGCGCGCCGGACCTTGCACCGGCGACCATCCACGGGAGAGGCTATGCGGCACGAAGACGGCGACCTCGCCGAGGCGCAGCAGAAGCACTGGCAGCGCACGTACACCGCCCACCCGGGCATGTACGGCGAACAGCCCTCCGCCCCAGCCGCCTATGCCGCCGAAGCCTTTCGCACCGCCAAAGCGAAAGTCGTGCTGGAACTCGGCGCCGGCCACGGACGCGACGCCCTGTTCTTCGCCCGCGAAGGGTTCACCGTCCAGGCCACCGACTTCAGCCCTACCGGCCTGACCCAACTGCAGGACGCCGCCCGCACCCAGGGCGTCGACGGGCAGGTCACCACCGCAGTCCACGATGTCCGCGAACCGCTGCGGCTGCCCGACGCCTCGGTCGACGCCGTCTTCGCGCACATGCTGCTGTGCATGGCCCTGTCCACCAAGGAAATCCGAGCCCTGGTCGCCGAGGTACGCCGGGTCCTGCGGCCCGGCGGGACCTTCGTCTACACCGTCCGCCACACCGGTGATGCCCACTACAACACCGGCATCTCCCACGGCGACGACATCTTCGAACACGGCGGCTTCGCCGTGCACTTCTTTCCCCGTCACCTGGTCGACTCCCTCGCCGACGGATGGACGCTGGACGAAGTACACGCCTTCGAAGAAGGCGACCTGCCCCGCCGCCTGTGGCGCGTCACCCAGAGCCTCACCCGGTAGATGCCGTCGACCAGCAGGAGCTGGGCAGACCCGCTTCGGGAGTCCGAATCTGCCACGGACACCCCTCCTTTGAGTGCGCGAATCGTTCACCCAATGCACGAAGCTCCGCAAAGGGCCAGCTCACAGGCGCACCGGATAGAAGGGCGGACGTACCTCATCACTGCAGGTCCGCAGCTCGCGCCCAAGTAGTTCGTGCAGTAGGCGCAATTGCCCGGGGTTGCGCCTCTACCTCCCACCGCACGGGATGTGCAGGGTCAAAGCCGTAGCGGCGGGCGAAAGCCCACCACCGCGGGTCGCCCCGCTTTCCCTCGGTCGCGGGCAGCTTGTAGGCGCGCACCTGGTCATAGGTCAGCAGGACACGCTCAGTTCGGCTCCAGCAACCGGTGCGGGCCACCCAGTCCCGCTCGATGTCCTCGCCCGAGCAGTCGAAATCACCGATGCTGCTCCAGGGCACGGCGAGCGTGCGACTGGAATGTTGGCAGCTCAGGAGCTGTTGCAAGCACTATTAGGCGCTGTTTCTCGGATCATGTTCGGAGCCAGATGGTGAGGGCTGCGAGGGTGATGGTGCCGAGATAGATGTAGGCGCGTTTTTCATAACGGGTGGCCACTGCCCGGAAGCCCTTGAGCCGGTTGATGGCGCGTTCGACGGTGTTGCGTTTCTTGTAGCGCTCGCCGTCGAACCCGGTGGGCCTGCCGCCGCTGGATCCGCGGTTGTGTCGGTGCCGTTGCTGGTCGCGGCGTTCGGGGATGGTGTGGGTAATACCGCGTCGCCGCAGGTAGCGGCGATTCTTGCGGGACGTGTAGGCCTTGTCCGCCAGGACATGGTCGGGTCGGCTGCGTGGCCGTCCGACGCCGAGGCGGGGCACGGAGACCTGGCTGAGTACTCGCTCGAACTGGGGACTGTCGCCGTAGTGTCCCGGGGTCAGGACGACGGCGAGGGGCCTGCATCGTCCGTCGGCGGCAAGGTGGATTTTGGTCGTGAAGCCGCCGCGGGAACGTCCCAGACATTCGCGGATCTGAGGACTTCCTCCAATCGGGCGGCCAGTTTCTGCAGCACCGGATCGACCTGGTTCGTCCCCCGGCCGGCCCCCTTTTGACCCACCGCGGCCGGGGGTGACTTCCGTGCGCCGGCGGCGTGTTGGTGGGCTCGCACCGTGGTCGAGTCCACGGAGACATCCCAGTCGATGCGACCTTCGGCATCCTCAGCTGCCTGCACTTTCGACAGCAGCATAGCCCACGTGCCATCCGCTGACCAGCGACGATGACGTTTATAGACCGTCTCCCACGGTCCGGAACGCTCCGGCAGATCCCGCCACTGGACCCTCGTGCGCACCCGGTACAGCACTCCGTTGATCACACGTCGGTGATCACTCCACCGGCCCCCACGGGCACCACCCCGAGGCAAGAACGACACCAGCCGGTCCCACTCAGCATTCGTTAAATCAGCACGACCCATACGACCAACCTGGCCCCAACTACCCACTCACGTCAGGAGATCCGAGAAACAGTGCCTAGTGAATGCAACGGGTGTGGTGCACGGAAGCGGGGTCGGTCCTCTCAACTCCGGTCGCATGAGCGGTAGATGTAGCAGACGCCAGGTGGAGGCAGCGAGCGTGATCGCGGCCCAGGTGATCAGTGCTTCGCTCGCGTACCCTCAAGACTGGCACAGCTGCCGGTAGGGGACTTCGGGGAGGAATCTGTTCCAGGCGGCTGGGGACAGCGAGGCTCCGGCGCGTGCGCACACCGTGTCGACGGCTCGGTCCGGGTCGATGTCGTACTTCTGCCACGGCACGTGTTCACCGGCGGCGTACAGTGTGCCGCCGTCCGGGCTGAAGGCCAGGGACAGGATACGGTCGCCTGGAGTGGGCAGGGCGAGGCCGAGGGGTTGCTGGGAGGTCACGTCCCACAGTGGGAGGGTGCCCTGGTTCCCGGCGAGGGCGAGGGTGGTGCCGTCGGGGGAGAAGGCCCCCGCGGTTGTTTCCTCGGGTTCACCGGGTGTGGCGCGGGAGAGGGTGCCGGGCAGTGTGCCCAGCGGTGTACGCAGGGCGCCGTCCCACAGAGATACCGTTCCCCAGTCCGTCGCCGCGGCGATCCGGCGCGCGTCCGGGCTGAACGCGAACAGGCAGACATCGCACTGCCCGAGTCCGGCGGACAAGATTTTGCCGTCGGACAGCCTGATCAGGGCACCGGTGTCCGTCAGGAGCTTTGTGCCGTCAGCGCTGAGCGTGCCGATGCCATAGTCCTGCTCAGTGTCGTTGCGATTCAGCTCGGGCAGGGTGCGCAACAGTTTTCCACTGCGGGTGCCCCAGACCATGACTCCTCTCTCCTCATCGGTGGTCAGCGCCTTCCGGCCGTCCGGGCTGAGGGCGACCTCATCGAAACCCAGGTCCGCATTCCCGGTGGTGAGGGTCGTGACCTGACGGTGCCTCCTGGTATCCCATACGCGGATCCGGTGTGCGCCGTCCGGCGACTTGTCGAGGCCATAGGCGAAGCGGTTCCCGTCGGCGCTCAGCGACATCAGCGGGAAGGAGCCGTTGTCCTTGGGCGAGGACTGCTCCGGCCCGGGAATATCCGTCATCGTCTTGCCCCTGCGGTCGAGCAGGGTGAAGCGGTCCGCTCGGGTCCCCGGGCGGGCCAGGGCCAGCGTGCTGCCGTCCGCGCTGAACATGGCGTTCTTGACGGCTTGCGCACGCCAGGACGAGGTGATGGACCGGCCCAGATCGAGTGTGTGTACCACAGGTTGGGCGTCGGCCCCGCTGACCACGTACCGGATTGCACGGGACTTCATGTCGATTTCGACCTCGCCGGAGTACGCGTACTCCTCGGCCAGCGCGTGGCGGAAGACCGGGGCCTGCGGCCGGTCAAGGCGCCAGAGCAGGATCTCGTTCCTGCCCGCGCCCACCACGAACTTCCCGTCGTTGCTGAAGAAATACTCCTCTGGGGTCGTTTGGCGGAGCCTGGGCAGTTCCTTCCCTGAGGAGAGCAGCCAGCGCCGCAGTCCCTGCCCATCCCCCACGGCCAGGCTTCGTCCGTCGGGGGAGAACTGTATGCCGTACAGCGCCCGGCAGGGTACTTTCGTGATCCAGTCGGCAACCGATCGGCGATTCTGGCGCAGGTTCCACAACTCGGCCCGACCATTGTTGCCGCATTGAGCCAGCAGGCGGCCGTCCGCGCTGACGTCCACCGCCTCCGCCACGGTGGTATCCGGGCCGGGGCTCTTGAGCAGCTGCCGCCCGGTGCGCGTGTCCCACACCTCTACGCGACGGTCGTCGACGCTGAAGTACATCGCCCGCCCGCTGCTGCTGAATCCCGTGGACAACGAATTGGCAGAACGGGAGGGGCCGAAGGCGGAGCCGCGGAACCGTTCGGCGCGGATGTCCCACAGCCGCACCTGCGTGCCGTGGCGGCCCGTGGGGATGGCGAGCGCCGCTCCATCGGGGCTGTGCTCGGCAGACAGGGCTCCCCAGAGGTCCGTTCCACGCGGCGCCGCGCGGTAGGTGCCGGTCACCCGGCCCGTCTCCGCGTCCCGCACCGTGATGCGCTCTTTTTCGATGCGGGTGAAGGTGCGACCATCGCCGCTGAGGAACTGCTGGCCGTAGTAGTCGGAGGCTGCTGGCTCGAACCTCGCGCGCTCCCGCTGCTCCAGGGCGCCCAGCAGCGCCGACTTCGTCTCCGGCGTATGGCTCAGGCTCCAGGCGGCGACACTGAGTTGCAGCGCCAGCCTGGGGTCGGAGGAGCGTAACCCGTTCGCCGCCGTGGCAGCCTTGCGGGCGGCAGCGAGTACCTGCTGCCGCTCGCTCTGCTGCGTCTGCTGCCAGGCGATGAAGCCCGCCAGGAGGGCGAGCACGACTACAGCGGACAACGAGCCGATCAGCGTGCGCAGCCGGCGTGCGGCCCGGGTCGCCGCCTGCCGCTCCTGATCGCGTGCTGCGGCACTTGCGGTGAGGAAGTCCGTCTCCAACACGGTGAGGGCGCAGTTGTGCGCGGGCCGGGCGAAGGTCTCCTCGGCGGTGGCCAGGCGGGTGCCGCGGTACAGGGCTCCCGGGTCGCGTCGGAGGTCGTCCCAGGTGCGGGCCGCCTCGGTCAGGCGGCGGTGGGCGCGTAGCTGCTCGCGGGTGTCCTCGATCCAGCCGTGCAGCCGGGGCAGTGGGCGAGATCGACGGTATCTTCGTCGAGGGTGAGCAGCCGGGCGCCGGCCAGCCGGTCCAGGACGAGGGCGATGTCGTCCCGGGAGGCGGTGCCGAGGTCGAGTTCGCTGCGGTCGACCGGGCGCCGGGTGTCTGGGGAGCCTTCGCCGGGGGCGATCAGCCGCAGCAGGATCAGCCGGGCCAGTTCCGCGTGCTCGGGCGCCAGCCGGGTGTAGATCTCCTCGGCGGTCTGCGCGATGGCGCCGTGCATGCCACCCGCCGCCTCGTACGCCTCCATGGTCAAAGTACGGCCACGGTGCCGGCGCCAGGTCTCCAGCAGCACATGTGACAGCAACGGCAACGCTCCCGGCTCCTCTCCCACCTCCTCGATCAGGTGTGCCGTCAACACGCGCTCGACGATCAGGCCCTCAGCCGCGGCCGGCTTGACGATGACCTCCCTCAACTCCGTCGGCGTCATACGCCCGACCGGCAGGCTCGCCTCCCGGATGATCGCGTCCAGGCCCGGCTGGTCCAGGCACCGGGCGTAGAAGTCGGCCCGCGCCCCCAGGACCACCCGCAGCCGACTGGACGGATCCTGCGCGCCCAGGACCAACTCGATGAACCCGCGCCGCTGGGCCTGGTCGTGGCAGAGGGTGAACAGTTCCTCGAACTGGTCCACCACCAGCCACGTCTCCCCCGCCATACCGTCCGGTGCATCGGCCGGGGTGAACAGCTTCTCGTGCGCATGCGCGGGCCGGGACCCGGGAGTGAGGATCCGGATCACCGCCGGCCGCAGCCCCGGCTCGTGGGCGTTCTGCAGACGGGGGATCAATCCGGCGCGCAGCAGGGAGGACTTGCCACTGCCCGAGGGGCCGAACACCATCATGCAGCGGTGGGCGCGCACCAGCTCCTCGACTGCGTCGGTGAGGTGATCGCGGCCGAAGAAGCGGTCCCTGTCACCGGCCTCGAAACGCGCCAGCCCGCGGTACGGAGGGTCCGACTGCCCGTCCTCGTCCGCCGGAAGTGCGGCCTCATCCCTCGCGGCCTCGCGCCAACGGCACTCCCACTCCCCGGTATCCCCCCCCCGCACGCGGTCACATACGCCAACGCCACCGTCAGAGAGGGCAGTTTCTCCCCAGCAGCAGCCGCCGCCAACGCTGCCGCCGAGTACCCAGCCCTGCGGGACATCACCCGATACGTCGGAGTACCCGCTTCCACACGCAGCTCGCGCAACCTGAAGGCGAACCGCGCAACCGGACCCGCTTCCGGATCTACCGGCTTCTCACGACGCCCCACCGCAAGCCCCTAACGATCGGCTACGCCCGATCCCAACACGCCGCCACGGCTCACCAGAAGGAGACCGCAAGCCAACCTCGAGCCACATCGGCCATACATCTTTTTTGTCCAGCAGCACGTCAACGGGCTGCTGGACAACCTGCCAGCCACTGAAATATCTGGAACAAGCCCGGATACGCCGCCGTCAACGGCGGTGGTGCGGTCCCCACAGGAACCGCACCCCGGCACAGGCCGTGCCCCTGCGCGAGACCGCTTTTGCACCTCCCGCACCTTTCCACTCCCGCGGGGCACACACGGGGACGCCATTGGCGTCCGCAGCAGGAATCCCCAAACAGCCCGATGACCAAGGAGAAACATGCACACTCGCAGAAAGATCACCACGGCCCTTGCCGCGGGCACCCTGGCCGCAGGACTGCTTGCCGGCGGTGCCGTCACGGCCTCGGCGGACGTCGCCCCGAAGTCCTGCTACGGCAGCGCGAAGAACTTCAGCACGACGAACAAAGTGTGGCCAGCCTATCCGAACTGGGCCAAGACCACGACCAACTGCGCCGACGTCAACGTGAAAGCGAGGGTCGGTGCGAACGTGCAGGCCTGCTTCGACCAGGGTACGGGCAACCCGTACAAGTGCTACCCCAAGCGCTGGCTTTCGCAGGGCGTGTGGGACACGGCCGTGACCGACGTACAGAACGGCAAGAAGTTCTACCTGAAGTTCGACCGCAACACGAGCGGTCTGATCGCGTACTGACACCCGTCCTCTGGAGAGCCAACCCGGCCGAGCACCCGGTGGGTCAGCCGACGCGGCACAAGTGGACATGACAACGGGCCGGACACCACCCATACAGGGCGGTGTCCGGCCCTAGCAACTGCTCATCAGGAGCAAACCGCGCGGCACCAGCCGCGCTTCTCAGAAGCTGTCCTACGTTTTAGGGGTGGGCCTGCGATGATTCGGTAGTCCGTAGCAGGGGTGGGGGGCTTGTGACCGGGTTTGAGATCGCACTAGTGATTTTGGCGAGCGGGTATGTGGTCGGGGGTGCGTATGACCGGATGAAGAAGGCGGTGGCGGAGCGGCGGAAGGCGAGAGAGAAGGCCTTGACCGGACCGGACCCGGTCTGTGGATGCGGACATCACCTGGCCTACCACGACGCGAAGGATGGGTTGTGCTACGCGTCGGTCAAGGATGCCAAGGGCAACCGTGGCGCTGAAGGTGCCGACGATAGGCCGATCCGGCGGTGTCAGTGCCGCCGGTATTCCGGTCCTGAACCGCTGGCAACGCTGTATGCACCCGAGGTGACGGCTTCCGGAGGCGAACAACCTGGTTCTGCGGCGACGTAAGGCTGGGCGGCAGTCGTTGCCCTGCCTACGGTGCCCCTATGGGCCGAAAGGGGGCGCCTCGGCTGCGGCTGCTGGCGTCCGTGGACATCGAGGCGGGTCCGCGGTTGTGCCGCGGGTACGGTGAGCCGTTGATGCCGAAGTTGCAGGCCTCGGCGGTGTTCTGTTCTTCCGTATGCCGCTCACGGCAGTGGCGGCGGATGCGGCGCACGCGGGCGAGGACCGAGGCGGTGAAGAACAACGTCGTCGCGAGCTGCCCTCAGTGCGGCGTGAGTTGGACGGTGGGTGTCGAACGTCCCGTCTCGGCGGTGTACTGCTCTCCCCTCTGCCGCAACGGGCTTAGGTCGTTTCTGATGGCTCTTGGACGGTGTCGCGGAGCCAGATGGCCATCGCTGCGACGGCCAGGGTGCCGTTGAAGATGTAGTCGCGTTTGTCGTAGCGACTGACGACCGCACGGAACTGCTTCCACTTGCTGACGCAGCGTTCGGCGGCGCTGCGGCGTCGGTACTGGCCGGTGTCGAAGGCCAGGGGCCGACCACCGCGTCGGCCCTGCCGCCGACGATTGTCGCGTTGGTCATCGGGCTGGGCGATGGTCGCTTTGATACGCCGTCGGCGCAGGTAAGCGCGGGTGTCACGACTGGAGTCTTGTCGCCGCGGAGGTCGGTCGGGACGGGTGCGGGGGCGCCCCGGCCCGTGCGGGAGACCAGGCTCAGCAGGTGCGGCCGTCGTCGCCCTGGACCGGCACCGGCCTGACCCTCGACGATCCAGCCTCATCCTGACAAGCCGAAGTCAGTGAACGAAGGACGCCAGCAGTTCGCGCTCCCTGTCCGGGGCAAGGCCCGCGCGGCGTGGCCGGTGCAGGCCCTGCTGGCGTTCCCAGCGCAGTGTGTCGGCAAGGAGGTCGGTACGGGAACGGTGACGCAGGCCTGCGGCAGTGGCGGCAGATCCGTCGCGCGCTGCCCAACCCTCCCATCCCGGTTCCACCACCCACATGGGCAATGAGTCCGGGCCCATGAACTGAGCCACTCCATGCGCGAGGAGTTGTGGGGACGCCACCTTGATGACCGGTCCGGTGTGTCCGCCCACGCTGCGGGACAGGTCGATCCATTCGGCGAAGGGCACCATCGGGCCAACCGCGTTGTAGGTACCTGTGGTTTGCAGTTCCGCAGCGTCGAGAAGCCAGGTCGACAAGTCGCGTGCATCGATGGTCTGTGTCGGGGTTTGAGGGGCGTCGGGGACGAGCAGCGGCGCCCGGGGGGCGCTGGCGGCGCGGGCGACCCAGTAGCCCGAGCGATCGCTGTGATCGCCGGGCCCGCCGATGAGCCCGGCGCGTGCAATAAGAAGGCGGTCGGCCAGGGCTGCCCGGGTGAGCGTTTCACAGGCGGACTTGGCCTCGCCGTACTGTCCACGGTCCACCTCGTCGCGGTCTGCGCCGGGCAGCAGGGGGGCGGACTCGTCTGCGCCGGGCTCACCGTGAGTGGCATAGGCGCTGATCGAGGAGACGTAGGTCCAGTGACGTGCCCGCGTGCTCAGGGCCGCAACTGCCTCCCGGACGAAGCCGGGTTGCCAGGACACATCGAGCACAGCGTCCCATTCCCTGGTGGGCAGGGACGCGTACGCGGCGGGGTCGCGCCGATCCGCGGCCACCAGGCGCGCGCCTTCTGCCACGGGCCCGCTGTCGCCACGGGCCAGACACGTCACGCGGTGGCCGCGGTCGAGGGCTTGCCGGGACACTTCACGCCCCAGCCACGCCGTACCGCCGAGGACCAGAATCTCCATGCGCTCCATGGCGGAACTCAATCAGCACAGCCAGAGCACGCCAAGGGGGTTCTGCCGTGGGCAGAGCCCACATGTGTTTCCGGGCGACCCACCGCGCTTGGGGCACGGACACGCCCCTGCTGATACTCCAGCAGCGGTTCGTGTCCTGAGCCGGCGGTCGTCGTTGTGGGTGCCCGAAGCCGCCAGCCACTCCATGGGCGGTGCAGTGGGTGCGCTCGGGTGGCGGTCAGGTTCGCTCGGGCGGATCTGGGTGACGGATGCGGGACTACGTCCGCGGTCTGCTGGGGAGGGCGACACGCATAAAAGTCGCTAACAAAGGCGTTGGACGTGGCGATGAGTAATCAGGCAGGCAGCGAGGCTGAGGAAGCCTTCGTGGATGTCGTCGCGCCGTTCCCAGCGGATGCGGAGACGGCGGAAGCCATGCAGCCAGGCGATCGTGCGCTCGACGACGTAACGGAAGATGACCAGGCCAGAGCCGTGTGGCTGACCTCGTTCGGCAATGACTGGGCGGATACCGCGGTGCCAGAGCAGACGGCGGTACAGGCCGTAGTCGTAGCCGCGATCAGCCAGCAGCGCGTCCGGCCTTCGCCGGGGCCGGCCCACGCGCCCGGCGACAACCGGGATCTTGTCCACCAGGGGCAACAGCTGCGTGACGCCGTGGTGGTTCCCGCCGGTCAGCGACACCGCGAGCGGAATGCCCCGGCCGTCGGTGATGACGTGGTGCTTGCTGCCCGGCCGTGCCCGGTCGACCGGACTGGGCCCGCTTTTGGGCCCCGCCGGGCCGCCCGGACGTGCGAGGAGTCGATCACCGCCCGCGACCAGTCCAGCTGGTTCTTCGAGCGCAGCTTCTCCAGCAGGACGACGTGAAATTGGTCCCAGACGCCGGCCTCGTTCCAGGCGGCCAGCCGCCGCCAGCACGTCATGCCCGAGCCGAAGTCCAGCTCCTGGGGCAGGTATTCCCACTGGATGCCGGTGTGAAGCACGTACAAGATGCCGCACAGGGCCTGCCGGTCGGCCATGAAGGACCTGAAGCTCTCCAAGCGCCCGGCCCCAGCCTCGCCTGGGTCGCCATGCAAGTGGTGCTCCTCGTGGGGCCGTACAACTGGGCTCGTGCCGACGCCCGTCGGTGGGCGGGCAGTCAAAGTTGTACAGCAGGCTCGAGGATCACGGGACCGCCGCGGTCGGGGACGATCCGTTGCGGACGGTGCCCCAGTGGATGCCTGTCTCGTTGTGGATGTGCCAGATATCGTCCTCCGAGAGGAGGACCGATACCACGCCGGGGAAGGCCTCCTCAAAGTAGATATACGGCTTCCGGTTGTCGATGCGGGGCGAGTGGTAGTCAAGCCGGTCCTGCATGCCGTGCTGGGCGGTGACCGGGGTCGCGGGATGGTAGGTGAGGATGTTGGGGCTGGCGAGATCGATCAAACCGTCGTCGATCAGCCGCCCCACCTCGTGGATGGTCTCGTCGATGCTGGCGCGCGTCTCTCCGTCCAGGCCGAAGAGCACCGAGGTGCCCAGTTGCAGCCCCTGTTCCTTCACCAGCCGGGCCGCTTCCCT
This sequence comes from Streptomyces sp. NPDC003379, assembly GCF_053589195.1. Lineage (NCBI taxonomy): Bacteria > Bacillati > Actinomycetota > Actinomycetes > Kitasatosporales > Streptomycetaceae > Streptomyces > Streptomyces sp. NPDC003379. The sequence continues at coordinate 39,080 of NZ_JBSFRK010000049.1, read as the reverse complement.
GACCTTCGCCTTCCAGGGGCGAGTCTCGTCGCGGCGGAGATTTTTGTGGATGTGGTCCATGACCTGCGTCGACATGCTCTCGATGCCCATGTAGACGTAGGTGCACCCGGCGGCCTTCATCTTCCGCAGGATCTCGGCGGACTGCTCGGGCGAGTGCAGGGCCACGAGCGTGTCCACGGTGAGCTGGGCGCCCCACTGGAGCCGGCGCAGCCGTTCGAGGTCGTCGGGTGCGCCGAGGTGCGCCGCGAAGCGGGCAGGGATCTGCTCGCCGTCCGCCGTCCGCAACTCGGCCAGCGCGTCGCAGAAGTCCGTGATGTCCCGGTAACGTCCGCTCCAGAACACGGAGTCGTCGAAGAAGAGCGACTCGGCGCCGTAGTGGACGTACTCGCAGACCCGCCCGGCGGCTGTGCCGACCGGGTCGCGCTTGAAGCGCTTCAGGGTGCCCGCCACCTGTACCGACTCCGAGCAGAAGTTGCAGCGGTATGGGCAGGCGTTGGACACCATGAAGTGGGCAGTGCGCAGGACGGCGCCGGTGTCCGGTGCGGTGAAGATCGGGAAGTGCGAGCGGATCGCGAACGCCTCGTACGGCGAGGGAAGGTCGGCGAGGTCGAGCGTGCGACCGCGCAGCGGTACGGCGTCGAAGCCGTCGGCCGAGGCGACGACGGCCAGGGCCTGGCCAGGGCCGGGACCTTCCTCGGCGAGCAGTGCCTGGAGGAGTCCGAGGACCCGGTCGCGGTCCACCCACTGCCGGTCCAGGTCGACGGCGAGGGCCACGGCTCGCATCAGCAGATCCACCGCGTGGTGGGCCTCGCCGGTTACGACGGCGTCAACCACCCTGGGCGCCTTGCCCTCCTGGATGACGGACAGGGGGCTGCTCGGCTTCAGGAGGAGCCTCAGACCGTCCGGCGTACAGGTGATGGTCTCGTCCGCGTGCCGGCCACCGAGGATGACGAAGGCCTCCGGCAGTTCGCTCTTGACGAGGGAGGCGATCTCCAGCGCGTAGCGGTGTGCAGGGGAGACCGCGCTGATCAGGACGACCCGGGGGCGGACCTCGCGCAGCAGACGGATCCAGCGCACTCTGGCCGCGTCGTCCCAGACCCGTGGGTCGAACACCGTCTGGTCGGTGTTGGGGTCGCTGCCGTACGGCCGGTAGCCGTCGGCCCCGGCAGCCAGCCGGTACTCCTTGGACGGTAACCGGGTCCACTCGGGGGCGAAGTCGTTGTAGTGCGTGGCCTCCGTCAGTGAGCCCGCGTCGTCGACGGCGCGGTGCACGGCCACGGAGATCGCCGTGTAGAGGCACATCGGATCACCGGGGTAGGTGATCTCCCCCTCGGCCTGGGTCATGACGGGTGCCAGAACCGACAGCACCGGGAAGTAGCGGCTTGTCGTGCGGCCCTGTGCCAGGTCCTCGAGCAGTCTCTCCCGGCGTACGCGGCGCAGTTGCCGGAAGGAAGCGATATCCGTCGCGTCCCCCGGCCGATGTACGCGCACATTTCCGCCGGTGAATTGCATGCTTTCGACAGTGTGAATGGTCATCAGCCCTCCGGATCGTTAGGCGGCACTGATTGATTTGGCCGTCTGATCCCGGTTGTTCGGGTCCGACACGGAGCGCCTGATAAATCGGTTCGACTGGCATGGCCTGTCAACCGTGCGTGTAAGCAAGAAAAGCCCCCGTGATCTTGATTGTCACCTTACTAGGCGGCGCCCGGTGCGAGTCAACAGGACAAAGGAGACAGTCACTTCCACAGATGCTGGACCGCGGTGTCCATACGGTCCAGTGTTTCGTCCAGCACCTTGAGGGAGGTGCCGAAATTGAGGCGTACGAATCCGTTTCCCGCCGCACCGAAGGCGGGGCCGGAGAACAGCAGCACCCTGGCCTCGCCACGGAAGAAGGCCATGGGATCGTCGCCCACGTCCAGGCGGCGGCAGTCCAGCCAGGCGAGGAACCCGGCCTCCGGAATCCGGTAGCCAAGCCCGGCGGGGAGCCGCTCGGCCACCCGGTGGCGGTTGCGGTCGAGCAGTACCATGACCTCGTCCAGCCAGGGATCGCCCGCGGTCCAGGCGGCCTTGAGCGCCTCCACCGCGAGCACGCCCACCTGGCCGAAGGACAGGCCCTGCCGGGCGTCGACGGCGTCACGCACGGCGCTCGGGCCCACATGGGCGAGCGCGCAGCGGACCCCGGCCAGGTTGAACGCCTTGCTGCCCGAGGTCAGGGTGACGGTGCGGGCCGCCACCTCGGGTCCCAGCGAGGCGAACGGGATGTGGCGGTGCGGGGCGTGGGTCAGATCCGCGTGCACCTCGTCCGAGACGACCAGCAGGTCGTGACGGAGCGCCAGCTCCGCGAGCGCCTCCAGCTCGGCGCGCCGGAACACCCTGCCTGTGGGGTTGTGCGGGTTCACCAGGAACAGGGCGCGGCACCGCCCGGGTCCCGCGTCCGCCACGGCGCGTTCCATCCGGTCCGGATCGAACCCCCAGGTAGTGCCGTCGTCCTCGATCGGCACGGTCAGCGGCCGGCGCCCGATCCGCTCGATGACCTCGACGAACGGGGGGCAGGCCGGGGTATGCATCAGCACCGCCTCGCCGGGGGCGGTGGCCAGCTGGAGGGTGGCCAGCATCGCCTGGTTGATGTCGGTGAACAGCCGCACGTGGGTGGGGTCCGGGGTGTGTCCGTAACGGCGTCGGGTGCGCTCGGCGAACACCTCGCCGAGCGGACCGCCCTCCGACTCGTCGAACCACGTCGGATAGCCGAGGTCTCCCGCGGCCCGGCGCGCCACCGCCTCACGGATCGCGGGTGCCGTGGGAAAGTCCATGTCCGCGACCCAGGAGGCCAGCACGTCCGCTCCGGCATGCGCCCATTTCTCCCCGTCCCGGCGTGACAACTCGCCGATGTCGAGAGAATCGAGTGCCGACTGTGCGGCCAAAGCGGCGGAGTTCATGGTGCCACCTCCCGGCCGGTCGGGAATATCACCTTACGGCGCCGAGACCCCGAAAGACATTGCATCAGGCAGTGCTCCTACTTCTCAAATAAATGCTGTGACGCTCGTCACCTTGTGATGGCCGGAGGTGATCGATAATCTCGCCAACCAGTCGTCGCCGCAATGCATTTGGCAAAGTGTCAGTCAGGGGCGGGTTCGCGCGCCGAATACGCGCATGTGCCGCCCGGAACCACGAGACGGAAGGCGGGGAATTGACTTCCTATGCCGTTCAGTTCCCAGGTGACCGGACGAGTGGCGGTTCCCGGCCGCGCCGCACGGGAACGGCGCGCCGGAATGTTCCCGCGATGTACGACGCCGGCCTCGAGACGCTGGCGAAGGCCTGTGGCACCACCCGGGAACGGGCAGCGCTCGCCGCGTTCGCCGCTCTGCTGTACCGGTACACCGGCCGCAACCACGTCGAACTCGGGCTGAGCCGGGACGGCTCCGAGGACTCCGCCGTCCGTCTGGTGGTCACCGGGGAGGCCACCTTCCGCACGCTGGTGAAGGACGCCGGAGCGGCACAGGAACACCCGGCGTGGGGCCGCGGCCCCACGGTGGTCGGCACCACAGTCCCGTACGAGGCACAGCTGGTGCTGCCCGCCGTGGGCGACAGCCCGCTGCCGGTCGAACTGCGCTACGACGAGTCGGTCCTCGATGCCGCCACGGCCGAGCGACTGCTCGCCCATTTCGACGCCCTGCTGGCCGAGGGGCTCGCCCGTCCGTACCTGCCCCTGGCGGAGCTGGGGTTCCTCGGCGAGAGCGAGCTGCACCAGATCCTCGTCGAGTGGAACGCCACCGCGGCGGACCTGCCGCACCCGCGGTCGTGTCTGCACGAGGCGTTCGAGGATCAGGCCGCGCGCACCCCGGACGCCGTCGTCGTGGCTCGGGACGACCGCCTGCTGACCTTCCGCCAGGTCAATACGGCCGCCAACCGGCTGGCCCACCGTCTGCGGAAACTCGGCGTCGGCCCCGACCGGCGTGTCGGCCTGTACCTCGACCAGTCGCCCGAGCTCCTGGTCGCCATCCTCGGCGTGCTCAAGGCGGGCGGCGCCTACGTACCACTCGACCCGGGCTACCCGAGGTCGCGCGTGGCCACCATGATCACGGGCGTCTCCTGTGTGGCCGTGATCTGCCGCAGCGATCTCGCCGACGGCCTCCCGCCGGCCGAGGGACCCGCAGCCCGTCTGATCGTCCTCGACCGCGCGGCCGAGGAACTGGCCGCCGAGCCCGAACACGATCCGCAGCCGCTGGCCGGTCCGGACCACCTCTGCTACGTCATGCACACGTCGGGCTCCACCGGCACGCCAAAGCCCATCGCCCTGTGCCATCGCGGCGTGATGAACAACATCGCGGATCTCAACAACCGCTTCGGCGTGGGACCGGGTGACAGGGTGCTGGGCCTGTCGTCGCCGAGCTTCGACATGTCGGTGTACGAATTCCTCGGTGTGCCCGTCGGCGGAGGCACCCTGGTGCTGCCCTCGCCCGGCCGCACCAGGGACCCCGAGCACTGGGCCGAGCTGTCCGCCCGCCACCGGGTCACCCTCTGGAACACCGCGCCGGCGCTGCTGGAACTGGTCCTGGAACACCTCGACCACGCCGAGCGGTCCGCATCCGACGAGCAGGTCGCCCACCCGCAGTCGGCCCAACGGGCGCTGCCCCTGCGCGACCTGCGGCTGGTGATGCTCGCCGGTGACTGGATCCCACTGCGGATGCCGGACCGCATCCGGTCCCGCGCACCCGAGTGCCGTTTCATCTCCCTCGGCGGCGCTACGGAGGCCTCCATCTACTCGACCCTCTTCGAAGTCGAGGCCACCGACCCGGCCTGGACGAGCATCCCGTACGGGCGTCCGATGGCCAACCAGCGGGTGTACATCCTCGACGAGACCCTGCGGCCCGTACCGCCCGGCGTCACGGGCGAGTTGTACCTGGCCGGCACCGGGCTTGCCCGCGGGTACCTGGATCAGCCCGAGCGGACCGCGGAGCGCTTCCTGTCGTGGTCGTACGGACCTGTGAGCGAGCGCCTCTACCGCACCGGAGACCTGGCCCGGTTCGACGCCGACGGACTGATCGAGCTGATCGGCCGGGTCGACCTGCAGGTGAAGATCCACGGCCTGCGCGTCGAACTCACGGAGATCGAGGCGGCGCTGCGCGACCACCCGACGGTCAAGGAGGCCGTGGTGACGGCACAGACCGACGCCGCCGGCGCCCCGGTCCTGGTCGGCTACGCCGTGCCGCACGACAGCGCCGGCTTCCGAGCCGACGACGTACGCGAACACCTGGCGTCCCAGCTCCCGCCACACATGGTCCCCGGTGCCCTGCTCACGCTGCCGGTGCTGCCGCTCAGCCCCAACGGCAAGATCGACCGCAAGGCTCTTCCCGCCGCGTTCGCGCCCGTACCAGCCGCAGCTGAACCCGCGGTGCCCGCCGAGGACCGGCCGCAGGGCCCCTGGGAGGAACGGCTCGGCGCGGTCTGGCAGGAGGTGCTGGGTGTCGCGTCGGTGCTCCGGGACGACGACTTCTTCAAGCTCGGCGGCGACTCGATGAAGGCCATGCGCACCATGACGCCGGTGCCGGGCTTCACCCTGGCGGACCTGTACCGGTATCCGACCCTGCGGGAACTGGCCCGGTATCTGGAGAACACATCGGACGACCCGGACGCCGGGCCGTCCGGTGACCCCGCCTGACCGGCCGGCCGCGGCGGGCGGCACCGTGGTGTGCCGCCCGCACCGCCCCGTCACGAACCCGCCGAACAGCGCACCGGGAGCCTGCTCACGCCGGTCAGAAAGCTTGAGGCCATCCGCTCGACCGGTCCGGCCGGCTCCAGTTCACCGACCTGACGGCACAACTCCTCCAGCATGACGCGCAGTTCCACCCGGGCCAGCGGACCGCCCAGGCAGAAGTGCGGGCCGTGGCCGAGGGTCAGGTGTCGGTTCGGGGTGCGGGAGGTGTCGAAACGGTAGGGATCCTCGAAGATCTCCTCGTCCCGGTTCGCCGAGATGTTCCACAGCGTGACGATGCTGCCGGCGGTGATCCGCCGGTCCCCCAGCTCGATGTCCACCGTTGCGGTACGGCCGATGTGCGTCACCGGAGTCGTCCAGCGCAGCACCTCCTCCACCGCGGGATCGAGCAGTCCCTCGTCCTGGCGCAGCCGCTCCCACTGCTCCGGGTGCTCCATCAGCGCCAGCGCCGCGCCCGCGGACGACAGCCGTGTCGTCTCGTCACCGCCGATGATGATGTTGTAGCAGTTCAGCAGCACCTCGGCGTCGCTGAGCCGGGCACCGTCGGCCTCCTCGGTGGCGAGCAGGCTCACGATGTCCTCGCCGGGCGCCTTGCGGCGACCGGGGAGGAGTCCTGCGTAGTAGAGCAAGATCTCCTGCTGGGCCTGCGCGGCCTCTTCCTGGGACTCCCGCGTACCGTCCGCGCCCAGCGCGGCCATGGTCATCTCCAGCATCGCGGCGCGGTCCGAGGGCGGCACGGCGAGCAGCTCGCAGATCGCGACGAGCGGGATCTGCGCCGCGACACCGGTGACGAAGTCGCCCCCGCCCGCCTCCACCAGGGCCGCCACCAGACTCCGGGTGGCCATTGTGACACCGTCCACGACCGGGGCCATGGCGCGGGCCGAGAACGCGCCCATCAACATGCGGCGCACGGCGGTGTGCCGGGGCGGATCGGTGACCACCAGCATCTGGCCGCCCGCGGAGTCCCCGCCGGTGAGCAGGGTTCCGAGCATGTTGCCCTGCTCCGAACTGAGCCGCGCGGTGTCCCGGTAGACCGCGGCGATGTCACGGTAGCGCGTGACCGCCCAGAAGCCCGGGCCGCCGTTGCCGGTCTCGCACTGGACGACCGGGTGCTTCTCCCGCAGTTCGCGCCAGGTGTCGCAGGCGTCCGGGTCCGGATGCACGGCCGGGTCGATCATGTGGAAAGGAATCGTGGGCCCGTCGACGGCGCCGGTGAGGTCAGCGGTCATGCGATGCCCCGATGAGGTCGTCCGCCCAGGATCGTTCGATCAGCTCCAGGCAGTCCGCCCGGCCGGCCGGCCCGTACGCGACCGGCCACCCCGCCGGTACGTCCGCCGCCGCAGGCCACAGCGAGTACTCGTGCCGGTCGTCGACCAGAGCGAGGAAGCGGCCCACGGAGTCGGCCGGGGCGTCGAAGGGACTTCTCACAGGTGTCTCCTGACAGGTGGGGCAGGATGCCGTCGGGATCGTTCACGCGGTGTGGTCCTGGCCGTCCAGGTGCCGGGCGAGCACGGCGGCGATCTCGGCCAGGGGGCGGGGGGCGAGCATGTCACCGTGCCGGCAGGCGACCGGATGACTCTCGATCCGCCCTCTCGTGTACGGCGCCCAGTCGTCCGGCCCCTCGGGATCCGGCGCCTTGTCCTCCATCGCCTCGAAGAACAGCACGTCCACGTCGACGGGCCGCGAGTCGTGGCGCCGCTGAGCGTTGACGTTGTTGGTGAACACCCGCGCCACCGAGGCCAGTTGATCGCTCGACAGCGTGCCGAGCGGGCTGCCGTGCTCGGTCAGGACACGCAGGGCCGTCGTCGGGTCGAGCAGTGGCGCGCCGTCCGGCTGCCGGAGCCCGAGTGAGTGCAACACCTCCGCGAGCGCCTCGGGTTGGTCGTAGTCCACCGGGCGGGCATCCGGGCGCCGGGGATAGGAGTCGAGCAGCGCCAGGAGCGCAACCTCCTCGCCCTCGGCGCGCAGCAGCCGGGCCGCCTCGTGGGCGAGGATGCCGCCCATGGACCACCCCAACAGGTGGTAGGGCCCCTGAGGTTGGACGGAGCGCAACTGTGCCACATGGTCCCTGGCCATCGCGGCCAGGTCAGGGACCAGGGCGGCGGGGTCGTCCAGGCCGCGGGACTGGAGGCCGTAGACCGGGCGCTCGGCATCCAGGTGGCGCAGCAGACCCGAGTACACCCAGCCGAGGCCGACGCCGGGGTGGAAGCAGAACAGCGGCTCGCGGCCGCCATGCGGCCGCAGCGGGATCAGCACGTCCAACGCGCCGCCGGGGTCCACCTCCGGGGCCGGACCGTCGAGGAGTGCGGCCAGACCGGCGACGGTCGGGGTGCGGAACAGCGTGTCGATGCCGAACCGGGCCCCGAACCGGGAGCGCAGCCGCCCCAGCAGCCGGAAGGCGAGCAGCGAGTGACCGCCGAGGTCGAAGAAGCTGTCGTGGGCGCTGGGCCGGCCGGCTGGCCCAGCCGCGCCCAGAACCTCGCCGAAGAGCGCGGCCAGCTCCTTCTCCAGGGCGGTGCCGGGCGGCCGCTCCTCGCGGCCCGCCGCGCTGCCGGGGTCCGGTGCGGGCAGCGCCCGCCGGTCCAGTTTGCCGTTGGGGGTGTGGGGCAGGGCCGGCAGGGTGACGACCATCGGCACCATGTGCCGGGGCAGGGCGCCCTCGACGTGGCGGCGCAGTGCCGGGCCGTCGACCGTGGCGCCGGGTTGCAGGACGACGTAGCCGACCAGCCTCCGGTCACCGGGCCGGTCCTCGCGGACCACTACGGCCGCCTGGGCGACGTGGGGGTGGCGGGCGAGGGTCGCCTCCACCTCGCCCAGTTCGATCCGGAAGCCGTTGATCTTGACCTGGTCGTCCAGCCGTCCGAGGAAGTCCAGGTTGCCGTCCGGCAGCCAGCGCACCAGGTCCCCTGTGCGGTACATCCGGGCTCCCGGCTCGCCGTACGGGTCGGCGACGAAGCGCTCCGCGGTCAGCGAAGGCCGGCCGAGGTAGCCGGTGGCGAGGCCCGGGCCGCCCAGATAGAGCTCGCCCGGCACGCCCACGGGCACCGGGCACAGCCCCTGGTCGAGAACGTAGGCGCGGGTGTTCCAGGACGGGTGGCCCACCGGAGGTGCCTGGTCGAAGGGGCCGTCGCCGAGCCAGCCGGTGGCGTAGACGGGAGCCTCGCTGGGGCCGTAGACGTTGGCGACGCGCGCCCCGGGGAACGCCGCCACGATCTCGTTCGCCACCGCGGCTCCCAGCTGTTCGCCGGCCAGCACCACCGTTCCCGCGGTGATCGCCGGGTCCAGGCGCCGGATCAGGTCGGCGAAGACCGAGGGCACACCGCTGACCAGGGCCGGGGCGGTGACCGGACCGTCCGCCAGGGTCTCCTCCTCGGCCAGGGCGAGCAGATCCCGGTGGATGCGGACGGTGCCGCCCGTCGCGAGCGGGCCGAAGATCTCGAAGACGGAGACGTCGAAGCTGACCGAGGTGGTGGCCTGCACCTGGCTGAGCCCCTCCGTGCCGAGGAAGCCGGCCAGCCAGGCCAGCAGGTCGGCCATGTTGGCGTGCGAGACGACCACGCCCTTGGGCCGCCCGGTGGACCCGGACGTGTAGATGATGTACGCCGGGTCGGCCGCGTTCAGCGGGCGCGGACGCTCCGCGTCGGTGACATCGCCGTCGGACCGGCCGGCCAGGTCGACCGTGGGATCGTCCAGGACGAGCCGCGGGACGTCTGCCACGGGCAGGGCACGGTCCGTCGCGGCGGTGGTCACCAGGAGCGTCGGCCGGGCGTCCGTCAGCAGCAGGGCGATCCGGTCCCGCGGGTACTGCGGGTCGGCGGGCAGATAGGCGGCGCCGGTCTTCAGCACCGCCACCAGTGCCACGAGCAGATCGGCGGAGCGGGGCAGGGCGAGCGCGACGATGTGGCCGGGGCCGGCGCCGCGGGCGAGCAGTTCCCGGGCCAGCCGGTTGGCCCGCGAGTTCAGCTCCGAGTAGCCGAGCGTGGTGCGGCCCTCGACCACGGCCGACGCGTGCGGCCGCTCCCGCGCCCGGGCCTCGAACAGCGCCGGGAAGAAGCGGTTGCCGTCCCGGGGGACGGGAGCCCCGTGCCACCGGCCGAGTCGGCGCAGCTCCGCCTCGGAGAGCAGCACGGTGTGTTCGTACCGGTCCCAGGGAGCAGTGACCAGCGCGGTGAGCGTCCGACGGTAGTAACCGCCGATCTCGGCCACCTGCTCGTCGGTGAACCGGTCGGCGTCGTAGCGCAGATGCAGTCGTACCGCGGCCGAGGTCAGGTCCTGGGAGAACTCGGCGCCGAACGGGATGCTGGTGTTGGTGACGCGCCGCTCGTCGAGCACCTCCAGTTCCGCCGTCCGGTCCAGGACCGAGCGGTAGACGTGGAAGCGGGTGAAGTTGAAGAAACTGTCGAACAGCTCCCGGCCGCCGACGGCACGCTTGATCTCCGGCATCGGGAAGCGGCGGTGCGGCTGTACCGCGATGTCGGTGCGGTTGACGGCGGTCACCAGGTCGTCCCAGGTGCCGCCGGTCAGCCGGGTACGGAAAGGCAGCGTGTTGAGGAACATGCCGAGCACCCGTTCGCCGTCGCGGTCCTCGGTACGGCCGTTGTAGACGACGCCGGTGACCACGTCGGTGCTGCCGGTGAGCAGGGAGACCACGCGCAGGTGGGCGGCGAGCAGAAGGGTACGCACGGGTACCCCAAGCCGTTTGGCGCGCTCGGTCAGTGCCGACGCCTCGTCCGGCGGCAACTCCACGGGGGCGATGCGCATGTCGGGCCGCCCGGTGGCGGACCGCAGCCGGGGCAGGGCCGCGAACTCGCAGTCGGCCAGGTGCTCCGCCCAGAAGGCGCGGTGCTCCTCGTCGGCCACGGCGGCGCGTTCCTCCGCGACGAACGCGCCGAACCGGGCGGCGGGCGGTTCGGGGAAGACGATCCCGGCTGTCCGTGAGCCGTCGACGCAGCGCAGATAGCGGTCGAACAGCTCGGTGATCAGCGAGCGCTCGCTCCAGCCGTCGAGGATCGCGTGGTGCTCCGTGACCCACAGCTGGAAGGTGTGGTCGGTCAGCCGCTGCGCGTGGAACCGGATCAGCGGGGCCTGCTCCCAGGAGAACGGGGTCTGCTTCTCGGTGGTGAACCGCTCGTCCAGGGCGGTTCGCCGACAGGCCTCGTCCAGGTGGCGCAGGTCCTCGAAGAAGACCGGGGCCGTGACACGGCGGTGCACCAGCTGCAGTGGTTCACCGAAGCCCTCCAGGTGGAAGGAGGTCCGCAGGATCTGGTGGTCGGCCACCATCGAGTCCAGGGCGGTGCGCCAGGCGTCCTCGGACCAGGCGGCCCGGATGTGGTACCCGCAGACGTTGTGGTAGATCCGCTCGGCCGCGTCCAGCCCGCTGTGGTAGAGCATGCCGGCCTGCAGCTGGGAGAGCGGGAAGGCGTCCTCGACGTCGGCGGGCAGCGCGGCCCGGTCCTCGGCGGTCAGCAGCGACAGCGGCCCGTACCGGGAGCCCCCGCTGCCGGGGGCGACGAGTGCGGTGTGCGGGGCCAGCTCCCGGATGGTCTGGTACCGGAGGAGGTCTTGGAGCCGGAAGTCCAGCCCTCTCTCCCGGGCCCGGCTGAGCAGGGCGATGGTGCGGATCGAGTCGCCGCCCAGCAGGAAGTAGTTTTCGTCGGTGCCCACCCGCTCATGGCCGAGCACCTCGCTCCAGACCTGGACGAGGATCTCCTCCGCCCGGTTGGCCGAGGCGGTGACCGGCGCGTCGGCCGCGCGGGACGGGGTGGGCAGCCGGCTCCTGTCGACCTTGCCGTTGACGGTGAGCGGGAAGCGGTCGAGCACCACGAAGGCTGCCGGAACCATATGGGGAGGCAGTGTGTCGAGGAGGTGGTCCCGCAGCTCGGAAGCGCCGAGGCCGGCCCGCTCGGAGACGACGTGGGCCACGAGCCGTGGGCCGCCGTCCCGGCCGTCGTCGACGGCCGACACCAGGGCCTCCCGTACGTCCGGATGCCCGACGAGTGCCGCCTCCACCTCCCCCGGCTCGATCCGAAAGCCCCGAATCTTCATCTGGTCGTCGGCCCGGCCGCAGTACTCCAGTTCCCCGCCGGGCAGCCGCCGTACCAGGTCGCCGGTGCGATAGGCCCGGCCGCCGGGCAGCGTGACGAAGCGGGCCGCGTTCAGCTCCGGGCGCCCGAGGTAGCCGCGGGCGAGTCCGGCGCCGCGCACGTACAGTTCGCCGGTGACCCCGTCGGGCACGGGGCGGCCCCGGTGGTCGAGGACGTCCAGCGCTAGGTCCGGGATGGCGACGCCGATGACGCTGCCGGTGCCCTCCTCGGCGTCCTGCGGAGAGATGGGCCGGTAGGTGACATGAACGGTCGTCTCGGTGATGCCGTACATGTTCACCAGGCGCGGTCCGCCGGGATGCCGTTCGAACCACGGGCGCAGCGTTCGCGGCTCCAGCGCCTCGCCGCCGAACACCACGTGCCTGAGGGCCGGTACGGCGACGTCCGCGCGGTTCTCCTCGCGCATCAGCACGGCGAACGCCGACGGGGTCTGGTTGAGGACGGTGACACCTTCGGCGCCCAGGAGCCGCAGGAACGCGCCGGGGTCCCGGCTGGTCTCGTAGGGGACGACGACGAGCCGGCCGCCGTGGGCCAGCGCACCCCACAGCTCCCACACCGAGAAGTCGAAGGCGTAGGAGTGGAACAGCGTCCAGACGTCGTCGGGGCCGAACCCGAACCAGTGCCGGGTCGAAGTGAACAGCCGGGCGACATTGCGGTGCGGGACGAGGGTGCCCTTGGGTTCGCCCGTGGAACCGGAGGTGTGGATGACGTACGCCAGGTCGTCCGGATGGACCTGGTGGTCCGGTGCCTCGGCCGGGTGCGCGGCGATGACGGCCGCGTCGTCGCGGAGCGAGACCACGGCGCCGGTGAAGCCGTCCAGCCAGGCGCCCGGCCGTCGGTCGACCAGTACATGGGTCAGCGCGGTGTCCCGCACGATGAAGGACAGCCGGGCGTCCGGGTACGCCGGGTCCAGCGGGACGTAGGCCCCGCCGGCCTTCTGGATGCCCAGGATCGCCACGACCAGGTCCGGGGACCGTTCCGCGCTGAGGCCGACCAGGACCTCGGGTCCCACACCGAGTTGCCGCAGGTGCCGGGCGAGACGGTTGGAGCGCCGGTCGAGCTCGGCGTAGGTGAGCTGTTCCCCGCCGTGGCGGACCGCGACGGCGTCGGGCCGGTCGGCGGCATGACGGGCGAACCGGTCGAGGAGAGTCTCCTCGCTCGCCTCCGGCGCCGCGTGGGCGGTCTGCCCGGTGGTGGGCACCGCGAGGGTGTGCACCGGATCGCTCGGGCTCCGTACGACCTCGGTGAGGAGCTGGACGTAGTGCCGGGCGAACTGCTCGGTCAGCCAGTCGGGCCAGGCGGTGTCGAAGCGGGCCTGCCCATCCGGCGTGACGGTCAGCCGCAGCGCATGGGGGTGCGGCGCGGGGGTGTCCTGGCGGGTGACGACGACCCCGTCCGGCAACTCCCGCACGCCGGTGTGCGTCGCGCGCAACTCGAAGGCGACGGGGAGCGGCGGCCGTTCGTCCGGCCAGTCGGCACCGGCGCCGCCAAGGGCCAGGTGCCGGAGCCTTCCGAGTACGGTGCGGAAGTCCGGGTCCCCGGACAGGTCCGCGTGGACCATCGAGGGAGTGGTGAACGGGCCGACGGCGGAGGCGAACGCGGTTCCGCGCTCATCACGGGCCGTGGCGAGGAGGATGTCGTCGGTGTCCGTGTACCGGGCGACCAGCAGGGCCAGCAGGGCGGTCAGCCCGTCGTCGAGGCCGGTCCCGGCCTTGGCGCACAGCTCGCGCAGACCCGTGACGGCCGCATCCGAAAAGCGCAACCGGTGGGTGGCGGCTCGGTCGGGAAGGACGTACGGAAGCCGCAGGGCTGTCAGGTCCTCGGCGTCCTCGTACGCGTCGACGGGGCCTTCCGCGGCGGCCGCGGCGTACTCGGTGAACTGCGGTGCGGGCGAGGCGGGCAGGTGTGCCGCCTGCGGTCCGTCCTGGGCCTGCCAGGCGGTCAGGAGGTCCTCGAGGAGAAGGTCCAGAGACCGTTCGTCGGCGACCATGCGATGCAGGGTCAGCGTCAGCCGGAGACCGGTGCGGCCGGCAGGTTCCAGGGCGGCCCGCACCAGCGGTCCCCGCTCCGGGTCGAAGGCGGCGTCCGGCCCCGACCACAACGACGGCGGTTCGCTGTGCACCGACTGCACCAGGGTGGTGCCCTCGAAGGTGAAGCTGGTGCGCAGTGCGTCGTGGCGCCGGACGCACTCGACCACGGCGGACCGCAGCCGCGCGGTGTCGGTGGTGCCCTCGAAGGTGACGGTCAACCGCACTTCGAGGGCTGTGTGGTCCGGCGTCAGCTCATGGGCGACATACAGCTGCTGCTGGTGCGGTGTGGCCGCGACGGCGGTCTGCGGCAGGGTGGCCGTCGGTGCCTGCGCGTGGCCCGTCTGATGGGTGCTCACTGATCATCGACCCTTCGTCGTCACGGGTGTCGCTGCTGGGATCGTTCGGTCCGTCGGTGCCATTCGCCCAGTGCCCTGGCACGGGAGGCGCCCCGGGCGGGGGTGCGGGCCGGGCGGGCGTCCGGGGTGTCCGCGCCGCCCGGGTCGCCCGGTGGGGCGTCGAGCCGCCGGGCCAGGCCGCGGACGGTGGTGTGACGGAAGAGTTCGGCGGCGGTCAGCTCCGGATACCGGTCTGTCAGCAGGACCAGCACCCGCAGGAGTGCGGCGGAGGTGCCGCCGAGATCGAAGAAGGTGGTGTCCAGGTCGGCGACCGGCGCACCCAGGACGCGTTCCCAGGCCCGGCGTACGGCGTCGAGGGCCCGCCCGGCGGGCTCGGCGTCCGGCGGAGCGGACCGGGACGACAGCGCCCGCGCCGCCCAGCCGCCCGCGGTGGCCCGGTCCAGCTTGCCGTTGGGCAGCTGGGGCAGTTCCCCGACGAGCAGCCACACGACGGGCACCATCGCCGGTACGAGAGAGGCGGCCGCGTGCCGCCGTATCTCCTCCGCCTGCTCCGGTGGCGCCGGCACGGGCGTGCCGGGATCCGGGGTGCCGCTCGCGGGGACGAGACACGCGGTGACCGTGGCGCCGTCGGCGGCGACGGCGACGAGGGCGTCGCGGACCGCCGGGTGGGAGCGCAGCACGCTCTCGATCTCGGCGAGTTCGATCCGCTGGCCGAGGATCTTCACCTGGCCGTCGGCACGGCCGAGGAACCGCAGGCCGTGCTCGGGGTCGAGAACCGCGAGATCGCCGGTGTCGTACCCGGCGCGGCCGTCGTACTCCCGGAACCGGTCGGCGGTGAGGTCGGGCCGCCGCCAGTAGCCGGAACCCACGCCCGCTCCGAGGATCACCAGCCGGCCCGGCACGCCGGGCGGCAGCGGCCGATCGTGGGGGTCGACCACCAAGCACTCCTCGCCCGCCAGGGGGTGGCCGATGTGCACAGGTACGTGCGGCCGTACCCGCCACACCGTCGACCACACCGTGGTCTCGGTCGGGCCGTAGCAATTGAGCACCTCGCCGGGGACCAAGGCGTCCAGCCGGTCGGCCAGGTCACGCGGCAGTTGTTCACCGCCCACCAGCAGGATGCCGAGCCGGCCCAGCAGACGACGCCCGTCCGGGGCATCGGCCAGGATCCGCGCCACCGTGGGGGTGCACTGGTAGAGGGCGCCCGTGGGTACGTCCTGACCGGCGACCTCGCGGTGCCCGGTCAGCAGGACGGTGCGGCCCGCGGTGAGCGGCCAGTACAGCTCCAGTGCGCTGATGTCGAAGGAGACGCTGGTGGCCGCGACGGTGACCGCGGGCGGGCCGGACAACTCCCGGTCGAAGGCGGCGAAGAGCGCCGACAGGTTCTGGTGGCGGACGATCACGCCCTTGGGTCTGCCGGTCGACCCGGACGTGTAGATGACGTAGGCGGGGTCCTCCGGGCGGATCCGCGGCCATCGCGCGGGTTCGGGAGCCGTCGCGTCCGGTGTGAGGGCCACCCCCGCGGCCCCGGGGTCGGTGCCGGATACCGGGGTGCCGATGATCGCGGACGGCTGGGCGTCCTCGATCATCAGCCGGAGCCGGCCGGCGGGGTAGTCGGGGTCGAGCGGCACGTAGGCGGCGCCCGCCCGCCAGACCGCGAGCAGTGCCACCAGCAGATCGGGGGTGCGCGCCAGCCGCACGGCCACCCGGTCTCCGGGCCGTACCCCCGCCTCGATCAGTGCGGCGGCCAGTTTCCCGACCCGGTGGTCCAGTTCGGCGTAGCCGACCTGTGCGCCGTCGTACACCAGCGCGGTCGCCCCCGGGGTGCGCCGGGCGTGCTCGGCGAGGTGGTCGGGCACGGCCGGGGGAGTCTTCGGGTGCGGCTGCGCGCCGGCCTTGGCCGCGGCCGCGGGATCGCTCTTCCCGGCGCCGGTGCCGGCCGCCGGATGGCCCTCGTCAGCGTCGGCTTCCGGGCCCCCTTCGCCGGTCAGCCGCAGCCGGGTGAGCGGCACGGCCGGATCGGTGGTGAGGGCGGCGAGGGCGCGTAACAGGTGCTCGGCGAAGAGTTCGGCGGCGCTGGTGGGCAGTTGGGCGCGGTCGTGTTCGACGCTCAGGCCGGCACCGCCGTCGGGGGCCCGGTGCAGGGTCACCGCGAGCGGGTACTCGCCGGCCGCCACGGAAGGCGGGGTGAGCTGCCATACCAGGCCGCTCGCGGTGAGCCGGGCGGGGGCGGACGCCTGGGTGCAGATGATCCCGGTCAGGGGTTTGCGTCCCGGGCTGCGCTCGGCCCAGCTCACCCGCAGGATGTCCTCCACGGGCAGCTCGGCGTGGTCGAGCGCGTCGAAGAGGGCGTCGGCGGCACGGTCGCACACGGACGCGGTGTCGGCCCCGGCCAGCCGGAGGCGGACGGGCAGGGTGTTCTGGAGACAGCCGATGACGTCCTGGTCGGCCTTGGTGCGGGTGGTGGCGACGGTGGCGAGCACGACGTCGTCACTGCCGCTGTACCAGCCGGTCAGCACCCCCAGGGCGGCGAGGACTTGGGCGAACGCGGTCGCCCCCGTCTCCCGGGCGTGCCGGTGCATCGCCGCGCTCAGCGCCACCGGGATACGCAGGGTCACCGTGGCATGGCCGGGCGGTTCGGCGGACGCGATCCGGGGCAGTGCGGTGTGCGCGGGGCAGCTGTCGAGGCTCCGGGACCAGAAGGCCTCCAGTGCCGCAAGGCGGTCGGCGCCCGGTGCCGGTCTGCGGTCGTCGGCCCTCCGCGGCGGGGTGCCGGCGTAGGCGTCGGCGAGGAGCCGCAGCAGGACGGCGGCCGACTCCTCGTCGAACACCGCGTGGTGGACCCCGACCAGGCAGTGGGCGGCGTCCCCGGTGACGACGACACGGATCCGGCACAGCGGCCCCTGCCCGTGGACGAACGGGGCACCCGTCTCGGCGGTGCGCGCCGTCAGCGCCGTGTCGTCCGCAACCCGTTCGGTCGCGATGTCGACCTCGGCGGCGGTGTGCAGGCGCCGCAACAGGCCGTCGGCAGTGGGGTGCAGGGACGTCCGCAGTGCCGGCTGGGCGGTGACGACCGCCCGGACGGCCGCCGTCAGCCGGTCGGGGTCGACCGGGCCGTCGACGCGGATGTGATGGAGAAGGGTCGCCCGGCCGCCCTGCTGGTCGAGCAGGAAGAATCTCGTCTGCTCGGCACTGGCCGGACCGATCGCATTCTCTGGATCTGCATCGTCAGACATTCGCAGAGCCCCCGCCTCAAATCCGTGCGACGAAATAACAGCGCCACGCTAGGAAGATCCTTTTACGGTGTCAAGGAAGAAGTTCGGTTGACTGTTCCCGGGGCGCACCGGTGGTTTTCCACGCGTAATGGGACATCAGCGGTGTGACGCGCGTCACGTTGATCATCGATGGGGTGGCTCTGTACCGTGGCCTGCGTATTCAGCCTGCAAGGTCCTTGATCTCGTGGGCAGTTGAGGCGACGACCCAGTGGCAGGCGCCTGGCAGACCCGGGAAATTTCCCACAGTACGCGTGTGGCGAAGAATTCGGACGAATGGAATTCGGGGGGACTGTTCAGTGGAATCGAATTCATATCCATCCGGTGTCTCCACCGGTGATGCCGCGCGTCTGGCGGAGAGTCTCTGGAGTGAGATCCTGGGCTCCGACGCCGATACCGGCACCGGATTTCTGGAGAACGGTGGCGATTCATTCCGCGCGGTCCTGCTGACCACCCGTCTGTACGAACTGACGGGGCGTGAGATCGAGTACCTCGACGTGCTCGAGGCGGACGGAGCCGGGGCGATCGCCCGTCTGCTCACCACCGACACCCCGGGGAGCTGACCCATGGGCTGGGAACTGGCACCCAACCAGATCGACCTCTACACCGCCGACCACGCCGCCGACGACCCCGCCACCTACCTCGTGAACGCGGTCTACCGGATCACCGGTCCCGTCGACCCGGACCGCCTCGCCCGGAGACTGCGGCGGCTCTGCGTCGCGCACCCCGTCCTCGCGGCCCGGGTGGTCAAGGACGGAGCCTCCTGGTTACTGGAGGAGGTGCCCGACCGCCCCCAACTGCTGTGCATCCCACTCGACACCGACCCGGACGGCACGGCGGCCCGGCAGCGGGTGCACGACGAACTGCGGGTCCCGCTGGACTTGGCCGAGGGTCGGCTGCTGCGGGCCGTCCTGCTCCAGTACCGGCCGGACACCGCCGATCTCCTGCTCGTAGCGCACCACCTGGTCGTCGACGGGCACTCCATGGCACTGATCGCCCGTTGGCTGCTGACCGACGAACCCAGCACGTCCGGTCCCGCCTTCGCCGACTGGGCCGCGACCGCCCGCGACCGGCAGACCGCCCGCGCCGCCGACGCGGCCGCGGTCCGTGCCGAACTCGCCGCCGCGGACAGCGCGCCCTCCCTCGACTGGGCCGCGCCGGACGGCCCCCCGCCCCAGGACGAGTCGACCGGCGGAGTCGCCGAGGCCCTCATCCCCGCCGTGCTGCACGAGGGCATCCGGCAGCTGAGCGCCGGCCTCGGCATCACGGCCCACTCAGTGGTGCTGGCCGCCGCTGGGCTCGTCATCGGCCGCAACTCCGGCTGCTCCCGGCCGGTCGTCGGTACCACCGTCTCCCGCCGCCCGGCCGCCCACGCCACCACGGTCGGGTACTTCAACACCACCACGCCGGTGCCCGTCGGCCTCGACGACGGGTCCACCGTGTCGGACTTCCTGCGCGCCGTGCACCGGCGCGGAATGCGGGCGTACCGCGAGTCGGATGTGCCCCTGTCCGCCGTCTGGCCCTCCTCCGCCGGCACCACACCACAGGTGGTGCTGGCCGCCATCGACGCCCTGCCGCACCTCACCGACGGCGAGCTGACCGCCGCACCGCAGCAGGACCAGGGACTCGGCACGGCCCACTTCCCGCTCACGATCGGTCTCTACCAGCAGCCCGACCGGCAGGGCGGGATCCGGATGCTGCTGCGGCACCAGCGCGCCTTGGTCGACGACTCGGCCGCCACCCTCTTCTTCCGGCAACTGCTCCACGTACTCGGCGAGTTCACGAAGACGCCGGTTCGGCTGCTCGGTGCCGTGGACACGCTGCCCCGCCCGGAGCTGCTCGCCGGGCTCGACACCGGGTGCGGCGAGCCGCTCGACGTACCCGCCCGCACCCTGCCGGAGCTCTTCGAGCAGCAGGCCGCCGCCGTCGCCGACAGGACCGCCGTCGTCTGCGGCGCGGACCACCTCACCTACCGCGAACTCGATGAGCGCTCCAGGGCCCTGGCCGTCGCGCTCGGCGAGGCCGGAGTACGGCCCGGCGACCGGGTCGGCGTCTGCCTGGACCGTGGCACCGGCCAGGTGACGGCCGTCCTCGCCGTGCTACGCGCCGGAGCGGCCTATGTGCCCCTCGACCCGGACTATCCACCGCAGCGCCTCGCCTTCGTCGTCGAGGACACCGGCCTGCGCACCGTCATCACCCAGGAAGGACTGCTGCCGGGGATGCAGGGGCTGCGCATGGTTCCGGTGGACGCCGAGCCCGGGAATCCGGACTGGCCGCTCCCCTCCCTGACCCCCGACGCCACGGCCTACGTGATCCACACCTCGGGGTCCACCGGCCGACCCAAGGGCGTCCTGGTCAGCCACCGCAACGTGGCCGCGCTGCTCGCCGCCACCCGGCAGGAGTACGCACCCGGACCGGACGACATCTGGTCGTACTTCCACTCGCTGGCCTTCGACTTCTCCGTCTGGGAGATCTGGGGCTGTCTGCTGAGCGGCGGCCGGCTTGTCGTCGTCCCCTACGACGTCTCGCGTGATGCCGAGGCGTTCCACACCCTGCTGCGTGCCGAGGGCGTGACCGTCCTCAACCAGACACCGTCCGCGTTCGCCCAGCTCATCAACACCCGGGCCTTCCAGGACGGCGGCCTCGCGGTACGGCTGCTCATCTTCGGCGGCGAGGCCCTGGACCGCGGCATCCTGCTGCCCTGGATGGACCGCTATCCCGAGGACGTCTGCCGCGCCGTCAACATGTACGGGATCACGGAGACCACCGTCTTCTGCACCTGGCACACCGTCGACCGCGCCGAGGCGCGGCGCGGCAGCCGCTCCATCGGACGCCCCGTTCCCGGCTGGGACATCCACGTCCTGGACGGTCGCGGACGCCCCGTCCCCCCGGGCGTGCCCGGGGAGATCCACGTCGGCGGTGCCGGCGTCACCCAGGGCTACCTGGACCGGCCGGAGCTGAACGCCGAGCGGTTCCTGGACGGCCTGCCGGTCCTGCCCGGCCAGCGCCTCTACCGCAGCGGCGACCTGGGTCGCTTCCTGCCCGACGGTCGGCTGGAGTACCTGGGCCGGCTCGACGAACAGGTCAAGATCCGCGGACACCGCATCGAGCCCGGCGAGATCCGGCACTCCCTGCTGGAGGACCCGCGTGTGCGGGCCGCCGCCTGTGTGGTGCGCACCCCCGGCGGACCGGACACCGCGCGCGTGGACGCCTATGTCGTCACCGACCGACCCGACGCCCTCGACGACATCCGCCACCGGCTTGCCGACCGGCTCCCCGGCCATGCGCTGCCCGCCACCCTCACCACGGTGCCCGACCTGCCCCTGACCCCGAACGGCAAGCTGGACACCGCCCGGCTGCCCGACCCCGCACCGGCCGTGCCCACCGCCGGCCGGGACTCGGGGCCGGCGGAACCCGACGGCCCCTGGGCAGCCATGGCCGCGACCTGGCAGGAGGTCCTTGGGGTGCCCGTCGGCGCGGACGACAACTTCTTCGACCTCGGCGGCACATCGGTGCAGGCGGTCCTACTCATCAGCGCCCTGCGCGAGGCGGACTTCCCTGACGTCCGTCTGCGGGACGTCTTTCGCAACTCCACCCCCAGGCGGCTGGCCGCCGCGCTCGACCAGCGCCCGGCGCAGTCATGACCCGACGAGTCCGGTCCGGGGGAACGGACCGTCCTCGACCCGGTCATTCGTTTTCGGCCTGGTCGCACGCACCTGAAGGAGCACCGGCATGACTGAGTCGGACCGTCCGGACAACGCCGTGGCCGTCGTCGGACTGGCGCTGCGGGTTCCCGGGGCGTCGGACCCCGGCACGTTCTGGGCGAACATCCTCACGGGCCGGGTCTCCCTGCCCGCCGCCCGGGAGGACCGCGAGGGCCCGGCCGACGGGCGACTGATCGCGGGCCAGATCGACCGCTACGCACGGTTCGACGCCGAACTGTTCGGCATGACGCACGCCCAGGCGGCGACCACCGACCCCCAGCACCGCGTGCTCACCGAGCTGGCGTGGGAAGCCCTGGAGGACGCCGGACTCGACACCGAGCGCGACGACGGCCGGGTCGGTGTGTTCGTCGGCTGCGGACCCGATGACTACCTGCACCACCACGTGCTGCGCGACGACCGCGTGGTGCGCACCCAGGGCACTGAGCAGATCTTGTTCGGCAACTCCCGTGACTACCTCGCCACAGCCCTGTCATACCGGCTCGGCCTGACCGGTCCCAGCATGACGGTGCAGACGGCGTGCTCCACCTCCCTGGTCGCTGTCCACCAGGCCGTGCGCAGCCTGCTGACCTACGAGTGCGACATCGCCGTAGCGGGCGGCGTGACCGTTTTCCCCGTCGAGCGGCCCGAGTACCGGTGGGCCGAGGGCGGCATCTACGCACCGGACGGCCGCTGTCGCGCCTTCACCAGAGGCAGCGGCGGAACCGTTCCGTCCGGCGGGGCCGGGGTGGTGGTGCTGCGGCGATCCGCCGACCTGCCGGAGCCGGGCCGGGCCGCCCGGGCCCACATCGTGGGCAGCGCCGTCAACAACGACGGCGCCGACCGGATGGCCATGTCCGCGCCGAGCCCGCGCGGGCAGGCAGAGGTGATCCGCGAGGCCCTGGAGGTCGCCGGACTCGCCGCCGAGGACGTTGGCTACGTCGAGGCGCACGGCACCGGCACCGTCCTGGGCGACCAGGTCGAGCTGGCCGCGCTCGCCGAGGTGTACGGCGACGCGACGCCGGGCTGTGCGATCGGCGCGGTGAAGCCGAACGTCGGCCACACCGACACCGCCGCCGGAGTGGTGGGCCTGATCAAGACGGTGCTGGCCCTCCAGCACGACACCGTGCCGCCGGTCCCCGCCCAGCCGGGCGATGGCGCGGACGCCGAGTGGGGCGCGGCCAGGTTCTTCATCCCCCGCCAGGCCCGGCCATGGAGCGGGACGGTGCCCCGTGGCGCCGCCGTCAGCTCCTTCGGGCTCGGCGGCACCAACGCGCACGTGGTCCTCTCCCCCGCTGCCGCCGGACCCGCCGCCGGCCCCCGGGCGGCCGACGAGCCGGAAGCCGCCGACGGCCCCCGGGTGGCCGTGTTGACGGCCGCCACACCCCAGGCACTGCGCGACCGCGCCCGGGACCTCGCCGCCTGGCTGGACGGCCCCGGAGCGGACACCGGCCTCGGCGAGGTTCTCGGCACCCTCTGGCACGGGCGGCGCCATCTGGCGCACCGGGCCGCGATCGCCCTGCCCCCGCATCCCGGGCAGGCACTCGCGGCACTGCGACAGGGCCTGCAGGAGGTGGCCGAGGGCGCGGACGTGCCACCCGCCGGGCCCGAGCCCACCGTGGCCGTCCTGCTCCCCGGTCAGGGCGTGCGGGTGTCGGCGGCCGACGCACCGGCCGACCGGGACCCGGCGTTCGCGGCCGACCTGACCCGGTTGCAGGACGCCGTGCTGCGCGCGGGCGGACCCGACCTGCGGGACTTCACGGCCTGGGACGGCGACGACCCCCGGCTGCTGGACACCGCGGTCGTACAGCCACTGCTGTTCACCCTCGGCCTGGCCCACCTGTGGTGGCTGGAGCGCAGGGGCGTACGGCCCGGCACCCTCTTCGGACACAGCGTTGGTGAGCTGACCGCCGCCGCGTACACCGGGGTGTTCGACGTCGAGGACGCCGCGGCCGCCGTGGTCCGGCGCGGGGCGCTGATGGGCGAGGCCCCGCCCGGAGCCATGCTCGCGGTGCCGCTCGACGAGGCGGCCGCACGCGTGATGGTCACCGGACTCCCCGCCGATCTGTGCGGTGTCAACGGCCCCGACGATGTCGTTCTCGGCGGTGATCTCGCCACCGTCGCCGAAATCGAACGGCGGTGTGGCGAGCACGGACTCGCCACCACCCGCCTCGCCACCTCCCACGCCTTCCACACCCGCTCGATGGAGCAGGCCGCCGCCCGTTTCGAGGAGTTCCTGCGTACGCTGCGGCTGTCCGCACCGCGCACCAGGGTGATCTCCAACGTCTCCGGTGCGGAGCTGACCCCCGAACAGGCCACCGACCCCGGCTACTGGGCGGCCCAGCTCCGCGGGACGGTACGGCTGGCCGACGGCGTCCGCACCCTGCTCGCCGGGCCCTGCGACGTGGTCGTCGGTGTGGGCGGCAGCCGGTCACTGACCAACCCGGTGCGCCGCGCGGCCCGTGCCCTGGGCACGGCACGGCCGCCCCGGATCGTCGAGATGCTCGGCGGGTCCGGCCAGGACGTGACGCTCGCCCGTCACACCGCCCTGGCCGGGCTGTGGGCGGCCGGTTGCGTCGTCGACCTGGCCCCGCCCCGCCCGGACCGGCCCGCCCCGCTGCCGCGCTACCCGTTCGCGGACACCCGGCACTGGATCGAGGCGCCCGGCACGCCGTCCGAGGACGTGGACGCCACCCCGCCCGGCGTCCAGGAGACCGATCCGGCCGCCCCCGCCGCGCAGCCGGCCGAGGCGAGCGAGATCGCCACCGTGATCACCGAGATCTGGCAGGACGCCTTCGGCGGGGCGCCCCTCGCCCCCGAGGACAACTTCTTCACGCTCGGCGGCACCTCGCTGCAAGCCGCGCAGCTCATCAGCGTCATCAACGACACACTGCTGCTCGCCCTAGTGCTCGGGGACCTGTACGAGCACTCCGACCTGGCCGCGTTCATCAGCCGGGCCGAGGAACTGGCCGGCGAACGCGACGACGAGCAACTCCTCCAGCTGCTCAACGAGATCGAGGAAGTGCCGTGACCGACCTGTCCCACCGTCTGGCCGCCCTCTCCCCCGAACAGCGCAGGCTCCTCGGGCGCAGGCTCCAGAACCGCACGGCCCGCGAACCCGCCGAGGCCAAGGCCGCCGGCGCTCCCGAGCGGCAGAGCCTCTACTTCTTCGCGAGCGCCGACGCCCTCTCCGCGCAGGAGTACTACCGCTTCGTTTTCGACGCGGCACGCCGGGCCGACACCGCCGGACTGCACGCCGTCTGGCTGCCGGAGCGCCACTTCGTGGACTTCGGCGGGCACTCGCCCAACCCGGCCGTCCTCGCCGCGGCCGTCGCCGTGCAGACCGAACAGGTGCAGATCCGGGCCGGCAGCGTCGCCGCCCCCCTGCACCACCCGGCGCGCATCGCCGAGGACTGGTCCGTCGTCGACAACCTCAGCGGCGGCCGGGCTGGCATCTCCTTCGCCAGCGGCTGGCATCCCGACGACTTCGTCCTCGCCCGCACCGACTACGCACAGCGGCGCGAGACCACCCTGCGGATCATCGACCAGGTACGGGCCCACTGGCGTGGCGAGAAAGTGAGCCATCCCACGACCGCGGGCGGCACCGCCGCCGTCCGCACCGGCCCCGCGCCCGTACGACGCGACATGCCCGTCTGGCTCACCTCGGCGGGCAACTCCGCCACCTTCGCGTCGGCCGCCCGCGCCGGGCTCGGCGTGATGACCGCGCTGCTCGGCCAGACAATGCCTCAGCTGCGGGAGAACATCGCCCACTACCGCCAGGAGTGGCACCGCGCCGGCCACCCGGGGGACGGCGACGTGGTGGTCATGGTGCACGCCTACGTCAGCGAACGCGCCGACCTCGAGGAGTTCCTGCGCCCCGCGATGCACGGCTACCTGAGGGCGTACCGGAGCCAGACCACCTCTCCCGGCGAGGACGAGACATTGCTGCTGGAGAGCGCCTACCTCAACTACCTCGCCGGCCCCTCCCTGCTGGGACCGGCAGCCAAGGCGGCCGCCGTCCTCGGGCAGCTGCGGGAGGCGGGCGCCGACGAGGTCGGCTTCCTGATCGATTTCGGTCTGCCCACCGCCGAGGTGCTGGCAGCCCTGCCCGCCCTGTTCGCCTGTGTTCCCGCGGAGCGTGACCGATGACCGCAGCCGCCGACAAAGCCGCCCTCACGGCCCGGCTCGCCGGCCTCACCCCGCAGCAACGGGCCGCTCTGGCGGCACGGTTGTCCCGCGGGCGCCAGGGGCCACCGCCACTCGTGCCACGGACCGGGCCGCGCGACACCGCACCCCTGGGCATGGACCAGGAACGCCTGTGGATCCTTGACCAGCTCTACCCCAGCACCGTCACCTACACCCTCGGCTTCGGACTGCGCTTCGTCGGGGAGTTCCACCGCGAGGCGTTCGAGAAGGCCGTGGCCGCCGTGGTGCGCCGGCACGAACTGCTGCGCAGCACCGTCGAGGTGGAGGGCGCGCAGCCACGGCTGCGCCTGCACCCGGACCGCGGCGCGGACCTCACCTTCGTCGATCTGTCGGCAGGTCCGGCGGCGGAGAAAGAACCGCGCCGCAGGGAGTTCGTACGGCAACAGGTGCGGCGGCCGTTCGACCTGTCCCGGGATCCGGTGCTGCGCATCGGCGTGGCCGACCTCGGCGGGGACCACCAGATCGTCCAGACCATGCCGCACTCCTTCACCGACCAGTGGTCGTACGTGCGGCTCAACCAAGAACTGCTGGAGGCCTACCAGGCCCTCCTGGAGAGCCGGGAGCCCGAACTGCCGGAGCTCCCCGTGCAGTTCGGCGACTACGCGCAGTGGCAGCGCGCGTACTTCGAGACCGAGTACGGCGAACGCCACCGCGCGTTCTGGCGCGACTACCTCGCGGACGTACCGGATGTGCCCCTGCTGCCGTACGACCACCCGGTCGAGACCGAGGACCGGCTCGGCCGCCAGCACAACTTCGTACTGGACAAAGGCACCGCCGCCGCGTTCATCGACCGCGCCAAGGCCGCCCGCAGCACTGTCGCCAACGCCATGGTGGCGGCATACGCAGCCCTACTGTACGAGGAGAGCGGCGAGCGCGACGTCCTGATCGGGGTGCCCAGCGTGACCCGCGGCCAGGCCGCGGTGCGGGATCTGGTCGGCTTCCTGCTCACCAATGTGCCGCTGCGGGTCCGGCTGCCCGAGAACCCCACTCCGAACGACTTCCTGGCCGCGGCCCAGGCGGCGGGCGCGGCCGTCGCGGCCCACCACGAGACGCCATTCGGCGAGATCGTCCGGGCCGCTGCTCCCGAGCGGACCGCACACGGCTATCCGCTGCTGCGCACCATGCTCGTCCACCTGGACCTGGCCGAGACGGTCTCCTACGAGGTGCCCGGCGCCACCGTCTACGCCAATGCCGTACCCGAGGGCATCTCCTCGATGGACGTCACGGTCGCCTGGTGGCACCTCGGCGACCTGGTCTACGGCCGGTTCGAGTACCGCACCGCCCTGTTCGAGCCGGAGACCGTCGACCGGCTCGCCCGGCGACTGCTACAGCTGGTCGAGCTCTTCGCCACCTCCCCGGACACCCCGCTCGTGAGCCCCGCCGCCCGGGCCCGTGACACCGTCGCCGCCGCCTGGCGCGAGGCACTCGACCAGGACACCGCCGGACCGGACGACGCCTTCGCCGCGAGCGGAGGCACCCCGCTGCTCTCCGCCCGGCTGGCCCGGCTGCTGCGCCGGGCGGGCTTCGACGCCGGACCCCGGGACATCGCGCCCGGCACCACGCCCGCCGAACTGACCGCTCGGCTCCTGGCGCGCGGGAACCCGCTGCGGCCGGGCACCCCGCCGGATACCGCGGTACCCGGTGTGGTCGGGGTCTCGGAGGATTATCTGGAGCGCCTCTTCGCCGACGCGAGCGGCGCCCCGGCCCGTGACGTCCTGCCCCCCACCCGCCAGGAGGACACCCCATGACCACTGCCGCGGAACCCGGGCGAGCGGTGCCGCACCGTCGGCCGCTGTTCGTACTGCTGCTGGCGCACTACCTCTCGTCGTTCGGCAACGCCATCACGGTCATCACCATCCCGCTGTACGTCCTCCACAGCACCGGCAGCTCCGTCTCCACCGGACTGGCCGGCTTCGCCAACACCCTTCCGCTGATCTTCGCGGGAGCCATCGGCGGGGTCTGGATCGACCGCGTCGGCGGCAAGCGAATGAGCGTGCTGAGCGATGTCGTCGCGGGCGTCTCCATCGGCCTTGTCCCGCTGCTCGACGACACGGTGGGACTGCCGCTGCCTGTCCTGATGGGACTGCTCTTCGGCCGCAGCCTGGGCTCCACGCCGACCGGCGCCGCACGACAGAGCCTGATCAAACCGCTCGCGGAGCGGGGCGGGGTCCGGCTGGCGAGCGCGAACTCCTGGATGCAGGGCGCTCCCAGGCTCGGCTTGCTGGTCGGCGCACCGCTGGCCGGCCTGCTGATCGCCGTGTCCGGACCGGTGACCGGCATGTACGTCGACTCCGCGTCCTTCCTTCTCTCCGCTCTCCTGGTCGCGGTCGGCGTGCCCCACAGTTCACGTCCCGCCTCCGCAGCGCAGCACCAGGAGGGATTCCTGCGGCAGCTCGCCGAGGGCGCCAAGGTCGTCCGCGGGATACCCGTGGTCGGCGCCATGACGGCGTTCGTCTTCGTCACCAACTTCCTCGACGACGCCTTCACCCCGGTCATCCTGCCGGTCTACTCGGACCAGGTGCTCGGCAGCGGTCAGTACCTGGGCTGGCTGGTGGCCGCCTCCGGTTGCGGCGCCGTCGTCGGCACATTCGGCTACAGTCCCGTCAGCGCCCGCTGGTTCACCAGCCACCGCTGGACCCTGCTGGGCTGCTTCCTCGTCATCGGCGCCCTGCGCCTGACCCTCACGGGCATGCCGGGCGCGGTGCTGAGCATCGTGATCTCCTTCTTGCTCGGCCTCGCGGCCGGCCCGCTCAACCCGGCGCTCTCCACTGTGATGATGGAAAAGGTCCCGGCAGAGGTCTTCGGCCGGGTCTTCGCCCTCACCTCCGCCGTCGGGATGAGCGCCGCCCCGATCGGCATCCTCGTGGCCGGCTGGTCGATCCACGGCATTGGGCTGCGCGGAACCCTCCTCTGCTTCGGCGCCTCGTACATCGTCCTGGTGCTCGTCTCGCTGCGCAGCCGCGCGCTGCGCGACATGGACACCCCGTCGGCCCCGGCCGAGGAGTCCGCGGCCGCCGACAAGGAGGCAATTCGTGAGTGACGACGCACCGGTCCGGGTGCAGCGGGCCTCCGCGCTGGAACGGCAGTTCTGGGTCGGCGAGCAGATCGCGCCGTCGACCCGGGCCAACCGGGCCCTCGCCCGGATCCGCGCCGACGGTCCGGTCGAGCACGGTGCGCTTGAGGCGGCGCTGAACGTGGTCGCCACCCACCACGAGGCGCTGCGCACCGCCTTCATCGTCGAGCGGGGGGAGTTGGTGCGCAAGGTGCTCCCTCCCCGGGACGTCCCGCCCCCGCTGCACCTCCCCGCGAGAACCGGCAGCCACGAGGCGACCGCCGCCCTGCTGGCGGATGACTCCCTGGACCTTGGCGCCGGGCGGCTCTTCCGGGCCGCTGTGGCACCCGACGAGATGGGAGCCACGGTCTACCTGGCGGTGCATCACATCGCCTTCGACGGGATGTCCCAGGAGATCTTCGCCGCCGATCTGGCTCGCGCCTACGCCCTGGCGGTCACGGGCGAGGAGCCCGTGCTGCCCGTCCGCGAACGGGCGGAGCCCGCCATCATGACCCCCGCCCGGCGCGCGGAACTCGCCACCTACTGGCGGACGATGCTCGACGGGGCGGCCGACCTGCCTCTCCCGGGTTCTGCCGTCGGCCCCGGCCCCAGCCAGCGGCAGCTGGCCCAGGCCGATCTGGCAGAGGACAGCCTCGAGTTACCGGCCGACACTTGGCAGGCGGTGCGTACCCGGGCTCGGCACAGCGGCTGCTCGCCGTACGCGGTGCTGCTGGCGGCCCTCGGCCGGGCACTGGCGGAACTCACCGGCGGCGCAGGCTTCTGCGTCGGAACGCCGGTGGCCGCACGTACACCCGGCCAGAGCGACGAGATCGGCTATCTGACGAACACACTGCCGGTCCGAATGCCCGAATTGTCCAAGCCCGGAGTCGTCGAACGGGTCTGGGGCTCCCTGCGCGAGAGCGTCATCGGTTCCGCGCTGCCGTGCGACGAGATCATCCGTGCCGCCCGGACGACGCCCGGTCGGCGGATGCCCGTGTACCAGGCACTGTTCGCCTTCGAGAACTGGGAGCGGGCGGCACACGCCGCGGGCCCGGTGCAGATCCGCGCCCTCCCCGTCCCACCCGTCGGCGGGCACGCGGAGATCCAGCTCCAGGTGACCGAGCTGCCCGTCGGCACCCTGCACTGCGTCGCCCAGGCCCCGCTCAGCAGCCCCTGGCAGGGGCGGTCGGCCGCCCTGCTGCGCGCCTTCGACGACCAGTTGGGGCTCCTGTGCGCCGACGCCGGCACCCGATCCTTCGGCCAGGAGAACACCGTATGACCACCTCAGTGATGTGCCTGCCCTACGCGGGCGCAGGGGCGGGCGTCTACCACCCCTGGCAGGTTCTGGAGTCCGCCGCACTGCGCGCCGTACCCATCCAGCTCCCCGGCCGTGAGCGGGAGTTCGGCAAACCGTTCTATCAAGACTTCTCCGAGGCCGCTGCCGGAACAGCGCGGCGCATCCGGGAAGCCGCCGCGGACGGACAGCCGTTCATCGTCTTCGGGCACAGCTTCGGCGCGCTACTCGCCTACGAGGCCGTCCGGCACTTGATCGACACCGGCGGCCCACTGCCCCGGCACCTGGTGGTCAGCGGCTCCGTCAGCCCCTCCCACCGGCAGGCCGAACGGCTCGACGGTGACGACGAGGAGGTCGTCGCGCGGGCCAGGGCCATCGCGTGCCGTGACATACCAGAGTACGCCGACTCCCGGCTGCGGGACATCCTGCTGCCGGTCATGAGAGCGGACGTGAACCTGCTGGCCGGTTACACGCCGGCCGCCGGCGATCCGTTGCCCGTTCCGATCACCGCGATCCGCGGTGGCCAGGACTACCTGGTGCCCGAGAAGGAGTGGCTGGACTGGGAGGCCTTCACCTCCGCCGGCTTCGACGCCCTCGAGTTCGCCGGGGGCCACATGTACGTGACGGACCGGTGGCCGGAGCTGTGGAAGACGCTGGAGCAACTGTTGTGAGCCCATCAAGAGCGAGGTGTGCGCACGCCCTGCGCCCGCGGCGTGCGATCGCCCGTGACTGAGCGGATGCCTGTGCTCGAGGTGCGAGCTCGCCCCCGAGTGCTGCTGCCACTGCCCTCCGCCTCCCTCGCCGTACCGCCCGGAAGCCACGCAGAACAGGACGTGTCCGATGGAACCCGCCACTCTCGTCGACCTTTTCGCCGCCAGCGCCGAACGCTACCCCGAGCACATCGCGCTGGACGTGCGGGACACCGCGCTCACCTACCGGCAACTGGACGCCGCGGCAGCCCGGATGGCCGCCGCCATGGTCCGGCAGCTCCCGTACCGCCCGGCCAGGATCGGGCTGTTCGCGGCCCGCAGCCTCACCACCTACACCGGCTATCTGGCCGCGCTCCGCCTCGGCGCGGCCGTCGTCCCGCTCAACCCGTCCTTCCCGGCCGGCCGGCTCCGCGCCATCGCGGACATGACGGATCTGGACCTGATCGTGGTCGACGAGCACGCCGCAGCACGGGCCGGTGAACTGGCCGCCGCGGAGAGCGCGGACGGGACGGACGGCCGGAAACTGCCTCCCCTGGTCACCTTCACCGACGCCGAGGCGGCCGGCGCGGTAGCGGCCGGCGAGGACGACGTGCGGCCGGCTCCCGTCGTGCGGGTGTCACCGGAGGACGTCGCGTACATCCTGTACACCTCCGGTTCCACGGGCCGCCCCCGAGGTGTGCCGATCCGGCATGCGCGCGTGGTGCCGACGCTGCGCTGGCTGGTCGAGTACAACGCCTTCACACCCGAGTCCCGGGTCTCACAGAACGTGGAGATCTCCTTCGACGTCGCGGTCTTCGAACTCTTCGCCGCCTGGGCGAGCGGAGGCGCCCTGGTGGTACCCCGCCCCAACGACGTCGTACGGCCGACGCCCTACGTGAACGCCAAGCGGGTCACGCACTGGTTCTGCGTTCCGTCGGTGGGCGGCATCGCCGCCCGCACCGGAGCGCTGGCACCGGATTCGATGCCGTCGCTGAAGGCCGTCATGTTCGGTGGCGAGCGGCTGCTCGCCGAACAGGCAGAGCAGTGGGCCGCGGCGGCGCCCCGGGCACGGCTGTGGAACCTGTACGGGCCGACCGAGGTCGCGATCGTCTGCTCGGGGCAGGACCTCGGTGGGAAGGGGTCGCTGCTCGAGGCGGGCGCCAACGGGACCCTGCCGATCGGAGAGGTGCCACCGCACCTGGACCATGTCATCCTCGACGGGGGTGAGCCCGCCGAGACGGGCGAGCTGTGCGTCCGGGGCGTCCAGCGCTTCGACGGCTACCTCGACCCCGCCGACGACGTGGGCCGTTTCGTGGAGTGGAGCCCGGGGCAGGCGGCGGTGGTCCACGACGGCACGGCGCCACTGACCCGGGACCTCTGGTACCGCACCGGCGACCGGGTGTGCCGGGAGAACGGCGCCCTGGTCCACCTGGGCCGCCTCGACCACCAGGTCAAACTGCGCGGCCACCGCATCGAGCTGGGCGAGGTCGACGCGGCCCTGGCCCGGCACCCCGCAGTGCGCGACGCGGTCGCGGTGGTGCAGGAGCACGAGAGCGATACCGAGTTGGTCGCCTATTACACGGGCGAGGCAGTCTCGCAGAGCGACCTCACCGCGTTCCTGCGCTCCCGGCTGCCCGTCTACATGATTCCTAGGCGGTTCACGCATCTGCCGAAGCTGCCGCTCAACGCCAACGGCAAGGTGGACCGCACCGCCTTCGCGGCCGGACCGCGCTCCGCGATCCAGGCCGGCTGAGCTCCGGATTCAAGGGAGACACAACATGACCGCAGCCCCGTCGCCCCTGCCCGTCCAACCTCGGCTCACCACGCCCACGGGACCGCGCGGACCGGATCAGCCGTGGTGGAACACCCAGCTCGCTTCGGCCATGCCCTTTTCCCGCTACGAGCGGTCCGGCACACGGCTTCCGCTGACGGACCGCACCTGGCCGACGAAGTCCTTGGTCAGGGCCCCGCTGTGGGCGTCGGTCGACCTCCGGGACGGCAACCAGGCGCTGCGCGACCCGATGGACATCAGGCGCAAGAGAGCGATATTCGACCTGCTCGTCCGCATGGGCTTCAAGGACATCGAGGTCGGATACCCCTCGGCCAGCGAAGCGGACTTCTCGTTCGTCCGCACGCTGATCGAGGAGGACCTCATCCCGGACGACGTGACGATATCCGTCTTCACGCCGGCCCGGCCCGAACTGATCGACCGGACCTTCGAGGCCGTCGACGGGGCGGACCGGGCGGTGGTGCATCTGTGCCACGCCACCGCCTGCCTGTGGCGCGACGTCGTCTTCGCGATGACCACCGGCGAGGTCGAGGAGATGGCAATCCGGGCAGCAAAGCACGTCGCCCGGCGCGCGGACGCCATCAAGAGAACCCGGCTGCGTTTCCAGTACTCACCGGAGACGTTCAACGTAACCGAGCCGGAGTTCGTCCTGCGCCTGTCGAACGCCGTCGCCGCGCTGTGGGACGCGAGTCCGGACCGCCCGGTCACCCTCAATCTGCCGACCACGGTGGAGACCGACTCGCCCAACGTGTTCGCCGACCAGGTCGAGTGGATGCACCGCAACCTCGACAACCGGCGGTCGGTCATCCTCTCCGTCCATCCGCACAATGACCGCGGCACCGCGGTCGCCTCCGCGGAGCTGGCTGTCCTTGCGGGCGCCGAGCGGATCGAGGGCACGCTCTTCGGCAACGGGGAACGCACGGGCAACGTCTGTCTCGCGACGCTGGCGCTGAACCTCTTCAGCCAGGGAATCGATCCCCAGCTGGACTTCTCGGACATCGACGGGATCCGCCGCACGGTTGAGTTCGCCAACCAGCTGCCGGTGCCGCCCCGTCACCCGTACGTCGGCGACCTCGTGCACGCGGCCTTTTCCGGCACGCATCAGGACGCCATAGCCAAGGGCCTGGCCACGATCGAGCGCCGTGCCGCTGAAGCGGGCACGCCTGCCACCGCGGTGCCCTGGAACGTCCCTTACCTGCCCATCGATCCGAAGGACGTGGGCCGGACGTACGAATCCGTCGTGCGCGTCAACAGCCAGTCCGGCAAGGGCGGGGTGGCGTATGTCCTCAACACCGCGTACGGGCTGGACCTGCCACGCACGATGCGGGTGGAATTCGGCCGCCGTGTCCAGCGTGCCGCGGACTACCGAGGCGGCGAACTCACCTCGCGCGAGCTGCACGCCCTCTTCACCGAGGAGTACCTGAAGTTCGACCGGCCGCGGCTCACGCTCAAAGAGTTCCGGATGACGCCCGGCTCCGTCGGCGTCACCCTCGCCGCCCTGGTCGCCCTCGCGAACGGCGAGGAGCGGCGCCTGACTGCCGACGGAATCGACGCGGCCACCGCCTTCGCCGCCGCCCTGGCGGGCATCGGCATCACCGTGCAGCGGCCAGAACTGACCTGCCACCCGCTGCCCGACCCCGTCGGTACCCGCTTCGCCGCCTACGCGCGAGTCACCGTCGACGGCACGGTCCACCACGGCGCCGGCATCGCCGACGACGCGGAACTCGTCCGGTTGACGGCGGTGGCCTCCGCGGTCAACCGAGCCCACGGACGACCCCAGGGCGTCCTCGTGGCTTCTGACCGCATCGCCCCGTCGCCGTGAGGCCGGGGCATGCCTCGTAGGGTCGGGGACCGGCGCGGTGGCTTCCGCTCCGTTTCCAGCGCCCGCCGCTGCGCACGGTGCGTGCGGTTCTCCCGCACACGGCCATGCTGATGGCACGCTCTCGTTGCACGCCCTACCGCAGCTCTGCTCACCAGGAGTCGCCTGGCAGCCTGGGCAGATCCGGAAACGGCCTTGTACCTCCTGAGCCGGCGTTTGAGCACCGGGAGTTGGTGGTCGCCACGTGAAGGCGAGAGTGTGCTGAGGGTCGCGGTAGGTGGCCGCGCTGCCGCAGGAGTGGGGCGGCGACTTCGAACTGAGCGTGCGCGAGGTCGGCGCCTGGGGCCGTACGCCCTACAAGCGCGGCTTCGCGGGAGACGACGCCACCGACCGGAACACCGTCTCCCGCACCCTGGTTGAGGTGGGATGGCGTAGTACACAGGACGCCGCTTCACGGCCCTGTCCGGGGGCGAACGGCAATGCGGCCCGTCGGCGCGGGCGTTGGCCCAGGACCCGGGTGTCCTGGTGCTGGACGAGCCGACCTACCACCTCGCCATCCATCGCCAGGTGGGCCTGCTCGCCCTGCTGCGTGCCCAGCGCCGTACAACTGTGGTGTCGCTGCACCACCTCAACGTGGCGGCGTCCGTTTGCGACCGCCCGCACGTCCTGGACCACGGCACGCTGGTTGCCTCCGGCCGGCCGCGCGAGGTCTTCACGCCCGGGCTGCCGGCCGATTTGCCATCCGGATCCGCGGCGTGCCAGCTCAGAGGGCGGGGCCCCAAATCCGAGAAGCAGCAGGTCAGATGCTCCAGAGAGCTGTCCGGCTCTAGTCGAGATGCTGCAGGCCAGGGGTTCACAAGTAGCCGACGCAGGCCTCACCCACTGCTGCTCGTGACACCTCACCGGTCACCTCGACCAGCTCCACTACGACACCGCTCTCGCGGCCGGCTGGCCGATCGCCACCGGCGCCGTCGAAGGCGCCTGCCGCCGCCTGACCGCTGACCGCCTCGACATCACCGGCGACCGCTGGGGACTCACCGGCGCCGAAGCCGTCCTCCAACTCCACGCACTGATCACCAACGGCGACTTCGAGGACTACTGGCGCTACCACGCGGGGCGTGACCATCAACGCCTCTGCCAAGCCCGACCTTTACGTGTCCGGGCAGCTGTCTCACAACCATCACGGCGACTTTGTGGGCGCAGACGACTTCGAACTGCAGGTCCGCACCACGCTGGGAAACCTGGACCGGGTGCTGAAGCAGTTCGGAGCCGAGCGTAGCCAGATAGTGGAGACCACGGTGCTGGTGAGGAATTTGCGGGAGAACTTCGATACGACCGCACGCCTGCACGCCGAGTACTTCCGAGAACACCGGCCCACCAGCACGGTCATGGGCATTGCCGATCTGGCGCTGCCGGACCAGCTCGTGGAGATTGGCGCGCTTGTGCGTCTCGACATGAAGTCGTAGGCCAGAAGGCCGGTCCGATTCCTTCCTGGCCTTATCGGTCCGTCGCGTTCGCCGCGGTACGTTGCGGCGGCCGTCGCTGCTTGACAAACGGCATTAGGAATCGGTGCCGTGTCGGAATCTCACGGTCGATGCCGGATGGAGATCGGATCCGACGCGCAGCTGAGAGCCACAGGCAACGCCCGTCCCTCGTTCGGATGAAGACCCTATCGGTGTGGAAACTCAGCCTGCGGCAGCTGGCCCCGTTGTTCGCAGTGTCCAAGTCCACTGCCGACCGGATCATCGCCCACCGCGGGCCATTGCTCGCCCTGCAGCTTCGCACAAGGTTCCGGAAGGACACCGTGCTGATCGTCGATGGCACCCTGGTCCCCACCTGGCACCACACGATCGCCGAGCAGTCGAAAAACTACAGGTCTTCACCAACCACCGAGTCGTCATCGACGCCGACACCCGTCTGGTCGTCGCCGTCGGCCGAACGGTCCCGGGGAACCGCAACGACTGCAAGGCGTGGGGGCTGTCCGGAGCGAAGGACGCCATCGGCCGGACCACCGTGATTGCTGACGGCGACTACCGGGGCAGTGGTCGGCATCGCTGACGATCATGATGTCCGGGTCCCCGGCCTGCCACTGGCCCGCGGTGATGAGCCGTTCAACGACTCCTCGGAGCTGGCCGGGGTGGTCGCGGTCGCGTCGTCCGCCGGGCCGAGCCGGACCGCGTGCAGGGGCGCGGTCCATGACGTGGTGCCCGGCTCCAGCACGGCGACGAAGGAGTAGGGCCAGCCTGGAATGAACCGCGACGCCGTCTTCGCACGGCCGTAGACGTGGTAGAACAGCCGCTCCGCCGAGCACGGCGCGTCCGAACGAAGCTACGGCGACACATCGACCGCCAGCACCAGGCGCCCGCCGTCGAAACGCGGCAGCGACAGCCCAGCCAGCACCGTCCGCCGCCGATCGACGTCGTGCCGGCCGTGGTTCAGGCCGCCATACATCGCTCCGTGCCCACGACGATGCTCGGGCAGCAGCGCCAGATCGACCAGGGACTTCACCGCACCGTCCGCACACAACACCGCGTCCACCAGCTCGAACAACTCGTCTTGGTGCCCGCCAACGTGTCCCCCTAAGCTCGGAGAACTCTCCCCGGAAGCGCGACGCTTCGGGCGGTACCTCTGGGGGTGCGCCGTCGTGGGGCCTTGTGCCTGATCGGCCACGGGGCGGGCAGCGGAGTCCGCGGCCGGATCGGTCGTGTCCGGTTCCGGGGCGTTCTCCAGGCTCTCTTCTCTGGGATCGTCCGGGTTCTGCTCGTCTTCGTCGTCCCCCGTTAGCCGCAGGGCAGAAGCAGCGGGGTGGGTCAGGAGGTGACGGACAGGACGATCTTGCCGGTGGTGCGGCCGGTCTCACCCAGCGTGTGGGCCCTGGCGGCTTCTTCGAGAGGGAAGACCGCGTCGGCGATCACGCGCAGGCGGCCGTCCTCGACCAGGGAAGT
Source organism: Streptomyces sp. NPDC003379 (assembly GCF_053589195.1). Classification (NCBI taxonomy): domain Bacteria; kingdom Bacillati; phylum Actinomycetota; class Actinomycetes; order Kitasatosporales; family Streptomycetaceae; genus Streptomyces; species Streptomyces sp. NPDC003379. Next base: position 2,113 of record NZ_JBSFRK010000049.1, on the reverse strand, counting down.
GATCTCGCGCAACCCCGCATGGTCGGGCTCGACGAGCATGAACACCGCCCGTACTCCTGCCGCTTCGGCCTCCTTGGCGGGGAAGGTGTGGTTCAGCGGCAGGATCGAGATCAGCGTGCCGCCCGGCCGCAGCGTTCGCAGGGACCGGGCCCAGTTGGGGCCGCCGAGGGCGTCCAGTGCGACATCGATGTCGCGGAGGGTCTCGGCGAAGTCCTGGGCGTGGTAGTCGATCAGCTCGTCGGCGCCCAGCGAGCGCAGTAGCTCGTGCTTGGCGGCGCTGGCGGTGCCGATGACGTACGCGCCGCGGGCCTTGGCAATCTGCACGGCCAGGTGGCCGACGCCTCCGGCGGCCGCGTGGATCAGGACGCGCTGGCCGGGCTGGACGTTCGCGGTGTCCACCAGGGCCTGCCAGGCGGTCAGCGAGGCCAGCGGCAGGGCACCGGCCTGGATGTGGTTCAGGCCCTTGGGACGCGGAGCGAAGTGCCGGGCCGGGGCGGCGACGTACTCGGCATAGGCACCGGCCGGGTGCGGGAAGCGCGGCATCCCGAACACCTCGTCGCCCGCCTGGAAGAGTGTCACCCCTTCGCCGGCCGCCTCGACCACCCCGGCGACGTCAAAGCCGAGCGTGAACGGCGGCCTAGCGCCATTGGCGAACACGCCCCGATCGCGGGTCTTCCAGTCGGCTGGGTTCACGCCCGCCGCGTGCACCCGGACCAGGATCTCGCCCCGGCCCGGGACCGGGCGCTGCGTCTCGATGACCTTGAGGACGTCCGGTGCTCCCGCGGCGTCCTGGGAGATGGCGCGCATGGTCGAGGGGGTGGTGGCTTGGTCCATGATGACGTGCTCTCTTCAGCAGGGGATCGTCTTGTGGTTTATGCCGGTTTTCTTGGGCACTTCCCAAGACTGCCTGGGTGGACAGCTCCCCAGTAGTGGCCCGATGGTCAAGGAATGAAAGGATCGGGTCATGCACCACGTTGGCGTTCTGGCCCTGGATGGGGTGGTCCCCTTCGAGCTCGGTATCCCCGCGCGGATCTTCGGCGCCGCCCGCGACAGCATGGGCAACCAGCTCTACTCCGTGACCACGTGCAGCATGGACGGGCGGCCCGTCCGCGCCGAGGCCGACTACCAGCTCACCGTCGCCCACGACGCCTCCCTGCTGGCCGCCGTCGACACCGTCGTCATCCCGCCCTCCCACGCGTTGGGCCCCATTCGCGAAGAGGGCCGCCTGCCCGACGCCCTGCGCGAGGCCCTGGCTGCCATCCGCCCCGGAACCCGCATTGTGGCGATCTGCACCGGCACCTATGTGCTGGCCGCCGCGGGACTGCTCGACGGCCGCCCCGCCACCACACACTGGCGCGAAGCCGACCGTCTGCAGCGCATGTTCACCACTGCGCGCATCGACCCCGACGTCCTCTTCATTGACGACGGCGAGATCCTCACGTCCGCCGGGGTCGCCGCCGGCATCGACCTGTGCCTGCACATCGTCCGCCGCGACCACGGCAGCGACATCGCCAACGAGGTCGCGCGCTCCTGTGTCGTACCGCCTTGGCGCGACGGCGGTCAGGCCCAGTACATCCGGCGCCCCGTCCCCGCCTCCACTGCCCCGGGTACCGCCTCCACACAGGCGTGGATCATGGAACGTCTCTCTGAACCCGTCACCCTGGCCGACATGGCAGCCCACGCCAACGTCAGCCTGCGTACCTTCACCCGCCACTTCCGCAACGAGGTCGGCACCAGCCCCGGCCAGTGGCTCATCCGCCGACGCGTCGACCTGGCCCGGCACCTGCTGGAGACCACTGACTGGCCCGTCGACCTGGTCGCCGACCGCGCCGGATTCGGCACCGGTGTCTCCCTGCGCCAGCATCTTCATGCCGCCATCGGGGTCACACCCCAGGCCTACCGCCGCACCTTTCGCCCCACACCCGCCGACGGTTCAGCGCAGCGGCAGTGAGCGACCCACCGTTCCGCCTGGCCTACGGCAGGTCTCCGGCGTATTCCGGCAACCCTCCAGGCACCGTCTCGGCATGCCCCTCCGAGCAGCGCCTGGTGCCGGTCCGGCTCTTCTATGCCTGCACTCTTGCGGCGAGTTGGGGTGTCCATGACTATGGGCCGC
>NZ_JBSFRK010000048.1:0-60347 GCF_053589195.1 Streptomyces sp. NPDC003379 | reverse complement strand
CGACCGGCGCGTGCCGGTCGGGCCCTCACTGCGTGCCGCGCTAGCCATAGGCCGGCGGAGGCGAATACCTCATCGATGAGCACGCGTAAATCTGCACTCACGACAGTAGACATTGGGCGCTCACGTAGCTATGGTTTCTGTTGTAGCCGAGATCGAGCAGGGCCCGGCAGACACGAACTGCCGGGCAGCAGTGCACGTAGGACGGTGCGGTGGTGGAGTTTCGAAGCCATGGTTGTCGCAGGACGGCGACGGGGCTGACCACCGGACCGGGTGGCCCGCAGTGATCAGGGGCCGCCACAAGCAGTTCGCAGTACCAGTCAGTGTCAGCAGTACCAGTAGTGCAGTACGCAGTAAGTAGTACGCAGTTCCGCAGAAAGAGTCAGTCACTCAGAGGGAAGAACGGAGGAATCGAAGCGCCACGCAGATGGCGTTGCAGTTCCTTCGGGGCCCTGGTGCCGTACGGCACCAGGGCCCCTCCACGCGTTCCACGTCCCACATCGCAGAGAGGTTCGAGCCGACGACCATGATGTGAGAGGCCGAATGGTCCGTAGCACTCCCTCACAGCCAGTACCTTTCTCCTTACAGCAGGCAGCCTTATCAGGGAGCGGAAGGCGATGCTCGCTTCGGATCTGAAACATCCCGGGACGCTGCCCGTGCAGCAGATGAGCGCCGGCGACCATGCCTTTCTCTGTTACGACGACCATCTGCAGGGGTGGGACGTACTGTCGGCCTTCGTATGGAACGGCGTGGCCCGCGGGGAGAAGGTCATCGTCTTTCCCTCCCCGCACCTGAACGCCTCGGACGTGCTGCGGCGCCTGAGGGACGCGCCCGGAGTACTGCTGGATCAGGGGTACGACAGCGGGCGCCTCGAAATGAGCAGCATGCGTCAACTCATCCTCCCCGACCGCACGTTCACCGCGGCGCAGCAGTGGCGGCGGATCGTGGAAGAGACCGAGTCGGCGCGGGCGCACGGCTTCACCGGCCTGCGGACCTACATCGACATGGGATGGGTCGCCGACCTCGAAGCCGATCTCGACGTGATGATGGCCCGCGAACGCCAGGCGGAGCACCTGTTCACCTCCGGGCTCTACAGCGAGATCTGCGCCTACGACCGTGACCGCTTTCCGCAAGAGGTCCTGGAGGCCATGTGCCGGGCTCATCCGCAAAACCTCCTGCCCGCGCTCGGCCGCCTGCGGACCAGGCTGGCGGGCCGGACGCTCCGGCTGGTCGGGGAAGCAGACCTGGCCACACGTGAGCAGTTGACGCGGGCGTTGACCGACGCCGTTCGCTCACCGGACGCACAGACCGGACTGACCATCGATCTCGACGGGGTGGTGTTCCTCGGCGTGGAGTGCGCGAGGGAACTCGTACGGACGATGGGCCTCGCGACGCCGCACAGGCCGGTACGGGTCCGCTGCGCCAGGCGCTGCGCTGAAACGCTGCGACACCTCGGCGCGTCCCCCTCGGCCATCGACATCTCCAGGTGAAAGGGCCATGACCTTCGATACACGCGGTGGTCAAGCAGAGGGGGCCGAGGAGATCCTCCTGCGAACTCCGTTCACAGCCAAGGACGTTCCCTACCTGAGAGCACTGGTCGAGGGGCATGCCGCCCTGGTCGGGCTGCCCCAGCAGCGGCGCGGCGACTTCGTGGTCGCGATGGACGCCGTGGCCAGCAACGCGGTCCAGCACGGCGGCGGCCAGGGCGTGCTGACGCTGGCCCGCGCGGCCTGTCATGAACTGCGGTGCCGGGTCAGCGATGGCGGGCCCGGCTTCACCGCCGACGTCATTCCCGAACTCGCCCCCGGCATCAACGGCGCGGGCCACGGCCAGGGCCTCTGGCTGACACGTCTGGTCACCGACGACCTCACCATCAGCGCCGACCCCACCGGCGCCACCGTCGTCTTCTCCATGCGGTGGTGCCCCCGCCCTCACACCGACCAAGTAGGGCCGGCCGCGGGCGGGTGAAAACCCGTACGGAAAACTGACCCGGACGTTCCGGCGCCCGTCTGTGCGTCGTTGGACTCGGCATGGCGGTTTCTGACGACGACGCGATGCCCTGGCCGAGAGACCTCGACTCCGGCCTCGACCACTGCGAGTGGTGCGTGCGGTTGAGGCAGGCCGATGGTCTCGCGGACGGCCCTGCTGACGCTCCTGCTGACGGCCTCGGCGAGCTGTCCACGCACGTACGTGCCGTGAGGAGAAACGATTCCGTCGCCGGGTGGCGTCTGTGGGCCGGCGTGTGGCGCAGACGCAGACGCGGGCGAGTCATGCTGCTGTCCACCGCGACCGCCGCCGCCGTGGTGTCGGGGGTCCTGGCCGCCGCACTCGGCTGAGCGAGTCGGCCGGCATGGCGTCGGCGAGCCGGGCGCGCCAGTGCGGCGGCAGAGCAGAGGGAAGCACTCTGGTGAATGCTTCCCTCTGGGTTCGCTGGGATCTGGGTTCGCTGGGATCTGGGTTAGCTGGGATCTGGGTTCGCTGGGATCTGGGTTCCCCGGAGGCCCAAAGATCCGAGAGAGCCTCCGGTCCTCCGGAAGCGTCAGTGCCCCGGGCCCCGCTTCCGGTCGCGCCAGCCCTCGCCCATCATGCCGCCGCGCTCACCCTTGGCGTCGTCGAACTCGATCTGCTCCTTGCGGACGGTGCCGGAGACCTCCTGGGTCTCGGTGACCTTCTCCGTCTCCAGGCGCACGCGTTCGACGGGCACGGTCTCCTTGCTCACCACGGGCTTCTCGGAGTGCAGGGTCACCTCCGTCTCGGCCTCGCCGATGGTGGTGCCGCGCACCCGGTCGCCCTCGCCGATCGGCTCACGTACGACGCGGACCTCCTCGTGGGAGACGGGTATCGACGTCGTGACGTCCTCGGTCACGACCACCTTCCGCAGCCGGGCGTGTCCGACCTCTTCCTCCTGGGTACCGACCCGCAGCCGCTCCTCGGAGCACACGAGCTCCTGCTCCTTGGTCCCGTCGCCCGCCCCCGCGCGCGTGGCGTACTCCCGCTGGCCGGCGTGACGGCCATGGCCCGCTGCCGCCCCGGCGAGCGGGGGCCCAGGGGCGTCGGCCGTGCCCATGCCGGTGCCCGCCGTGCCCATGCCGGTTCCGGTCACCGCCGCGCCGGGACGGGACAGCCCGTAATGGGCGTAGAGCTCGTGCTCCTGGCCGGGGTCGAGGTGCTGGTCGGCGTCCACCCGCGGGGCCTCCTTCACGGCCTCCTTGGTGGCCGTGACGTGCAGGTCGTCGCCGCGCAGGCGGGCCCCCGCCAGTGGTACGAAGCTCTCCTTCATGCCGAAGAGGCCGGTCTTGACGGTCACCCACTCGGGACGGCCGCTGCGGTCGTCGAGGTAGACCCGTTCGATACTGCCGATCTTCTCACCGGTCCGGTCGTAGGCTGTAAGGCCCTTGAGCGCGTCGGGGTTCGTGAAGGCCTCGCCCTGCGTCATGGGTGATCACTCCCTTGGAGCATGCGACGGGCAGAACCAATCCGCACGGGACGACGCACGCCTCATGTCCATCGCGCGCCGCCGTCGTCCGCCGCGCAAGGCGGAGAGTCGCGCGGTGTGCGGGAAGCGGCCTGCGGGACTACGCCATTCCGGGGCCGTCGGCGATCGGACCGGCCACATCCGCCGCCCGGCGGATTGGGCCATTCGGGTGAATGGGTGGGAAGCGCACTGGCCTGCCACCGCCACCCCCGACCCGCCTCAGGACCGGGGCCGTCGGCTCTGCAAGGCACGTGCCAGACGCGGGCCGAGGCTCTGCTTGAGCCGGCGCAGGGAGGGGAGCCGGCCGACGGTCTGGTCCAGGTGGTAGTAGAGCTGGGGCGGCACATAGGGCAGCAGCGGCGAATGGCGCTGGCCGAGCAGCGCGAACATCTGCCGCGGCTCGAGGCCGATGTACCGGGGCAGGTTCTCGTACCACTGGGCGCTGTGCCGGGCCGCGCTCTGCGTCGAGAGCAGGGCCTGCTTGCGTTCCCGCTCGTAGCGCGCGAGCGCGGCGGGGAGTTCCGGCGGGGTGGCGGACCCCACCGCGCGGGCCAGGCACACGGCGTCCCGGAGCGCGAGGCTGGTGCCGGCCCCGATCGAATAGTGCGTGGTGTGGGCGGCGTCGCCGATGAGGGTGAGGTTGCCGTGGGACCACGACTCGTTGGTGACCGTCGGGAAGGCCTGCCACTGGGCGTGGCCCTCGATGTCGCTGCGGCCGAGCAGCTCATGCCCGTCGAGCATCTCGGCGAAGAGCTTCTCCAGCAGGCGCAGGGCGTCGCCGTGGCCGAGCCGGTCGAGGCCGAGGCCGGTCCAGGTGGCCGCGGAGCACTCCACCACGCAGGTGCTGTGCCCGGAGCTGTACCCGTAGGCGTAGCACCAGATCCAGCCGTGCGCGGTCTGGACGAAGGCGAAGGTGAACGCGGTGAAGACCCGGGTCGTGCCGAGCCAGATGAAGCGGTTGGCGCCGGTGGTCACGCGCGTACCGAAGTGGGCGGCGCTCTCCGTACGGAGTTTGCTGTGGGCGCCGTCGCCCGCGACGACGAGGTCCGCGTCGGGCAGGTCCGCGCGGCCGCCGATCTCGGTGCCGAACTCCAGGCGTACGCCCAGCTCCTGGGCGCGGTCGACGAGGATCGTCCGCAGACGGTGGCGTCCGATGGCGTGGCCCACGTCGCCGTCGTGGGCCGTGGTTCTCCTCCCCACGTACGCGAAGCCGCCGCGCCAGCACACGGACTGCTCCGCGATGGCGCGCGCGGACACGGGGTCCTGGGCGCGGAGCTCCTCCAAGAGGTCGGGCCAGTACGTGACGCCCCAGCCGTGGCTGGCGTCGGCCGCGTGTCTCTCGTGGACGGTGACCTCGTGGGCCGGCTCCCGGAGTTTGGCGAGGATGGCCAGGTACAGGGAGGCGGGCCCCCCACCGACGCAATCGATCTTCACGCCGCCCAACGTATGCGCCGCCCGCCGCGTCACGGCCGAAGGGCGGCGCTGTGTCGCCGCCCCGGCGCCACCGTCTCCCCCACTCGGACGAGCCACTGCTTTCGTCACTCTTGGTGACGGAATAGCGATCATGAGTGACATCTGCGCAGGATCAGAGGGTCTCGGGATACGACGATGACGAGGAGAACGGACGTGTCGGTTCACCTCAGGCTGCTTCTGGCGCTGGCAGTGGTATTGGTGCCGCTGCTGGTGTTCGTCCCCACCGCCGCCGCGCCCACGGGCCCGGCCGTCCGCGTCGACACCGTCGTCGGCCCCGTCGAGTGCGACTGGAAGTACGGCAAGTCCTGCGTCGTGGGCGGCGGCATGTCCTTCATGTGACGGCGCCGCATGCCGGGCCGATTGATCCGCCTGGCGTAGTCACGGCCGCCACGGGATGCGTGTCGGGCCCACCGCTAGTGAGCTGTGGAGCATGGATGGTTACGACATAGAGACGGCGCGAACAGCGCCTCCCACGCGGCGTCACGCCCTGCGTGTCGCCGCCGGAATCCTGGCCGTCGGAGCAGTCCCGCTGACCGCACACCGTGCCACCGCGCGCTCGGACGACGTCTGTGCGGGGGGCGGGTACGACGCCGAGTTCGAGGCGGCCCTGGCCGAGGCGGAGACCGAGATCCCGCCCTGGGAGCTCCGGGGGCTCAATCCGGAGCTCCCGGCCGGCCGCCGCTACACCCTGCCGCTGCGCCGCGGCTTCCGGGTCTCCGCGCGCTACGGGATACGCGGCGACTGGCTCGCCGGGCACCACACGGGCATCGACCTCGCGGTGCCACGGGGGACACCCGTGTACGCCGTGGGCGCCGGTGTCGTCGTACTGGCTCGCTGGGCGGGTGCGTACGGCAAGGCGGTGACGGTGCGGATGCCGGACGGCCACTACGCCGTCTTCGCCCATCTCTCCCGCATCCTGGTCCGCCGCGGGGAACGGGTCCGTACCGGCGCCCGCATCGGGAGCAGCGGCGCGACGGGGCGGGCCACCGGCCCCCACCTCCACCTGGAGATACGGGCCCGCCGCGGCTACGGCTCGGACATCGATCCGGTCCGCTACCTGGCCAGGCGGGGAGCGAGGCTCCGCTGAGCACCCCTCCCGCCGGGCGCCTCCCACTGGGCACCCTTCTCCGTGACTTCACCATGACAGCGGTCGTTAGGAGCGAGCGGCTGTGCACAGCAGCCGCGTTTCCCGACCAGAAGGAGAACTGATGTCTCGCATCGCGAAGGCAGCCGCTGTCACCCTCGGTACCGGCGCTGTCGTGCTCGCCGGCGGCAGCGCGGCCGTGGCGGATGCCGGTGCGCAGGGCAAAGCCGTCGGCTCCCCCGGGGTCATCTCGGGCAATGTGGTCCAGGCCCCGCTCCATATCCCGGTGAACGTCTGCGGGAACACCATCGACGTCGTCGGCGCTCTGAACCCCGCCTTCGGCAACAAGTGCGTGAACACCGACGGCCACGGGGGGCACCACGGCCACGGCCACTGAAGCCCGAAGCCCGAAGCCCGAAGCCCCCGGTGAGCGTCTCCGCCGGGGGCTTCGCGGTGGCAACGGCTCGGCTCTCAGCCGGTCCAGAAGTCCCACCAGCGCGTCAGGACGAGCATGCCGATGACGCCCATGTGCAGTACGGGGAGAGCCCACGGGAAATCGCCCAGGAAAGCACGCACCCCTTGAGGTGCGGGCAGGAATCCGCGGCGCACATTGTGTGAGGTGACGTACCAGAACACGAGAATGGTGGCGGCCCAGGCCAGGCAGCACCACAGGCAGAGCGCATTGATGCGGTAGAGGGACTGGACCTGCAGCCAGGTGCAGAACGCGGCTCCGAAAAGCGTGCCCGCGTTGAAGGTCAGCCAGTACCAGCGCGGGAATCGGGCTCCGCCCAGAAGGCTCGCCCCGACGCAGACGACGACGGCGTAGGCGACAAGGCCGAGCATCGGATTGGGGAACCCGAATGCCGATGCCTGCTCGCTCTTCATGATGCTGCCGCACGCCACGACCGGGTTGAGGCTGCACCCGGGTGTGTAGTCCGGGTCTTCGAGCAGCTTGTTCTTGTCGAGGGTGATGACCCATGCCGCCAGCAGACCCGCCGCTCCGGCGATCATCAGAAGCAGGCCGAACCCCCGGCCGACCTCGCCCGGCCTGTCGGCGGTGATCCTCGGCCTTACCTGGCGGGGCAGTTCAGTGGAGGTCATGAGGGGAACCGTATAGACGCCGAAGAGCGGGTCCGGCCGCGCTGTCACTCATGTGGCCCAGCTCGAACTGGTCTTCCCCGGGCCGGTGTCGACGCGACCGCGAACACACCGGAGGGCCGGTCCGCGCAAGAGGTGACCGGCCCTGGGGGCACGCCCCGCACGGCGAAGGGAGTGGGGCGCGCCCTACTTGGCGAGAGGAAGTCCACCGAGAAGCTGGGTGGGGCCGCCGGCCGGGTTCAGCTTCTGCGTGGCGCCCGTGACCGTCCTGACGGCGTCTTCCTCGGTGACGGGTGTCTGGGCGCTGAACGTCTTCGCGTTGGGTACGGAGTCACCGGCGAGCGTCTCGACCGCGCCGGTCAGATTGGCGGGAACGGCGGAGTTGGCGAATGCGGGCGCGGCGGAACCGGCGACGGCGATCGAACCGGCAAGGACAGCGGCAGCCTTCAGGGCCTTCATCATGTTCCTTTCTCTGGCAACTCATGTCGCCTACGGGGCACCGTTTCAGGCATCGTTCTGCCTGTCGTCTCACTTCACCGGAGCTAACGAGCACAGGCCGGTACGGAAACGGAAACCCCTGAGCCCCGACTTCCCCGAACCCCGGCCGGCCGCTACTGGCCCGGGGCCGCGGGAGACCTCGGCAGCCCCTGCAGACCGGCCGTGACCACGTCGACCAGGCTGGTGAGGACCTTGGGGGCCTGCGCCCGCACGGCCGCCGCGTCGCCCGCGCCGGCCGGTTCGAGCAGGGCGTCGGCCGACTTCTGCAGTTCGGCCAGGGCTCGCGCCTTCGATTCGGCCGCGGCCTTGGATTCGGCTGCGGCCTTCGGTGCCGGGATGCCGGATACCTGGGGCTTGGGTGCCAGGGTGTTGGGTGCTTGCGGGTTCTGCGCTGGGGGATTCTGCGTTTGAGGGGTCTGTGCTTGCGGGTGCTGCGCTTGCGGGTTGGGGGCCTGAGGGTTCTGTGCTTGGGGGGTGTTCGCCGAGGTGTTGGGGTCCTGGAGTTTCGCTGCCGGGTCCTTGGGTGCCTGAGGTCTGGCCGCCGGGTCCTTGGGGGTCTGGGGCTTGGCCGCCGGGACCTCGGCGGGTGCCTTGGGCTTGGCGGCGGCCGCCTGGATCGCCTTTTTCACCGCCTCGCGGTGTTTCTGGACGTCCTCGGGGGAGAGCTTGTTGCCCTTGGCCTTGAGCGCCGCGGTGAGCATGTCCGTGACCGGCGTGAGGACCCGGCCGACATCGTGGAGCTGCTTGGTCTGGCCGAGCAGCGCCTCCGGGGCGGGCGCGCGGGGCGCGGTCCGGGTCTCGTCGCCGGGTCCGTCGTCGTGGACGGCGACGGCGGTGCCGGCCATGCCGACAAGCAGCGTCGCGCACAGGGCGGTGGTCGCGATGCGCCGTACGGGCAGAGCACGCATAGGTGGTCCCTTTCGGTGATGCGTCAGATCTTGTGATCACCGTGGGAGCGCCGGAGGCCGCTCGCAACCGAGCGGCTCCGCCACGCAGTGAGCCTCTCCGGGGCCGGGTCGCGTCTGTGCAGGTGGGAGGGGATGTGACGGGCAGTCGGCTCCCTGCCGGGCGACCCCCATTCGGGGCACCGCCACGGAGTGCGGACGGAACGCGGAACGGCCGCCCCCGCCTGCGCGGGGACGGCCGTTCGGTCGGACGACGTGTCAGTCGTTGACGCACACGTTGCCGAACGTGGGGTTCAGCACGCCGACGACGTCGATGGTGTTGCCGCAGGCGTTCACGGGGACGTGGACCGGCACCTGCACGGCGTTGCCGGAGATCACGCCGGGGGAGTTGGCGGCGGCGCCGTGCGCGCCGCTGTCGGCCACGGCGATGCCCGCGGGAACGATCACGGCGGCGACGGCTACGGCGGACAGGGCGAAGGCTTTGGTGCTAAGCGACATGAGGTGTTGCTCCTTGCGTGAGGGTGTCTCGTACGGACCAGTGCGGCCGTATATGGGGATCAACTGCTGACCTGCTCGACGAGTTGCGCCCTCGGACGAGTGACGTACGGCCGATTTCGTTTCCGCGACCTCGTTTCCGCGACGGTGCCCGGATCGGCGTACGGACGGCGGAGACACACGCGCCGGGGTCGTCGGAGCCACCGCTCTCACCGGCTACAGTGACGCTGCCTTAAGAGACATTTCAGACAAAAGACTCAGCATTCAAAGACTCAACATTCATGCATTCAGTGCGAATGACCGACTTGGTCGTGGTTCAGAGCTCTTCACCGCCCGGCGGCGAGAAGACAGGGAGTTGCGCATGCCTCTGCCGTCAGCACCCTCTCGCCCACGGGTCCTGCACGTCAGCCGGCCCGTGGACGGCGGTGTGGCGCGAGTCGTCACCGGCCTGGCCGCCGCTCAGGCGGCGGCGGGGATGGACGTCCACGTGGCCTGCCCGGACGAGGGCGTCCTGGCCCGGCTGCCGCCCGGTGTCCGGCACCACCCCTGGGCCGCGTCCCGCTCTCCCGGGCCCCGGCTGCGCGCCGAGGCGAGGGAACTGAACCGCGTCATCGCGTCCGTACGGCCCACGCTCGTCCACGCCCACAGCGCCAAGGCCGGGCTCGCCGCGCGGATCGCCCTGCGCGGACGGATCCCGACCGTCTTCCAGCCGCACGCCTGGTCCTTCGAGGCGGTCGGCGGGGCCACCGCGCTCCTGGCCCGGCTCTGGGAGCGCGGCGCCGCCCGCTGGACGAGCCGCATCGTCTGTGTCAGCGAGGCCGAGTGGGTCACCGGCCGCCGCGCGGGCATCGCCGGGTCCTACTCGGTGATCCCCAACGGCGTGGACGTCGACCACTTCGTGCCGGGCCCCCCGGAGATCGCACGCGACCGGCTGCTGCCCGGCTCCTTCGCCCGCGCCCCCCTCGTGGTCTGCGTGGGCAGGCTCTGCCGGCAGAAGGGGCAGGACGTCCTGCTGCGCGCCTGGTCCTCCGTCACCGCGCGGGTGCCCGGCGCCCGTCTGGTGCTGGTCGGGGACGGGCCGGACGCCGCCCGGCTGCGCGAGGGGGCGGACGCGTCCGTGACCTTCGCCGGCGCGGCGCGGGACGCCGCCGACTGGTACCGGGCTGCCGACGTCGTGGTGCTGCCCTCGCGGTGGGAGGGCATGGCGCTGGCCCCGCTGGAGGCCATGGCCTGCGCCCGGCCGATCGTCGTCACCGACGTGGACGGCGCACGGGAGAGCCTGCCGCCGGGCTGCCGCGCGCACGCCCTCGTACCACCGGAGGACCCCTCCGCGCTGGCCCGGGCCCTCGTCGCCCTGCTGCGGGACGGGGAGCTGCGCGACGCGCTCGGCCGACGGGGCCGCCGTCATGTCCTGGACCACCACGACGCGCGGCGCGCCGCGGACGCCATCGACGTGGTGTACCGCGAGCTTCTGGGCGCGGCGCCCACCGAGTACAGGGAGTGCACCATCCCGTGAGTGCGGAAAGAACCGTTGCCTCCTCGTCAGGTCCGTCACGGCAGGACACCCACGCCTCGCCAGGCACCTTCGTCGTCGCCCCCCGGGGAGCGAAGGGTCCGCCCGCCGAGGCGCGCACGCGGCGCCCGTCCCGCCGGCGGCGCTCGCTCGCCGCGCTGGTGGCCGTCGACTCGGCCGCCGCGCTGCTCCCCCTGCTCCTGCTCGACGAGCCGCGGCGGTACGCCGTACTGGCGCCCCTGCTGCTCGCCGCCGTCCTCGCCCTCAACACCCAGGGGCGGCTGTACGAGTTCACCGCCCTGCCCACCACCCTCGACGAGGTGCCTTCGCTCGGCGCGCGCGTCGCGCTCGGCTGGTCCCTCACCGCCGTCCTCGCCCCTGCCCTCCCCGTCCCGGTACCGCCGCTCCCCCTGTCCGCCCTGGTCACCGTGGGCGCGGCCCAGTGTCTGCTCGGCGTCGGCGGGCGCGCCCTGGTGCACTGGCACCGGCGGGCGTACGCCCTGCGCAGACCCCGGCCGGTCCTGGTCCTCGGCCCCGCCGACGAGGCACGTGCCGTCGCCGCGGCCCTGCTGCGCCGCCCGCGCTGCGGCATGCGGCCCGTGGGCGTGGTGAGCGACCCCGAGCAGCAGACCGGGGAAGGTGGCGGCGGGACGGAGCCGCCCGCGGAAGAGTCCGTCGGTCCCGGCCACGAGCTGCCGGTGCTCGGCACGGAGGACGAGCTTCACCGGGCGGTGATCCAGAACGACGTACGCGCCGTGCTCCTGCTCCCCGGCACCGGCCCCGGGCTCGCGGGCCGGCTGCCGGCGCTGAGCGGCCTGGGCTGCGACCTGTGGGAGATCGAACCGCGCCACGCGGAGCTCGCCCCGGCGCCGGACGGGGCCCGGCAGTACGTGGCCGGGTTCTCCTGCCGCCCCCTGGAGTTCACCGGGCGGCACCGGACGAGCCCGGGCAAGCGACTGCTGGACATCACGGTGGCCGGGGCGTTGCTGCTGGTGGCCGCTCCGGTGCTGCTGGCCTGCGCGTTCGTGCTGCGGGCCGTGGAAGGGCCCGGCGTGATCTTCCGTCAGGAGCGGGTGGGCAAGGACGGGCGGCTGTTCACGCTGCTGAAGTTCCGTACCCACCGGCCCGCCGATTCGCAGGAGTCGGCGACGCGGTGGACCGTCTCCGACGAGCGGCGGATGAACGCGTTCTGCCGCTTCCTGCGGAGCACCTCACTGGACGAGCTGCCGCAGCTGTGGAACGTCCTGCGCGGCGACATGAGCCTGGTCGGCCCGCGGCCCGAACGCCCCTTCTTCGTCGCGCAGTTCAGCCAGGTCTACCCGGACTACGCGCGGCGGCACCGGATGCCGACCGGCATCACCGGGCTCGCCCAGATCCACGGCCTGCGCGGGGACACGTCCATCGAGGACCGGTGCCGCTTCGACAACGCCTACATCGACAGCTGGTCCTTCTGGCAGGACATGTGCATCCTGCTGCGCACGCTCGGCTGTCTCGTACGCCGTACGGGGAGCTGAGCGCCGTGCCCCCACGCGACGTCGCCCTGCGCGAGCTGAGACGCTGCGGTCCGGTCCTGCCGGTCGTGCTGCTGATCGCGCTGCTCGCCCTGCCGGTGCCGGCCGGTGGCGAGGCGTCCGGCACCGGGGGCGGGACCGGAACCGGCACGGTCGCCGACGCGGTCTCCGCCCTGGTCGTCGGCTACTGCGTCGTCCATCTGACGCGGACCGGGCGGCGCCCGCTGAGCAGGACCGCCGCGGTGCTCCTCGGGCTTCCCGTCGTCGGCATCACCGTGGCCGCGTGCGGCGCGTCCTCCTCGGTGACCGGTGTCGCGGGCGCCGCGCGCTATCTGCAGATCTTCGTGCTGGTGCCGACGGCCGTGCTGATCCTGGTGCGGGACGTACGCCACTTCCGCGTCGTCGCCTGGACGTTCGTGGCACTGGCGCTGTGGCAGGGAGCCATCGGCGTACAGCAGAACCTGACCGGCACCGGGGCCTCATACATGGGCGAGGACATCCGCGCCGTGGGGACGTTCGGTTCCACGGACGTCATGGGGATGGCCACCGTCGTGTCGTACGGACTCCTCTGCGCCCTGGCGCTGGCCTTCCGCCCGCACGCGCCGCGCCAGCGGACGGCCGCCACGGTGTGCGCGGCCCTGCTGACCGTGCCGCTCGCCCTGTCGTTCAGCCGCGGGGCGTGGATCGCCACGGCGGCGGCCTGCCTCGGCGTGCTGCTGCTCGCGGGGGCGCGCCGCGCGGGGAAGGTCCTGGTGGCCGGGGCGGCGGCGGCCGTGGTGCTCGTCGCGGGGCTCGGCGTGGGCTCGGCGGTGCTCCAGGAGCGGCTCAGCAGCATCACCCAGGTCACGGACGCCCCCGACCAGTCGGTCACCGACCGGTACACGATGTGGGCGGCCTCGGCGGACATGTGGCGCGGGCGGCCGGTGACCGGCGTGGGCCTGAAGGGCTTCCCCGAACACCGCGACACCCACGCCTCGCTGGCCCTGTCCTCCGGCAGCGACACCGCGGGGGCGGGCACCGGCTTCATCCGCCAGCCGCTGCTGTCCCCGCACAACATGTACCTGCTCGTCCTCAGCGAACAGGGGCTGCTCGGCCTCGCCACGCTGGCCGGGGGATGGGCGGCGCTGCTGGTGTGCGGGCTGCTGCGGTGGAAGCGCCGGTGTGCGCGGCAGGGCGGTGGTGCGGGCGGTCCCGGCGGCCCCGAGCTGGACTGTGCGCTGCTCGCCTGCGGGCTGCTGATCTGGCAGCTGACCGACTTCGTGTACGCGGACATCGGCGGGCCCACCACCGTGCTGACGGCGGTCGCCCTCGGCGTCGCGGCGTGGTGGGCGGTCGGCACGCGCGGCCCCGTGGAAGCGGAAGAGGCGGGCGCGCGATGACGACGGTGCCACCGGCGGTGGCCGCGGGGACCGCACCTGTCGCCGCGCCGCCCTCCGGCCCGCGCGCGGGAGGGCGGCCCGAGAAGACCGGCGGCTCCTTCCTCGCCAAGGCCGCGCTGGTCACGGCCGCCCTGTCGGTGGCCGGTTCGCTGCTCGGGCTCGTACGGGACCAGGCGCTGGCGCACTTCTTCGGCGCCGGTACCGACACCGACGCCTTCCTGGTGGCGTGGACGCTCCCCGAGCTGGCCGCGACGCTGCTCATCGAGGACGGCCTGGCCTTCTTCCTCGTACCGGCGTTCAGCCTCGCGCTGGCGCGCCGCGCGGACGGTCACGCCACCGACCCCGCACGCGACCCCGTACGCGACCTCGTACGGGCGTCGCTGCCGCGCATGTCGCTGTGGTTCGCCGCCGCCGCGCTGGTGCTCATGGCGGCGGCGCCCTACGTGGTGGCGCTGCTCGCGCCGGGGCTGCCCGATCCGCGGCGGGCGGTGGACTGCACGCGGCTCACGGCCACCTGCGCCTTCACCTTCGGCCTCACCGGCTACTGCAGCGCGGCGCTGCGGGCGCACCAGCGGTTCGTCGCCCCGGCCACGGTGTACGTCGCCTACAACGCGGCGATCATCGCCGCCCTGTTCGTACTGGCGGCGCCCTGGGGTGTGCGGGCCGCCGCGGCGGGTGTGGCGGTGGGCGGCGCGCTCATGGTGGCCGTCCAGGCGCCTTCCCTCTGGCGGGAGCTGCGGCGGGGGCTGCGGCGCGGGCCGGGCGTCGCTCCGGCCGTCAAGGGCCCGGCGCCGGACAGGACGCTGCAAACGGCGATCATCTGGACGGTCCTGCTGTTCGCGCTCTGCCGTCAGTCGCAGGTCCTCATCGAACGGTTCCTGGCCTCGTCGCTGCCCGCCGGGGCCATCTCGCATCTGAACTACGCGCAGAAGGTCGCGCAGATGCCGATGGTGCTCTCCCTCATGCTGTGCACCGTCACCTTCCCCGTGGTCGCCCGCGCGCTGGCCGACGGCGAGACGGAGCGGGCCCGCGACCGCGTCGAGCGCGACCTCGTCCTCGCGGGCTGCATGGTGCTGCTCGGCGCGGCCGCGGTCGTCGCCGCCGCGCCCGCGCTCATCGAACTCCTCTTCCAGCGCGGCGCCTTCTCCGCCCGGGACAGCGCCACCACCGCGTCCGTGATGCGCGTGTACGCGCTGGGCCTGCTGGGCCACACGCTGGTGGGCGCGCTCGCCCGCGCCCACTTCTCCGTCGCCAGGACCACCTGGATCCCGTTCTTCGCGATGTCCGTCGGCATCGTCATGACCGCGGGGATCGGTTTCCTGAGCGTCGGCACCTGGGGCGTCCACGGCCTCGCCGCCGCGAACGCCACCGGCATCTGCGTCACCGCGCTGCTCCTGCTGCGCGGGATGGGCCCGCGCACCGTGCCCATCAGGACGCGGAAGGTCGCCGGGCAGCTGGGCCGCCTGACGCTCGCCGCCGGGGGCGCGACGGTGCTCGGCGCCCTGTGCGCGGGGCGGGTGGGGCAGCCCGCCCTCGCCGCCCTGGCGGGCTGCGCGGTGGTCACCGTCTCCTTCGTACTGCTCGGCCTGCTTCTGGGCGCGCAGCCCTGGCCGTCCGCCCTCCGCTCCGTCACAGGAAAGCTGCGTCATGTCCGTTGACCTCACCCCGTCCGGCCCCTCCACCCCTTCCTCCCTCCCCGCCGCCGACGAGCCCTTCCTGCGGCCCAAGGCGCCCCACGTCCCCGCCTGGATCGCGATGTACCACTCCGTCGCGGACCCCTTCGACGACCCGTACCGCATCACCGTGTCCCCCGACCGCCTCGACGCACAGCTGCGGTGGCTGCGGAGCCAGGGCCTGCGCGGCGTGTCGATGCGGCACCTCCTGGACGCGTGCGCGCGCGGCCAGGAGCAGAACCTGGTGGGGCTCACCTTCGACGACGGCTACCGCGACTTCGTCGACGAGGCCGTCCCGCTGCTGCGGCGCCACGACTGCACCGCCACCGTGTTCGTCCTGCCGGGCCGACTCGACGGCGACAACGCCTGGGACCCGCTCGGCCCCCGCAAGCCGCTCCTGGACGCCGACGGCATCCGCCGCGCCGCCGAGTGCGGCATGGAGATCGCCTCGCACGGGCTGACCCACGTCGACCTGACCACGGCCGACGACCGGCTGCTGCGCCGCGAGGTCAGCGGCAGCCGGGCGGCGCTGACCGATCTGACCGGCGTCGACGTGCAGGGCTTCTGCCACCCCTACGGCCGTGTCGACGAGCGCGTGGTGTCCGCCGTACGGGAGGCCGGATACCGCTACGCCTGCGCGATCGCCCCCGGCCCCCTCTCCGGACCCTTCGCGCTGCCCCGGGTGCACATCGGCCAGAACGACACGGCCCCGCGCCTGCGGCTCAAGCTGTGGACGAACCGGCTCAGGCACCGCGCCCTGGACCGCTCGGCGGTGACCGAATGAAAGTCCTGCACATCATCACCGGTCTCGGCGTGGGCGGCGCCGAGCTGCAACTGCGCCTTCTGCTGCGCCACTTGCCCGCCCACTGCGACGTGGTCACGCTGACCGACGCGGGCACCGTGGCGCGGGGCATCGTCGCCGACGGTACGCGCGTGGCCGACCTCGGCATGTCCGGCAACCGCGATGTCGCGGCGCTGCCCCGGCTGGCCCGGATCATCAAGGCGGGCCGGTACGACGCCGTCCACACCCACCTCTACCGCGCCTGCCTGTACGGGCGTATCGCGGCCCGCATGGCGGGGGTGCGCGCGGTGGTGGCCACGGAACACTCCCTGGGCGACTCGCAGATGGAGGGCAGGCCGCTGACCGCCGGGGTCCGCGCGCTGTACCTCGCCGGGGAGCGCCTTGGGCGGATGACGGTCGCCGTCTCCCCCGCCGTCGAGCGGCGGCTGACCCGGTGGGGGGTGCCCCGGCAGCGCGTCCGGGTGGTGCCGAACGGCATCGACGTGGAGCGCTTCCGGTACGACCCGGCCGCCCGCGCCCGGACCCGGCGGCGCCTGGAGCTGCCCGACTCGGCGTTCGTCGTCGGCGGCGTGGGCCGGCTGGCCGACGGCAAGCGTTTCGACGTACTCCTGCACGCGGCCGCTCGACTCCCCGAGGACATCGCCGTTCTGCTGGTCGGCACCGGTCCCGAGGAGCCGGAGCTGCGGAGGCTGGCCCACCGGCTCGGCCTCGGCGGGCGGGTGCGGTTCGCCGGTGAGGCCGCCCACGAGGAGGGCGGCGGCGCCGACGGCGTCCCGGGTCTGCCCTCGCTCCTGTCCGCCATGGACGCCCTCGCCTCCCCGTCCCCCGAGGAGGCCTTCGGGCTCGCGCTCGTGGAGGGCCTGGCGTGCGGGCTTCCCGTGCTCTACACGTCCTGCCCCGCCGTCGACGACCTCCCGGCCGGCGGGCGGGCCAACGCCTCGTACTGCCCGAGCGATCCGGACTCCTTCGCGCGGTCCCTCCACGGCCTGCGCGGCGCCGTCCCCCCGCGCCGCTCGGCACCGGCAGCGGTGCGGCACTACAGCATCACCCGCAGCGCCGATCGGCTGATGCGCGTCTACGCGTCGGTCGTCCCCGGCTCGACCCTGGAGGTGAAACCTCGATGAGCGACTCCACGGACTCCACGGACTCCACTGGCTCCACTGGCTCCACTGGCTCCACTGGCTCCACGAACGAGTGCCCGCGTGCCGCCGCTCTGCGCGCCGGCCTCGCGCGGTGTGCCGCCACCGTGCGCGTCGGCCTCGCGCGGCGTGCCACCGCCCTGCGCGCCCGCCTCACGCCGCTGCCCCGCTGGTGGCCCCTGCCCGCCTGCGCGGCCCTCGGTCTTCTGACCGGCGCCGGGTACGGCGCGGTGCAGACGGAGCAGTACACCGCCACGAGTTACGTCGTCGCCGTACCGCAGGGGAAGTCCGATCCGGCCACGGCTCTCGGGTTCGCCCAGGCGTACGGCCGGGTGGCGACGCAGCTGGCCGTGCTGGGCGACGCGCAGGTGGCGGCGGGCGTGTCGGCCACGGAGCTGCGGGACCGCGTCAAGGTGGCCACCTCTCCCGACGCGCCGATGATCGCGGTCTCGGCGTCGGCGGAGAAGCCCGCGTCCGCCGCCGTCACCGCCGACGCGGTGGCCCGCTCGCTCGCCACGAGCGCCAACCACTCCAAGGGCAGCACCCAGGTCAAACTGCTCCAGTTCTCGCGGGCGCTGGAGCCCTCCGCCCCGTCCTCCCTCTCCGCCGGGGTGACGTCCCTGGTCGGCGGGTGCGCCGGCGGGCTGCTCGGCGGGCTCGCCCTCCTGGTACGTCCCCGGGGGCGTACGGAGGCGGCCGCCGGGGCGGCGGTCCCGGGCCCCGCGTCCGCCCTGGTCCGGAGCGCGCCATGAGCACGGCGACGGGCGCGGGCCTCGTGAACACCCACCTGAGCACCCGGCTGTGCGTGGACGAGGACGAGTTCGAGGCGCTCGCCGAACCGTGGGGGCGGCTGTACCGGTCCTGCGAGTCGGCGACGCCCTTCCAGAGCCACGCGTGGCTGTCCTCCTGGTGGCGGTCCTACGGGCGGCGCGGGCGGCTGCGGGTGCTCCTGGTCCGCGAGGGCGACCGGCTGATCGCCGCGGCCCCGCTGATGCGGGTGCACCGTCCGCTTCCGGCGCTGAAGCCGCTCGGCGGCGCGATCTCCGATTTCACGGACGTACTGGTGGACGGCGCCGCGCGCCCGGCCGGCACCGAGGCCCTGGTGGCCGGGCTCTCCGAGCTGGCCGCGACCGCGCTGATCGACTTCGGGGAGGTCCGGCCGGGCGCCTGCGTGGAGGATGTCCACGAACGGTGGCCCGGGCCGAAGCGGGCACTGCCCGACTCGCCCTGCCTGGAGCTTCCCGCACTGCCCATGGAGGAGCTGCTCCAGCGCCTGCCGACGCCGCGGGCCCAGCGCACCAGGGCCAAGATGCGCAAGCTGTCGAAGCTGGGGGTGGAGAGCCGCATCGTGCCCGCCGACGAGGTGGAGGCCTCGCTGCGGACCCTGCTGCACCTGCACCAATTGCAGTGGAGCGGCCGCAAGGTGACCTCCGAGCATCTGCGGCCTCGCTTCCGCGAACACCTGCTGCGCTCGATGCGGCCGATGGTCGCGGCCGGCGAGGCGGTGGTGACCGAGTTCCGCCTCGACGGGGAGGTGCTGGCCGCCGACCTGACCCTCCTGTCGGGCACGCTGGCCGGCGGCTATCTGTACGGCGCCCATCCCCGGCTGCGGGAGCGCAAGGTGGACGTGGCCACGATGCTCCTGGACGCGTGCACCCGCCACACGGGCGGCGAACAGCGGCGCGCGCTGAGCCTGCTGCGCGGCAACGAGCCGTACAAGCACCACTGGCGCCCCGAGCCGGTCACCAACCAGCGCTTCCTGCTGGCGCGCGGGCGCACGGCTCCCCTGCTGTCCGCGGCGGTCTGGGACGCGTCGGCCCGGCGGTGGGCGAAGGCCCGGCTGCGGGAGCGGGAGGCGGGCGGTGGCAGGGCCCCGTCGTGAGGGGCCGCGCCACCGCGGCGCACGGGGTGGGCTCAGGGCGTCACTCGTCCTGCCACCAGTCGAACGGCAGGCACGGCTCCTCGCCGAGCCAGCTCTCGATCCAGTCGCCGAGGTGCAGCGGCGTGCAGTCGGGCGGGTCCACCGGTTGGGGCGGCTTCACCGGTTCGGTCGGCACGGCCGGGGTGTCGCCGCCGCGCCCGGAGAGCAGATCGCGGTAGACCTTGGACGACTCGGGATTCTCCTTGCACTGCCAGACGCCGTGCGGGCAGTAGTCGGTGACCGTGTGGTACAGCGGCTTCTTCTCGGCCATCCATTTCAGCATGCCGCGCATGTACTCTTCGTTGTCGCCGTTGCGGAACAGACCCCATTCGGGATAAGAAATGGGTTTCTTGTGCGCCGCCGCGAAATCGACGTGCTTCTGGAGCCCGTACGGCTCCGCGACCTGCTCGTCGAATGACATTCCGCGCGGCTGGTCGTACGAGTCCATGCCGATGATGTCGACGACATCGTCACCTGGATAGCACCGCGTCCAGGGGATGGCGTCGCGCCCTCTGCTGGGCGTGAAGTCGAACTGAAACTTCTGTCCGGCCACCGAACGCATCGTGGTGACGATCCTGCTCCAGTACCTCTTCCAGGACTCCGGGTCCGGGCCACAGCGATGGGTGTAGGTCGTGCCGTTCATCTCCCAGCCCAGCACGACCACCGTGTCGGGCACGCCCAGGTCGACCAGGCGTTCGGCGAGCACGCGGAAGTGCCGGTCGAAGCCACCGGCGGCGCCCCGCCGCAGCATGCCGGCGACGTCGCCGTCATCGACTCCCTCCTCGTTCCGTTCGAGCATCGGCACGTTGAGGACGAAGAGCCTGTCGGCCTTCTCCTTGCGCCACTGCGCCCAGTCCTCCAGGAAACTGGGGGCGCCCTCGATATTGCTCCACAGGTCGCCGGGGAGGTAGGTGTGCCCGACCCGGAGCTCGGTCCCGCCCAGCCACTCGCTCAGCTCACTGATGCGCCGCACCCCGCGAGGGCCGTAGTCGAGATACGCGCCAAAGGCGGGCGCCTGCTCCGAAGCCGAGGCGGGAGCCACCGGAGCCACCGGATCCACCGGCCCCGCAGGCGCGACCGGGCCGACCGAGGCCAGCGGAGCCACGGGAGGCACGGGGACCACAGAGGCCGCAGGGGCCGCAGGGGCCGGGGAAGCCGCAGGAGCACCAGGTGCCTGCGGAGTGCCCCCAGGCGGTTCACCGTCGCGCACGATGCCCGTCGCATACCCCGGCGCCGAGGCGAGAGCCACCGCCGAGACGACCCCCACACCGAAACCGAGGAAGGAAAGACGTTTTCCGTGCCGCCGACGCCATGCACCCGAATCCATAACCGCTCCTCTTCCTCCGCCGCCGCCCACTGACACTTCGTCATATTTATTTCTATTGCGCCAATCGAGTTTCTAATCCCGCGATCCGTCACATCGCCCATATGGACGATCGAGCAGTGAGGGCGACCTTGCCTCCTCTGGACACACGAATTCCCGCGGTTCTTTTGAGGATCGACCGCAATCCCTTCCACCACGGGACGCTGGGCGCCGTGCGCTCCCTGGGGCGCGCGGGAGTGCAGGTCCATCTGGTGGCGGACGACCACGGCAGCCCCGTACGGCACTCCCGGCATCTGCACCGGCTGTACCCGCCGCCCGCCCCGGGGGCGCCGCTCGACGAGGTGGCCGCCGTGCTGCACCGCGTCACGCGCCACCTCGCGGCGCCCGCCGTGCTGATCCCCCTGGACGACGCCGGCGCCCTCGCGGTCAGCGCCCTGCACACGCGGCTGCGCGACCGTTTCCTGCTGCCCCGCTCCACGGACGGCACGGCCGAGCGCGTCGCGGACAAGGCCGCCCTTGCGCAGGTCTGCGCGCGGGCGGGCGTGGCGCACCCGGTGACGCTGGCGCCGGAATCCGCCGCCGACGCCGTCAGCGCCGTGGCCCGGCTCGGCGTCCCCGTCGTGGCGAAGTGGAGCCGCCCCTGGCTGCTCCCGCACGACGCGGGGCTGCGCAGCACCACCCTGATCGGCTCCCCGCACGAGGCTGCGGCCCTCTTCGAGCGCCGTACCGAGGCCGGCAGCCGGCTGCTGCTACAGACCTTCGTGCCGGGCGCCCGGGACGCGGACTGGTTCGCCCACGGCTGCGCCGGCCAGGACGGTGTCGTACGCGGTGGTGGTACGGGCGTCAAGCACCGCTCCTGGCCGCGCTCGGCAGGCCTGACGGTGAGCGGCGAATGGACCGCGAACCCCGAGCTGTGGTCCGTGACCGAGCGGTTGATCGCGTCCCTCGGCTACCGGGGGATCTTCGACCTGGACTTCCGCAGGGACGCCGTGACCGGGGAGTTCCACCTCATCGACTTCAACCCGCGCCCCGGGGCCCAGTTCCGCCTCTTCGCCGACGGCGCGGGCACGGACGTGGTGCGCGCGCTGCACCTGGACCTCACGTACCGGCCCGTCCCCGCCCCGCACCCCCTTGAGGGGCGCACCTTCGTCGTGGAGAACTACGCCCCGCTGACCGCGCTGCGCCTGCTGCCCCGGCCCGGTCGGCGCGATCCCTCACCGCCCGTCGAGCTCGCCTGGCACGCGGGCGACGACCCCGGCCCCGGGGCGGCCCTGCGCCGCCTGTGGCTCCGCCGTGTGACGCGGCGGCTGTGGGACGGCATGGCCCACCGGGCGCGGAGGGCCCTGATGGCCTTCACCCTCGGACGGCGGGCACGGCGGGCCCTGATGGCCTTCACCCTCAGACGGCGGACGCGAAAGGTCGTGATGGCCTTCACCCTCAGACGGCGCGCACGGAAGGTCCTGATGGCCTTCCCCTTCGGCTTCAGCAGCCGGCCGCAGGAGCGCACCCCCGCCGTCGTCCCCGGACAGGCGTCCAGGGAGCGAGCCGTCACCGACGTACGACCGCGCTGATCGGGTGGAACCGCGGCCCCCGCGAGGCGTGGCACGCCCGCCCGCGGCCCGCGGCCCCTACGCTCGCCTCAGGTGACGCGGAGACGGCACCGGGCCCGGCTTCCGTGTATGCGATGGTCCACCGAAGCCGGGCCACCAGTCCCCGGCCGCTCTTCTGAGTGACGCGGCGGGCGAACGGGTGAAGGCCACGTTCCGTACGAGCCGTCAGGTGGTGCACTGGGTGTGCTGCACGGGACAGGCCGGGTCGCCTCCCTTCCAGCCGTCGGCATCCATGCCGTGGGCGAGCGACACCCCCAACGGGCCGGCCGCCCCACCTCGCGCGTCGGCAGGGAAGCGCTCGCGTCCAGACTTCCCTGCCGGCGTCTGCCATTTGAGCCCCGCTGCCTGGCAGGCAGCGGGGCTCAACTGATGATGCGCGCGGGGATGTGTCGTCGGCGTCCGGCCGACCTGGTGACAGGCCGGCCTAGCGATGGGCCGGCCTAGCGACGGGCCGACGTGGCGAACCTCCGGCGGTAGAGGATCGCGCCGCCCAGCAGCAGCCCGGCGCTCCCGGCCGCCACTCCCAGCAGCGCCGCGTCCACACCCGTGGCTGCCAACTCGGCCCCGGGAGCGGCCGCGCCGATCGGGCGGTCGGACCGGGTCGTCTGCGGCTCGTGCTTCGGTGGCTCGGGCGACTCGGATGCCCTGAACGCCTCGGACGCCTTGGAATCCTTGGACGTCTTGGACTCCTTGGACTCCTTGGACTCCTCGGGGGTGGCATGGGGGTCGGGCTCGGTCCGGGGCCGCGGCCGGGGCCCGGGGCCCGGGCCCGGCTTGGTGGCGTGGTCCGGCGGGGTATCGGCGTACCGCTGGTCCCCATTGACGCAGTCGCCGCCCATGGCGCCCGAAGCGATCGACACGACGCCCACGTGGTTGCCGCAGACGTTGACCGGGACCTTGACGGGGGCCATCACGTTGTTGCCGGACAGCGCCCCCGACGAGTGGACCGCTTCACCGTGCGCACTGGCACCGCTGGTGCGGGTGGTACCGGTGGTGCGGTGTTCGGCCCGCGCCGTCGCCGCCGGACCCGACGGCCGATGCGAGGGGCCGGGGTGGTGCTCGGCGGGTGCGGAAGAGTTGCCGCAGCTGTTGTCGGCCACCGGGTTGGCGGCTCCGACGGCGTTCACCGAGTTGCCGCAGACGTTGACCGGTACTTCCACCGGCGCTTGCACGGTGTTGCCCGACAGGATGCCGGACGCGTCCTGGGTCTGCCCATTCGCCTCGGAACTGGCGAACGCGGAGACACTGGACAGGGACAGGATGCTCGTGGCGGCCGCGGCGGAGAGCATTCCTTTGCTTAGGACCTGTCGCAATCTACTGGTCTTTCTCTGTGCGATGCGATGGGAACCGGCCCCACAGCCGGGAGAGCTGCCGAGCCGGCGAAGACGCCGTAACAGCCGGGTCCTACCTCAGGCATTGACGCACTTGTTGCCGGCCGCCGGGTTCAGGAGAGCGACGACGTTCACGGTGTTGCCGCAGGCGTTGACCGGAATGTGGACGGGAACCTGGACGACGTTGCCGGAAACGACGCCCTCGGAGCCGACGGACGAGCCTTTCGCCCCTGCGTCCGCGAATGCCGGAGAGCCCATGCCCAGGACCATGACAGCACCGGTGACGAGGGTCGCGCTCTTCTTCAGCTTCACAGCTTTTCCCTTCTTCGTGCCACGCCTGAACGACGGCCGCGGCCGCGGCCGAGCGGGGAGTTCCTGTTCCCGCACCGTGACCTGAGCCCTGCTTAACGAGTGACGGGAGAGGAGGAAACCAAAGCACCGAGCTCGCGGGGAAGTTCACTCGAATGCGAGCAGGAAGGGAGTTGTCGACAACGAAACGGAGCCGTCACGGCGGAATATCTTCCGCTTTACGGATTCGCGCGCCCCGGACCGCGACCCGGACCGCTACTCAGACCACTGCTCAGACAAAGAAGCTGTCGTGGCGTATCCGGAACTCGTCGAACTCCTCGCCGCCCTTCTGCGCCATCTCGGCGACCTTCTCGAAGTACTCCTCCCGCGGCGCCCCGGGCGAGAAGAGCAGCAGCATGGACGCGGGCTCGTCGGAGTCGTTCTTGAAGGCGTGCAGTCCGCCGACCGGTACGTAGAGGAAGTCACCGGCGCCCGCCTTCGTCCAGCGGTCGCCGTCGTACAGGTCGACGTGGCCGGACAGGACGAAGAAGGACTCGGAGATGCCCTTGTGGAAGTGGGTGGTGGGGCCCGGGGCCTTGGGGCCCATGTCGACTTTGTAGAGGCCGAACTCGCCGCCGGTGTCGGCGTGCGTGGCGAGGTAGTGGGTGTGGTTGCCGCCGGGACGGGAGAGCTCGGGCGGCTGGTCCGCCGAGCGGAAGACGGCGCTCACTTCGCCCTTGTCGCCGAGATAGCGGGGCTCGGGGTACGACATGGTCGGCTCCTTCGGTCGTGGTGTCGCGGTCTCGTGGTGTCACGGTCTCGTGGTGTGCGACGCGAGGAAGTCTGCCGGGCAGGAGCGGGCGGGGCAATGATCTTTGGGCCGAGGGTCATCGATTCATCACAAAGCAGACGTAGCCCCGCGTACGTGACTCGCCTACTGCTCATCGAGGACGGCCCGGCCGTGCAGAAGGGCGTGACCCTGGCGCTGCGGCGGCACGGGCACGAGATCGAGGCCGCCGACAGCGGCGAGTCCGGGCTCTTCGCCGCCCGACGCGTCCTGCGACCGGTGCGCCACCTGCGTACGGCCGCCGAACGGCTCTCCTCCGGCGCCCTCGACACCCGCCTCGATGTCTCCGGGCACCACGAACTCGCCGGTCTGAGCCGTACGTTCACCACCATGGCGGGCGCCCTGGAGAAGGACGACGCCGAACTGCGCCGCATGGAGGCGAACGCCCGCCGCTTCGCCGCCGACGTCTCCCACGAGCTGCGTACGCCGCTGGCCGCGATGACCGCCGTCACCGAACTCCTGGACGAGGACGCGGACTCCGGACAGCTGCCCCCGGAGACGGCCGACGCGATGCGCCTCATCAGCGGCGAGACGCGCAAACTCGCCCGCATGGTCGAGGACCTGATGGAGATCTCCCGCCTCGACGCGGGCGCCGCCGCCCTCCATCTCGACGGCATCGACGTCGCGGAGGCCGTCCGCAAGACGCTCCAGCTGCGCGGCTGGCAGGACCGTGTCGCCACCGAACTCCCTGACGGGCTGCGGGCGTCCCTCGATCCGCGCCGCTTCGACGTGATCGTCACCAACCTCGTCGGCAACGCGCTGCGGCACGGCGGCTAACCGGTCCTCGTACGGGCGTACGACGACGGGAACACCCTCGTCCTCGTCGTCGAGGTCGCCGACCGCGGCCCGCACCCGCTCCGAGGGCAGCGGCCTCGGGCTCGCGATCGCCATGGAGAACGTACGCCTGCATCACGAAGGACGCGTGAAGAGGCTGCTGCTCTCCCTGTCCGCCCTGCTCGCCCTGGTGTTCGCGGTCAGCGGCTGCGGGGTGTCCGCCACCGGCCCCGTCCCGGCGGGCGCGGCGGCCGACCGGCGCGGTGCGGCCCGGCACGCGCGCGTACGACGCCAGACTGGACTTCCTCGGCGCATGGGGCATGCAGTTCGTGTCCCGCAGGTCCGACACCCCCGTCGGAGCGCAGTAGGCCGTCGACCTGCTCCTCGCGGGGCCGACCGACGCGGAGCGGGAACGGGGGCTCGCCAGTCCGGTCCCGGAGGAGCTGCGCGACCCTGTGACCGCGCTGCCCGCGCGGGGCACCGTCGACCTCCACCTGCCCGTAGTCATCGCGCAGTTGGACCACACCACGGTGAGCCAGCTGGCGTGCACGAACCTGACCTCGACGGTGAAAGCCCGGACGAGAGCAAGGGCAAGGGGACGTGGGATCTGCGCTGTGACGGGACGGGCAACGCCTATCCCGCGCGCTGATCCTTGACGCCCCGTTCCGCTGGGGGTTCCGTACTGTCACGATGCGGAGTCCGGAATGCAGGGGGAGTCGTCCTCAGTGGGGGCGGGGTGGGAGGCGTGCATGGCAGAGGTGTTCTTGCGGCGGCTGAGCCGTTGGCAGGCGGAGCAGCAGCGGGAATCCGTCGCCAACCTCTACGTAGAGGCCTATCAGGGCATGGCCGGCGACGAGTACCGCGACCGGCAGGGTTTTCTGCGGCGCTTCGAACACGACGTCCAGCAGCCCGACTTCGACATGGTCGTCGCCGACTCGGGGGGCCTGGTCGGCTGCCTCTACGGCTACCGCGCCGCGCCCACCGGTGAGTGGTGGGAGGGGTTCCGCGGCATCCTGCCGGCCGGCATCGAGGAGCAGACCGTTTCGGGGCGGGTGTTCCTGCTGAGCGAGCTGATGGTGGCGCCCGCCCACCGCAGGACGGGCGTCGCCACCCGCCTGCGGGCGCTGCTCCTCACCCGGCACATCGCCGATGTCGTCGTCGCCGTCATCAAACGGGACGACGATCAGGGGCGGGACGTGCTGCGGGCCTGGGACTGGGCGAAGCTCGGCGAGTTCGACCCCGGCCGGGAGGGATGGCTGCGCCCGCCTTCACCACTGCCCTGAGCGTTTCCACGTCTCCACGTCTCCGCGTTTCCATGTCTCCGCGTTTCCGCGTTTCCGCGTTTCCGCGGACAGCCGTCAGACCTTGGTCGCCTTCAGGGAGTACATGAGCGGGACGCGGGGGCGGTCCACGGGGAAGCGGTAGGCGCCGTCGCGACCTCCAGCGCGCCTCGCCGATGGGGTGCTGCCACTCGACGGAACGGTTGTGGACGGTCGGTGAGCGGATGGAACTCGGCGACGTAGAGAAAGCCGCCGGGCGCCACGAGCGAGGCGGCGGTCTCGGCCCGGCGCTGGATGCCGGGCAGCCGGCAGAGCGCGCCCACTCCGGTGTAGACGATGCCGTACGCGGTGTCGGGCACCGCCTGCGGCGCGTCGTAGCCGACGGGACACTGGAGGCGCAGCAGTGACTGTCCGCGCGGCAAGTTATCCACAGGGTGGGGACCCTCGCCAGCGGATTGTCGGCGACTGCGGGCACTATGGGGGGCATGAGCGAGACGGGTGCCGAGAAGGCCACGGGGTCGAAGTCCATGCCGGAGATGCCGGAGATGCCGGACTGGGAGAAGCGGTTCAGGGCACCACGGGTGTCGCTGCCGGACTGGGCGGAGGACGCGCCGCAGCGCTCCCTGTTCGTGTCGAACGCGACGGGGACGTACGAGCTGTACGCATGGGACAGGACGACGGGCACCCAGCGCCAGGTCACCGACCGGCCGAACGGCACGACGGACGGCGTGCTGTCGCCCGACGGCGAGTGGATCTGGTGGTTCAACGACAAGGACGGCGACGAGTTCGGCGTATGGATGCGCCAGCCTTTCGCCGGGGGCGAAGACGAGCCCGCGGTGCCGGGCCTGGAGGGTTCCTACCCGGCGGGGCTCGCGCTCGGCAGGGACGGCGGGACGGTGGTCGTCGGCCGCTCCACGGACGAGGACGGTTCGACGATCCATGTCGTACGTCCCGAGGGCTCCGACCCGGTGGAGGTGTACCGCCACCGGGAGTCCGCGGGCGTCGGCGACCTCTCCCACGACGGCACGCTGATCGCCGTCGAGCACACGGAGCAGGGCGACGCGATGCACTCCGCGCTCCGCGTCATCAGGCCCGACGGCTCGACGGTCGCCGAGCTGGACGACACCAAGGGTGGCACGGTCGAGCTGGGGCTAGAGGTCCTCGGCTTCGCGCCGATCGACGGGGACACGCGTCTGCTCGTCGCCCACCAGCGGCGCGGCCGCTGGGAGCCGATGGTGTGGGACGTCGCCTCCGGCGAGGAGAGTGACCTCGCGCTCGGCCTGCCGGGTGACGTGAGCGCCGAGTGGTATCCGGACGGCTCCGCGCTGCTGATCGCGCACGGCTTCGAGGCGCGGGGTGAGCTGTTCCGCTACGACCTCGCCTCGCGGGAGCTCGTCCGCATCGAGACGCCCGCGGGCTCGGTGTCGGGGGCCACGGCCCGCCCCGACGGCACCGTGGAGTTCATGTGGTCTTCGGCGGCCGAGCCGCCGGTGGTGCGTTCGACCTCGGGCGGCGTGGTCCTGGACCCGCCCGGCATGAAGGCGCCGAAGTCCGTCCCGGTCCAGGACGTGTGGGTGGACGGGCCTGGCGGCCGCATCCACGCCCTCGTGCAGAAGCCCGCGGGCGCCTCGGGGCCGCTTCCCACCGTCTTCGAAGTGCACGGCGGGCCCGCCTGGCACGACAGCGACTCCTTCGCGGCGGGCCCGGCGGCCTGGGTCGACCACGGGTACGCGGTGGTGCGGGTCAACTACCGGGGCTCCACCGGGTACGGCCGCGAGTGGACGGACGCCCTCAAGCACCGCGTGGGCCTCATCGAACTGGAGGACATCGCGGCGGTCCGTGAATGGGCGGTCACATCGGGCCTCGCCGACCCCGCCCGGCTGGTCCTCGCGGGCGGCTCCTGGGGCGGCTACCTCACCCTCCTCGGCCTCGGCACGCAGCCGGACGCCTGGGCGGTGGGCCTGGCGGCGGTGCCCGTCGCGGACTACGTGACGGCGTACCACGACGAGATGGAAGCCCTCAAGGCGTTGGACCGCACGCTGCTGGGCGGCACGCCGGAGGAGGTCCCGGACCGCTTCACCGCGTCGTCCCCCCTCACGTACGTCGACCAGGTCAAGGCCCCCGTCTACATCTCGGCGGGCGTCAACGACCCGCGCTGCCCGATCCGCCAGGTCGACAACTACGTGGACCGGCTGGCCGCGCGGGGCGCGACGCACGAGGTCTACCGCTATGACGCGGGCCATGGGTCACTCGTCGTGGACGAGCGCATCAAGCAGGTGGCCCTGGAGCTGGACTTCGCAGCCCGGCATCTCCCGGGCGCCGGGGGCGGGGCTTGAGCGGTGCCCTGGCGGGGCCCCGCGGGCGGCTTCTGGAGCGGCCCAGACCGTCGCGGAGCGGCGGGGGCGCGGGGTACCCCACGGCTCAGCCCCCCGCAGGGGCCCCGTACCGTGGAGGTGTGTACCGGTTTCTGCTGACGCCCCGATGGTGGGGGATCAACGTCTTCGTCGCGCTGGCCATCCCTTTCTGCATCTTCATGGGCTCCTGGCAGCTCAGCCGCTTCGAGGACCGCGTACAGGACCACGAGTCCGCCAAGGAACAGGCCAGGGAGCAGGCCGAGAAGCAGGGCGCGCACGGTCGCCAGGGCAAGGCCAAGCCCCTCGCTTCGCTGCTGCCCGTCGACCAGGAGACCTCGGGCGAGCGGACCACGGCCACCGGCCGGTACGGCAAGCAACTCCTCGTACCGGACAGGGAGTTGGACGAGAAGCGCGGCTTCTACGTACTGACTCTGCTGCGCACCGACACCGGCAGGTCACTGCCCGTGGTCCGCGGCTGGCTCCCCGGTGACGCGAGCGCCGCGAAGGCCCCGGCCGCTCCCACGGGCGAGGTCACGGTCACGGGCGCCCTGCAGGCCTCCGAGAGCCCCGGCTCCAACGGGGTCAGCGCCGTCGGCGGCCTCCCCCGGGGCCAGCTGGGCGCGATCAGCTCCGCCTCGCTGGTCAATCTCGTACGCGACGACGTGTACGACGCCTGGGTCACCCTCGACAAGGGCGACTCCGGGATGAAGGCGGTCCCGGCGACCGCGCCGAGCAACACCGGTCTCGATCTGAAGGCGTTCCAGAACCTCGGCTACACCGGCGAGTGGTTCGTCTTCGCGGGCTTCGTGGTCTTCATGTGGTTCCGCCTCTTCCGCCGCGAGGCGGAGTTCGCCCGCGACGCCCGCCTCGGCCTGCTGCCCGAAGCCGAACCCGAAGCCGGAGTCGGGACCGGGGCCTAAGACGCCGGCAGGATCCCCGTGCGGTAGACCGTCCCCGCGCACGCGTTGGTGACCGTCGCCGCTGCCGAGGGCGCGCCCGCCTCCGCGGTCAGGGACACCATGACGCTGCCGTCGGCCACTCCGCCGTCCGCCCGCCCCAGCTGGGTCTCCGTGCCGTCGGGCGTTCCGCCCTCCGTGGTGCCGCCGCCGTCGGTGGGCGTGGGGTCCGGCGTGGGCTCGCCGCCGTCCGTCGGACACGCTTCCGACGGCACCCAGGCGAACCGCACCTCGTAGGCCGCGCCGGGCTGCAGGACGAGCGGGCTCGCCTCCAGCGAGGGGTCGGGCAGGGCACCCGCGGCGTCGCCCGCCGTGTGGTCCACCACGGTGACCTTCACGGGGTCGGCCGCGCCCTGCGCCGTCACGCCGACCGCGCCCGCGGCCTCGACCGTGCAGCTGCTGGCGGAGATATTGGTGACGCGGAAGCTGCCGTACACCTTGTTGTCCGCGTCCGCCGCGCCCGCGCTGCCGGTGGCGCCGAGCTGGGCGGCGGAGCAGACGGGCGAGGTGGCGGCTTCGGAGGCGCCGGGGTCGGGTGATCCCGTACCGCCGCCGCCCGTGCCACCCTTCCCCTTGCCGCCCCTCTTGCCCTTCTTGTCCTTCTTGTCCTTCTGTTTGGACTTGCCGGGCTTCTTGTCGGAGTCCTTCTGGCGCTCGTCGGGACCCTTGCCCTGGCTGGAGCCGCCCTGCGACTCCTGGCTGTTGCCCGCGATCGAGGGCCGGTCGTCCGAGCCGCCACCGGAGTTGGTGACGTGCACCAGGGCGGGGACGGCGGTGCCGATGAAGAGCGCGGCGGCGGCGAGTCCGACGACGGCCTGCCGCTTGCGGGCCCTGCGGGCGGGCACTGCCTGCCGCAGGTGTTCGAGGGAGCGCTCGCTCGGCTCGATCTCCTGAACGGCCTGCCGCATCATCCGCCGCAGCGCGAGCTCGCCGGAATCCGGACCGTCCGCACCGATCCCGTCGAAGTCGAAGTCAGGACTGCCGGAACCAGGGCCGTCGGCGCCGACCCCCTCGGCATCGACCCCCTCGGCGCCGGCCCCCTCCGCACCGATTCCCTCGGCACGATCACGATCCGGTCCGTCTTCGGGGTCGTGATTCACGTTTCCGTTCCCGCCATGCCGCTCAAATCCGCCCTGCTCGTCACGCTTGCGCTCACTCATGCCGGCGCCCCCATGGCGACCCTCAGGGCCGCGATGCCGCGCGAGCCGTACGCCTTCACCGAGCCGAGTGATATGCCCAGGGTCTCGGCGACCTGCGCCTCGGTCATGTCGGCGAAGTAGCGCAGCACGAGGACCTCGCGCTGGCGCCGCTGGAGGCCGCGCATCGCCTTGATCAGCTCGTCGCGCTCCAGCAGGTCGTACGCGCCCTCTTCCGCGCTCGCCATGTCCGGCATCGGCTTGGAGAGCAGCTTCAGGCCGAGGATGCGGCGCCGAAGGGCGGACCGCGAGAGGTTCACCACGGTCTGGCGCAGATAGGCGAGCGTCTTCTCGGGGTCCCGCACCCGCTTGCGCGCGGAGTGGACCCGGATGAAGGCCTCCTGCACGACGTCCTCGCAGGACGCCGTGTCGTCCAGGAGCAGCGCGGCGAGGCCGAGCAGCGACCGGTAGTGGGCGCGGTAGGTCTCGGTGAGATGGTCGACTGTGGTGCCCGCGGTGATGGTCATGGTGTCGTCAGCGCCTTCACGCTGCGACGGGATGCGGGCGGGCCGCGCCGCGGGCATGGGCGCGATCACCGGCATGCCACCGGCCGCGCGGGTACGACGAGGGGGACGCAGCGCTGCCGCGCCTCTCGCCTGTACTGCTGTGAAGTCGAGTACCTCTGCCACGCCTGTTGGACACGCTTCCCCCCGTCAGGGTTGTACGCGTCCGGCATCGCGTTTGCGGCGAGTCGCGCGGGCACCGCTCGTGACGATGCATCAAATGCCCCCATGCGTACCAGCTCTTCCCCTATGCCCCGTTTTTTGCGGCGCTCAGGCCACCCAGAGGGCGACCGCTAAAGACGCCCCCCGCCCCGTCGCCGGTTGCAGGATCGGACGCGAATCTTCGAACGCGCAGATGATCCAGTTAAAAGCGCCCTGGGCCACCGAGTTGGACACAGAACTTACACAGATCCCACGGGGAACTCCGCGCTGGGGCGGCATACCGATCGGTTCGTGACGGCATACCGATCGGTCGGGCCCGGAGTGAATCAGCCGGCGGTGAACTCCTTGGCCACCAGCTCGGCGATCTGCGCGGTGTTCAGCGCGGCGCCCTTGCGCAGGTTGTCCCCGCACACGAAGAGCTCCAGCGCGGTCGGGTCGTCCAGCGCGCGCCGCACCCGGCCCACCCAGGTCGGATCGGTCCCGACCACGTCGGCGGGGGTGGGGAACTCCCCCGCGGCCGGATTGTCGAACAGCACGACGCCGGGCGCGGTGGCGAGGATCTCGCGTGCGCGGTCGACCGTGACCTCGTCCTCGAAGCGGGCGTGGACGGTCAGGGAGTGCGTCGTGATGACAGGCACGCGTACACACGTGGCGGCGACGCGCAGCCCCGGCAGTCCGAGGATCTTCCGAGACTCGTCCCGGACCTTCATCTCCTCCGACGACCAGCCGTCGTCCCGCAGCGTCCCGGCCCACGGCACGACGTTCAGCGCCACGGGCTCCGGGAAGGGCCCCGTGTCGTCGCCGACGGCCCGGCGTACGTCCCCGGGGCTGGTGCCGAGATCGGAGCCCGCCACGAGCTTCAGCTGGCGCCGCAGCGTCTCCACGCCGTCCCGTCCCGCGCCGCTCACGGCCTGGTACGAGGAGACGATCAGCTCGCGCAGCCCGAACTCGGCGTGCAGCGCGCCGACCGCCACGATCATGGAGAGCGTCGTGCAGTTGGGGTTGGCGACGATGCCGCGCGGCCGCACGCGCGCGGCGTGCGGATTGACCTCGGGCACGACGAGCGGCACGTCCGGGTCCATCCGGAAGGCCGCGGAGTTGTCGACCACGACGACGCCCTTGGACGCGGCGAGCGGCGCCCACTGCGCGGCCACCTCGTCGGGCACGTCGAACAGGGCGACGTCGACCCCGTCGAAGACCTCCTCGGACAGGGCCAGGACCTCGACCTGCGCACCGCGCACGGCCAGCTTGCGGCCGGCCGAGCGCGGTGAGGCGACGAGTCGGATCTCGCCCCAGATGTCGGCGTGCTGCGACAGGATCTGGAGCATGACCGTGCCGACGGCCCCGGTCGCTCCGACGACCGCGAGCGTCGGCTTTCGGCTCATCGGCCGGTGCCTCCATAGACCACGGCCTCGTCCGTGTCGGAGTCCAGGCCGAAGGCGGTGTGCACGGCGCGCACGGCCTCGTTCACGTCATCGGCGCGCGTGACGACCGAGATGCGGATCTCGGAGGTCGAGATCAGCTCGATGTTGACGCCCGCGTCGCTGAGCGCCTCGAAGAAGGTCGCCGTGACACCGGGGTTGGTCTTCATGCCGGCGCCGACGAGGGAGATCTTCGCGATCTGGTCGTCGTAGCGCAGGGAGTCGAAGCCGATGGCCGAGCGCGTCTTCTCCAGGGCGTCGATGGCCTTGCGGCCCTCGTCCTTGGGAAGGGTGAAGGAGATGTCGGTCAGGCCCGTCGAGGCGGCCGACACGTTCTGCACGACCATGTCGATGTTGACCTCGGCGTCCGCGATGGCGCGGAAGATCGAGGCGGCCTCGCCCGGCTTGTCCGGCACGCCGACGACCGTGACCTTGGCCTCGGAGGTGTCGTGCGCGACACCGGAGATGATGGCCTGCTCCACCTTGCGGTCCCCTTGCGATTCGTTGCTGACCCACGTGCCCTGGAGCCCACTGAAGGACGAGCGCACGTGGATCGGGATGTTGTAACGGCGTGCGTACTCCACACAGCGGTGGAGGAGCACCTTGGACCCGGAGCTGGCGAGCTCCAGCATGTCCTCGAACGAGATCCAGTCGATCTTCCGCGCCTTCTTCACCACACGCGGGTCGGCGGTGAAGACACCGTCCACGTCCGTGTAGATCTCGCACACCTCGGCGTCGAGCGCGGCGGCGAGGGCGACGGCGGTCGTGTCCGACCCGCCGCGGCCCAGCGTGGTGATGTTCTTGCCCTCCTGGCTGACGCCCTGGAACCCGGCGACGATGGCGATGTTGCCCTCGTCGATCGAGGTCCTGATCCGGCCGGGGGTGACATCGATGATCCGCGCCTTGTTGTGGACGGAGTCGGTGATGACGCCGGCCTGGCTGCCGGTGAACGACTGGGCCTCGTGCCCCAGGTTTTTGATCGCCATGGCGAGCAGCGCCATGGAGATCCGCTCACCAGCGGTCAGCAGCATGTCGAATTCCCGCCCGGCGGGGATCGGCGACACCTGCCCGGCAAGATCGATCAACTCATCCGTCGTGTCGCCCATCGCCGACACCACGACAACGACCTGATGGCCGTTCTTCTTGGCGTCGACGATTCTCTTGGCGACCCGCTTGATGCCCTCGGCATCGGCTACGGAGGAGCCTCCGTACTTCTGCACGACAAGGCCCACGTGCGCTCCTCGCTCAATCCGTTGTGCGGTCGGCTCAGTTTAACGAGCGACCGAAATTCGCCTCGCTGATATCACATCGTGAGATGTCCCGCTCACTGAGTGATCACCACGGGCATACGTCCCCGCTTGTCGGGTCGTACGTTCCGGCCGCTCGGCTTGGCACATGCCCGCTGTGGAGCGCTGCACTCCGGAAAGTGGGGCGGGTCACAGCCGCGCTGGCGAAACCGCACCGCCGTACTACTGCAACGGCTTCACCGTGTGCAGACCCAGCGGTCCCGCGATCTCCTCCGCCATCACCCTGCCCGCCTCCTCGGCGAGCGCGTCCTCCGCCAGGTCCTCGTCCGTGTCCAGGCCGTCGAGGTCTTCCAGGGGCTGGTTCAGGCGTACGTGGGCCACCAGGGACTGAAGGGCGCGCAGGGCGGCCGACGCGGTGGAGCCCCAGTTCGAGAAGTACGAGAACTGCCACCACCACAGGGCCTCCACCGTGCGCCCCGCGCGGTAGTGCGCCAGGCCGTGGGAGAGGTCCGCGACGACGTCCGCGAGGTCGTCCGAGATACGGGCGGCCACCGGGGCCTTACGGGGCTCGTACGGGTCGAAGACCTCGGAGTAGACGTCGATGGGCTCCAGGAGCAGCGCGAGGCGCTCGCGGAGGTCGTCCACGTCCTGCTCGGGGCCGAGGTCCGGTTCGTACCGCTCCTCGGGGACGATGTCCTCGTGCGCGCCGAGACGGCCGCCGGCCAGCAGGAGCTGGGAGACCTCCAGGAGGAGGAAGGGGACCGCCGAGTCGGGCTCGTCGCCCTTGGCGACCTCCCTGACCGAGACGATGAAGCTCTCCACCTGATCGGAGATCTGCACCGCGAAGTCGTCCGGGTTGTCGATCGCGGTGTTCAGCGTGGCGTCAGACATCTAGGAGTCGTCTCCCCTCGAAAGCGCGGCCCAGGGTGACCTCGTCCGCGTATTCCAGATCTCCCCCGACAGGGAGTCCGCTGGCCAGGCGGGTGACCTTCAGGCCCATGGGCTTGATCATGCGGGCGAGGTACGTCGCCGTGGCCTCGCCCTCCAGGTTCGGGTCGGTCGCCAGGATCAGTTCCGTGACCGTGCCGTCGGCGAGCCTCGCCAGGAGTTCCCGTATCCGCAGGTCGTCCGGGCCCACGCCCTCGATCGGGCTGATCGCCCCGCCCAGGACGTGGTACTTCCCGCGGAACTCGCGGGTCCGCTCGATCGCCACGACGTCCTTCG
Source organism: Streptomyces sp. NPDC003379 (assembly GCF_053589195.1). Lineage (NCBI taxonomy): Bacteria > Bacillati > Actinomycetota > Actinomycetes > Kitasatosporales > Streptomycetaceae > Streptomyces > Streptomyces sp. NPDC003379. Next base: position 24,867 of record NZ_JBSFRK010000048.1, on the reverse strand, counting down.
GCTCCTCGACGACGCAGATGACCGAGAGGTCGCGGCGCGGGTCGCGGCAGATGTTGCAGAGCTCCTCCTGCGCGACGTTCCCACAGGTGGCGCAGAAGCGGACCTTGTCCTTCACCTCCAGGAGCGCGTGCGCGAGGCGGCGCACGTCGGTGGGCTCCGTCTGGAGGATGTGGAAGGCGATCCGCTGCGCGCTCTTGGGACCGACGCCGGGCAGCCTGCCCAACTCGTCGATGAGGTCCTGAACCACGCCTTCGTACAACGGAACGCCTTTCCTGAAGATCCTGGGGCCCTGAGGTCCTGAGAAGGTTGCCGACCCTCTACGTACGGTAGTTGGCCGGGGGGTTTCTTAGAAGGGAAGGCCCGGGATGCCTCCGCCGCCCAGGCCCTGGGCCAGCGGGCCGAGCTTCTGCTGCTGGAGCGCCTGCGCGTTCTCGTTGGCCGCCTGGACCGCCGCGACCACGAGGTCCGCCAGCGTCTCGGTGTCCTCCGGGTCGACGGCCTTCGGGTCGATCACCAGGCCGCGCAGCTCGCCGGAGCCGGTGACCGTCGCCTTGACGAGACCGCCGCCCGCCTGGCCGTCGACCTCCGTGCGCGCGAGCTCCTCCTGCGCGGTCGCGAGGTCCTGCTGCATCTTCTGGGCCTGCTGGAGCAGCTGCTGCATATTGGGCTGGCCACCACCGGGGATCACGATCAGCTCTCTTTCCTAAGGGTCCACGTGGCGGGGTTTCCGCCTGAAACGAGCCTACGTGGTCAGGGGTGTCGACGCCCCAGCACTCTTTCGAGTGAGGTAGACCGTCTTCCCATACCTGATCAAGCACCTCTTCCGGGCGGAAAAGCCGCGAACCCGGGCTCGGGCCCACCCATTGGGCGGTAGGACTTGTGCCACCGCATCGGCACGGAACGTTGCGCCGCCGCAGGAACAGCACAAACAGCGGGAACAGCGGGAACAGTCAGGGATCTCGTAGAGGAGTGCCGGGTGAGCCAGCCGGAGATGCAGCCCGAGGGGGTGCCCCCCGAAGGGCAGGGTGCGGGGGCGGGTGCCGGTGCGGCCGCCGGTGCGGGCGGGCAGCGGCTGGGGGATCTGACCGGGCGGGTCTTCCCGCTCGGTGACTGGGGTGAGCCCGCCGAGCGGCTCGACGAGCTGTACCGGTGGGTGGAGCAGGGCGCGCTGACCACCGCCAAGTGGTATCTCACCGACCGCGGCTGGAAGCGGCGCGGGGCGCGGCTGCTGCGGGCGGGCGCCGCGCTGGGCGCCGTGGGCGCGGGGGCGCTGCCGCTGCTCGATCTGGCCGGGGCCATGGAGTCCGTGGCCTCGTGGGGCTTCGTTTCGCTGCTCGCCGGGGTGGCGTGCGTCGGGTGCGACCGGTTCTTCGGGCTCACGTCCGGGTGGATGCGGGACGTGGCGACCGCGCAGGCCGTGCAGCGGCGGCTGCAGGCGCTCCAGTTCGACTGGGCGTCGGAGAGCGTGCGGGAGGTGCTCGGGCCCACGGAGGGGACCGCGGGGGAGGCGGCGGAGCGGTGCCTCGGCGTGCTGCGGAGGTTCTCCGAGGACGTGACGGAGCTGGTGCGGGCGGAGACGTCGGACTGGATGGTGGAGTTCCGGGCGGGGCCCGTGCCGCTGGTCATGCAGGCGATGGTGACCGGGCACGCCCGGGAGGCTCCGGCTCCGCCCGGGCGGACTCCGCTGCCGCCCGGGGCGCGGCCGAACATGCCTCGGCAGCGGCCGCCGGAGCCGAGATAGGACTCCGGAGCCGAGCCAGGGCACCGGAGCCGAGCCAGAGCACCGAAGCCTTGGGCGGGCTCGTCTCCCTCAGCTGTGGATGATCACTGCGTCTCAGCTGTAGATGATCATCGAGCCTTGCGCGAGGCTGCGGGTCGTCGCCGCGTGGAGGCCCAGCCACACATGGCGTTCTCTGGCGAAGGGGCTCTCGTCCGGAGGGGCCGGGGCCGCCGGCTCTTCCAGGGACGTCGGGGCCGCCGGTGGCCTGGGGGCCTGTGGAGGGTTCGACGGATCTATGCCGATCGACGGGGCGACGAACTCCAGTTCCCGCAGAAGCGCCTGGGAGGAGCCCAGCGGGCCGCCGCCCGCGAGGAGTTCGTCGTTGGAGAGCGGCGCCGGGAAGTCGACGGGGACGTACGCGCCCGCGTGGTCGTAGTGCCAGACCAGGTGCGACTGCTGGGCCGTGGCGTCGAACATCTCCAGCAACTGCTCGTAGTCCCCGCCCAGTTCGTCCACCGGCGTCACTTCGAGGCCGCAGATCCGCAGGAGGTAGGCGCGGCGCAGGAAGTGCAGCGCGTCGTAGTCGAAGCCCGCGACCGGGGCGACGTCACCGGAGAGGCCCGGCATGTACGAGAAGACGGGCACGGGCGGGAACCCGGCCTCGTGCAGCGCCTTGTCGTAGGCGGCGATCTCTTCCGCGAAGGGGTTGTCGGGGCTGTGGCACAACACATCGACGAGCGGGACCAGCCACAGGTCGCAGGCCAAAGAAGACTCCTCGGGTCAGGGTCGGTGGACGGGACGTTCGTAGCTGTGCAGCCGTGCGTTGCCTCGCGTTCAGGCAGCGTAACCGCGCCCCGGGTCCGCTAGCTGCCCTTGTGCGCATCCCGGTTGTCCCGGCCGTCGCCGCCACCTTCGTACAGGTCCCATACCCACACGCCGTCCACCCACCGCGCCCGCCGCCCGACGAGCGCGTCCACGGTGGTGCGCAGCGCGGCGTCGTGCGGCTGCGGGGGCAGCACAAGGACGCCCGCCTTCCAGTACGCCAGGTCGTCGCGGGCCGCCTGGCGCCAGGCGGCGCCGACCTTCGGGACGCGGCCCGAGTCGCTCACTTCGCGCAGCAGGTTCGAGGTGTTGCGGGGCACGGGGCCGTAGATGCCGACGCGGTCCGGGCCCCAGGGGCCGTTGAAGTAGCCGCCGGGGAGGCGGAAGCCCAGGCCGGCGACGGTCTGCCAGTGCAGGGCCTCCGCATGGGCGGCGTCGGGCACCGGGATCGGTACGAGCGTCTCGTCCTCGCCCAGGTACGCGCGCCAGGTGCCGTGCGCGATGAACGGCGGTACGTCGACCCGGTCCACGGCCTTGAGCGGCGCGGGCACAATCGGCAGCAGGGCGAGGGCGACGGCGGCCGGACCCGCGTACCGGGTGGCGCCCCGGCCCGCCGCCGGCAGGCGGGCGAGGGCCAGCGCGAGCAGCATGCCGAGCGCCGGGGCGCACACCATCGCCACGCGCCCCTCGATGACGGACTCGAAGAGCGGCCGGTGGCGGATCAGCGCCCACGGCCCCGGCAGGACGACGTCCGTCAGCGGGATGCGGAACTTCGGGCCGAGCGAGAGCAGCGCCGCAGCGAGCACCGTGAAGGCGAGCGCCTTGACCACCGCGCGCTCCCACAGTCGTACGACGATCGCGAAGGCCAGGGCGGTGAGCGGCCAGCCGTAGAAGGCGTTCTGCTCGGTCGGGTTCAGGGCGAGGGCGTCGGCGCTCTCCTTGGCGCCCGCCAGCGAGCGCTCCGCGAAGGAGATGAAGGCGAGCGGGCTGTTGCCCGCGTTGTCGCCGTGCAGCACGCTCTTGTAGCTCTGGGCGCCGAAGAACTGCCAGTACAGGGGGTAGGCGACCAGCGGGAGGGCGACCGCGAGGGCTATGCCGATGCCGCGGGCGAGCGGGCGCCAGGACGCGCGTGCCACGTCCCGGCGTACGACCGCGTACGCGAGGGCGAAGAGCAGCATGCCGAGCGCCGCCAGCAGGAGCGGTTCCTCGCCGAGGAAGATCTGGTACGTCGTGAAGAGGCCGAGGACGACCCCGTCGCGTACGACCCGGGTTCCCTCGCACAGCAGCAGCGCCCTGTCGATGATCAGCGGGATCATGAACAGGACGATGAAGTTCGGGTGGGCGTTCGCGTGGCTGATCATCGGGGGCGCGAAGGCGGCGAGCGCCGCACCGACGGCGGCGGCGCCCCGGTGGGCGACCAGTCGCCTGACGATCAGCCAGTACCAGGCGACGGCGGTGGCGGCCAGGCCGCCGGTCATCGCCACGTTCAGGGCCAGTGCCGGGCCGAAGAGCCAGGTCACGGGGGCGAGCGGGACGGAGAGACCGAGCATGACCGTGTTGGCCATGAGGTTCACGCCGTCCGGGAAGTTCTGGAGGGTGGTGAAGAGCGGGTTGTCGAAGTGGCGGACGTTCTCCGCCGTCACCGCGAAGAACCACTCCCACTGGTTCTGGTCCTGCATGGAGTCGGGGATGTAGCGGTGGGCGGGGGACGTCCAGCGCTGCGCGTAGAGGGTGACCGACAGGGCCAGGAAGAGGAGGGCGACGAGGACGTCGGCGCGGCGGATCGTGCGGCGGACCGCGCGGGCCTTGAGGAGGGTCAGTTCGGCGAGGACCCTGACGTAGTCCAGGGGCCTGACCTTCGAGCCCTCCTGGTGGGACCAGCGCACGGGCACCTCGGCGACCGGCCAGCCCGCCCGGCGGAAGTACTGGAGTATCTCGACGTCTATGCCCCAGCCGCGCAGCCGGGACGCGGCGAAGGCCTCACGGGCGCGGTCGCCGTCGAAGAGCTTGAAGCCGCACTGGGTGTCGCGGACTCCGGGGACGGCGACCGACCGTATGAGGAAGTTGCCGGTCCGGCCGAGCAGCTCGCGCAGGCGGTGCTGGTGGGCGCCGATGGTCGCGCCGGGGCGCGCCCGGGAGCCGATCGCGGCCGTGTGCCCGTCGGCGAGCGCCTTGTCGAGGTGGTCAAGCTCCTCTATGGGCGCGGCCAGGTCGGCGTCGGTCACCAGGACACGACGGCCGCGCGAGGCCAGGACGCCCAGGCGCAGGGCGTGGCCCTTGCCGCGGTTGCGGTCGCTCCGGACGAGCTGGACGCGGGGGTCGTCGGCGGCCGTTTCGGCGGCGATCTGTGCGGTGCGGTCGGTGGAGCCGTCGTCCACGACGATCAGCTCCCACGCGCCCTGGTCCGTCGAGTCGAGGTGTTCGCGGATGGCGGCGAGGGTGGGGCCGAGGCGGCGTTCTTCGTTGTACGCGGGGACGACGACGGTCAGATCTGTACTCATGTCTGTGCCGGTGCCTGTGCCCCTGCCTGTGCCTGTGCCTGTGTTCGAGTCTGCGCTCATGCGGTGGCCAGGCGCTCTATGAGGGACAGGGAGTGCGCGTTGTACTCCACGACGATCGCGTGGGCTCCCGTCGGGTCGCGGCGCACCAGGGCGTCGACCAGCTCGGTGTGCCGGGACCAGAGCGCGCCGCGCAGGTCGCCGCCGCCTCCCTCGCTCCAGCGGCGCAGATGGGTGACGGCGCACACCCACGACTTCACGCGCAGGCGGTGCAGGAAGTCGGAGAGGTAGGGGTTGCCGAAGAGGGCGCTGAGCTCGCGCCAGAAGCGCAGGTCGTAGCCGATCAGGACGTTCAGGTCACCGGCGCAGGCCGCGCGGGCGGCCTCCTCGCCTCGGCGGCGTACGGAGAGCAGCGCGTCGCCCATGTCGTCGCGGGCCCCGGCGTTCTCCGCGAGGTCGCGGAACATGCCGTCGGCTATGAGGCTGCGGGCCTCCAGCATGCCGCGGTAGTCGGCCAGCGTGTGCTCGTGCACGCGGAAGCCGCGGTGCTGGTCGGCGTCCAGGAGGCCCTGCGCCGTCAGGTTCACCAGGGCCTCGCGGACGGGGGTCGCGGAGACGCCGTACTGGTCGGCGATCTCCTTGACGGTGAACTCCTGGCCCGGCTCCAGCCGGCCCGCGAGGACCTCGTCGCGGAGGGCGTCGGCGATCTGCTGGCGCAGAGTGCTGCGGATGACGGCGGGGCCGTCGGTGCCGGGCATCTGGGTTCCCCCACGGAGTCTGGCGTGGTCGCCTGGTGCGGTCGTCTTGCTGGTCTCGCTTACTAGCGCGGGGAGGTCAGACTACGCGGTGGGGGGTCTGGGGGGCTGGGGTGGTTCTTCCCGCGGGGGTTGTTCGGGGGGCCTGGGCCGCCGCTGCGCGGCGGATGTCTCCCACCCACCCACCCGTTTGCCCCGGGTTGAAGGGCGGGGGTCAGGGGCGGGTGGGGAGTCCCGCCCGCCGAAGCAAGGGGCGGGGAGGGCTGCTGTGCTGCGGGGCCGGGTCCAGGGCCGCGTCCCCTGGGCCGCCGCCCAGGGGCAGCCCTCGGGGAGACCCAGGCAGGCGGACGGGAAGCCCGCCCGGCCAACCCACGCGGGGCCGTGGCACCTGCCCAGCCGCCACGGCCCAGGCCCGCGCCCAGAGGTAGCCCTCGGGGGGACCCAGGCGGGCGGACGGGAAGCCCGGCCTGGGCGACCCAACCCACCCCCGGCCGGCCCACCCACGCGAGACCCTCTCGCCTGCCCCAGCCGCCACGGCCCAGAGGTGGTCCATAGGGGGTGGGTGGGTGGGGAGTTCCGGGGCCGAGAGGCTGGGTGTGGGCCGGGGCAGGCCCAGGGGCCCGGTGCCGTTAGGCCACGTGGGTGTCCGCTTCTGTGAGCGCCGCGTCCAGGGCAGCGAGGCCTTCCTTCGCCTCCGTCTCCGTGACGGTGCACGGCGGAACCACATGGGTGCGGTTCATGTTGATGAACGGCCACAGGCCGTGCCTCTTCGCGGCGGCGCCGAACGCCGCCATCGGGGCGTTCGCCTCACCCGTGGCGTTGTAGGGGACCAGCGGCTCCCGCGTCTCCCTGTCCTTCACCAGCTCCAGCGCCCAGAACATGCCGAGGCCCCGCACCTCGCCCACGCTCGGATGCCGCTCGGCCAGCTCGGCGAGGCCCGGGCCGATCAGCTCGGCGCCGAGGCGGGCCGCGTTGTCGATGACGCCCTCGTCCTCCATGACGTGGATCGTCGCGACGGCCGCGGCGCAGGCCAGCGGGTGCCCGGAGTACGTGAGGCCGCCCGGGTAGGGCCGCCGCGCGAAGGTCTCGGCGACGGCGCCGGATATGGCGACGCCGCCCAGTGGGACGTAACCGGAGTTGACGCCCTTGGCGAAGGTCAGCAGGTCCGGCACGACGCCCTCGAAGTGGTCCACGGCGAACCACTTGCCGGTCCGCCCGAAGCCCGCCATGACCTCGTCGAGGATGAAGACGATGCCGTACCGGTCGCAGATCTCGCGGACGCCCGCGAGATAGCCGGGCGGCGGCGTCATGATGCCCGCGGTGCCGGGGATCGTCTCCAGGATGATCGCGGCGACCGTCTGCGGGCCTTCAAAGACGATGGTGTCCTCCAGGTGCTGGAGGGCCCGCTCGCACTCCTGCCGCGCGTTCTCCGCGTAGAAGCGCGAGCGGTACAGGAACGGCGCCCAGAAGCGGACGACGCCCGCCGAGCCGCTGTCGGAGGCCCAGCGGCGCGGGTCACCGGTGAGGTTGATGGCCTGCTGGGTGCCGCCGTGGTACGAGCGGTACGCGGAGAGCACCTTCGTACGGCCCGTGTGCAGACGGGCCATGCGGACGGCGTGCTCGACGGCGTCCGCACCACCGTTGGTGAAGAAGATCTTGTCCAGGTCGCCGGGGGTCCGCTCGGCGATGAGGCGTGCGGCCTCGGAGCGGGGCTCGATGGCGAAGGCGGGCGCGAACGTCGTCATCGTCGCCGCCTGCTCCTGGATCGCGGCGACGACCTTCGGGTGCTGGTACCCGATGTTGGTGTAGACGAGGCCGCTGGTGAAGTCGAGGTAGCGGTTCCCGTCGTAGTCCCAGAAGTACGAGCCTTCGGCACCGGCGACGGCCGGCGGGTCGATGAGCTCCTGTGCGGACCAGGAGTGGAAGACATGTGCGCGGTCCGCGGCCTTCACGGCGGCGCCGGCCTGCGGGTTCGGCTGAGGGGTCATGGGGCCGAGGGTAAGTGTCCGCGGAGTGGACACGACATGGGCGTCCTGTCTGACGTCGGTGACGGAACCCGACACTGTGTCGCATGGCCGTCGGGAGCGGCCTCGGTCGGCCCCGGTCGGCCTCGGTCGGCCCCGGTCGGCCCCGATCGGCCTCAGTCCTCGTCCGTGTCCGCCACGACCTTCGCCCGAGGCTGCCCGTCCGCCGTGCACCGGATCTCGTACGGCAGGTCGTCCCGCTCGTCGTCGTCGCCCGGCTCCGCTTCCAGGCGTACGACGGCCGCGGGGCCCCGCTCCACGTCGTCGTCAATGTGGAATCCGTCGGCGGGGCTCCAGGAGACGAGGAAGACGGTGCCGTCGGGGCGGCACTCCACGGTCGCCGCGCCACCGGTGAACCGCACGCTGGACCGCTCGGCGGAGGGCGGAGACGACTTCGCGGTGGACGCCCCGGTCGGCTCCCCACTCGGCTCCTCCGTAGAAGCGGCCCCACCACCGGGCCCCTCCGTAGAAGCGGCCCCGCCACCGGGCCTCTCCGTAGACCCCGCCCCATCACCGGGCCCCTCCGTAGACCCCGCCCCACCACCCGGCGAAGACGAAGCGGAGCCCCCCGCCCCCGCGGTCGGCGACTCCGCCGCCTTGGCCAGAGCCTTCCGTACCGCCGCCTCGTCCAGCGGCCGGCTGTGCGCCGCTTCGCCTCCGCTGTCCGAACCGGCCAGCTGCCAGGCGCCCAGCGCCCCCGCCGCCGTGCCCACGGCCACCCACGCCGCCGTGCCGACGGCGCTCCGCCACTTCCTCATCCCGCCACTGTGCCGCATCGTTTCCTAACGCCCGGTTAAGACCCCGACAACGCCCCCGTCAAAGCTCCCGCCCGCCCCTGACTACGGTGGTTGTATGGCGCATCTTCTCGTCGTCGAGGACGACCCCCAGCTCCGCGGCGCGCTGGTGCGGGCCCTGCGCGACAAGGGCCACGCGGTGGCGACCGCGCCGAGCGGCATGGCGGGCCTGGACGCGGCCGTCACCAGCAGGCCCGACCTGGTCGTCCTCGACCTCGGCCTGCCGGACGTCGACGGGGCGCAGGTCCTGCGAATGCTGCGCGCGGTCAGTGACGTGCCCGTCATCGTGGCGACGGCCCGCGACGACGAGCCGGAGATGGTCACGGTCCTTGAGGCCGGCGCGGACGACTACATCGTCAAGCCGTTCGGCGCGGCGCAGTTGGACGCCCGCGTCAAGGCGGTCCTGCGCCGCCTGGGCGTGACCGAGACCGAGGAACCCCTGCGCGTCGGCGGCCTCTCCATCGACCCGGCGGCCCGCGACGTCACCCTGGACGGCACGGTCATCGACCTGACGCCCCGCGAGTTCGACCTGCTCGCGTTCCTCGCCCGCCGCCCCGGCCAGGTCGTATCGCGCCGCGAACTCCTCGCCGAGGTCTGGCAGCAGCCGCTGGGCGGCGCCGACAAGACGGTGGACGTCCACCTCTCCTGGCTCCGCCGCAAACTGGGCGAGACGGCCCAGCACCCGCGCTACCTCCACACGGTCCGCACAGTGGGCGTGAAGCTCACGCCCCCGGAGGACCCCGCCTGATGCGCCGCAGCCTCCTCCTCCTGACGGCGGCGACCACCGCCCTCGTACTGACCGCCCTGCTCGTCCCCCTCACCCTCCTGACCCGCACCCACGCCGCCGACCGCGCCACGGCCGAGGCCACCGCACGGGCCCAGTGGGTGGCCCACGCCCTGGGCCCCGCCCTGGCCACCGCCGACGAGCGGGAGACCGCCGAGCAGACGGTGGAGAGCGTCAACGGCAAGGGGTTGCCGACCACTTCGCTGATCCTCGCGGACAACACGGTCATCGGTCCGCCCGTCCAGAGGGGGACGGCCACCACCGCCCCGATCCGCCTGGCCCGCACCGGCCGCGCCTTCACCTACGAGCCCGCGTCCGGCGGCCGTCTGGTCCTGGTCCCCGTGCAGGGCGCGAGGAGCGGCACGGCGGTGGTCCAAGTGACGCTGACCGAGAACCAGTTGTACGCGGGTACGCTCGCCTCCTGGCTCGTTCTGGCCGGGATCGGCGTAGGTCTCGTACTCCTCGGTCTCCTCCTGGCCGACCGCCTCGGCGCCCGGCTTGTCGGCGCCACCCGCCGCCTCGCCGGCACCGCGGACCGCCTGGCCGCGGGCGACCTGACCGCCCGCGCGACCCCGGAGGGCCCGCCCGAACTGCGTCTGATCGCGGGCGAGCTGAACCGCCTGGCCGCCCGCATCGACGAACTGCTCACCGCCGAGCGGGAGAACGCCGCCGACCTGGCCCACCGCCTGCGCACCCCGGTGGCCGCCCTGCGCCTGGACGCGGAGACCCTGCGGGACGCGGACGAGGCGGTCCGCATCGCGGCGGACGTCAGCGCGCTGGAGCACAGCGTCGACGAAGTGATCCGCAAGGCGAGGCGCCCCCTGCGCGAGGCGCCGCGCGCGGACCTGGCGGCACTGGCACGCGAACGGGCCGCGTTCTGGACGCCGTTGGCGGAGGACCAGAACCGCGCCGTCAGTACCACGGCCCCCGCTCACACCGTCCTTGTCCCGGTGCCGGAGGACGAACTCGCCGCGGCCCTGGACGCGTTGATCGGGAATGTCCTGGACCACACCCCTCAAGGCACGGCGTTCTCCATCGAGGTCGTCAAGACCTCCGCCCGCGAGGCGGAGCTGACCGTCGCGGACGAGGGCCCCGGCTTTCCCGACACCACGGCACCCGACCGCGGCACGAGCGGCGCGGGCTCGACGGGCCTCGGCCTGGACATCGCCCGCCGCACCGCCGAGGAAGCCGGCGGCCGCTTCGAGACGGCGAGCACGCCCGAGGGCGCCCGCGTCACCCTCACGTTCCCGCCCGCACCCCGCGAGGGAACGCCGTCCGCACCGCCCGCGCCCACCGGTTGATCCCCAGCTCGGGCCGGACCGCCGCGTATCCCCCGCAGTACTTGGTGAACTCGGCGGCCCGCACCCCGAACCGGTGCAGCACCCGGTCGGCGTCGGTCAGATGCCCCTTGGTCTTGGTCTCGACGAGGACGAGCCCGCTGTCGGCGGCGGCCGTCCGCCCCGTCGCCGTGTCCCGCACGACCAGTCCCGCGTCACACGTGATGCGCTGCCCGTCGGCGACGAACGTGGCCCGCTGGTAGTCGGTGACCAGCGAGGCGGTCAGGCCCTCCGGCGCCTCGATCCCGTACGACCCCCTCAGCACACCGGCGAGGAACCCCCGCCGCGTCTCGTCCAGGGCGTGGTCGTCGCCTTCGAGCCGCTGCCGGTGCTTGACGGTCTCGCCCCGCCCGCTCTTCAGCTTGATCTCGAACTGCCGCTCACCGCTGTCCTGGTAGACCCGCTCACGAATGCGGTAGCGCAGCCGCCGCCCCTGCCGGTGGTCGTGGAAGGTGCCCAGCTCAGGGGTGTCGTAGTACGTCGAGTGGTAGCGGAACCAGCGCTTCCCGCCGATGCTGAGCGCCCGGAAGGGCCCGGCGGCCCGCCGGGGATCGGTCAGCAGCGACGCGAGGTCCTCGAAGATCTCGACGGGCACGAGATAACTGTTGTCGTAGCGGGCGAGCAGCTCCGCGCGGGCGTTCACCTCGTCCAGAGCGATGGGGTGCGCGGCGAGCGCGGCACGGCCGATGGCGCGTACGGCGGGGTTCACACGGTCTCCTTCGGGTGGCTGGGGGCGATCGTGCGGGACCGGGTCGTGCGTCGTCGTTGTCCTTCGGGCGTCCGATCGGTGGGCGTGCGTCGGGCCGTCTTCCGTAGGAACTCCCCGGACCGTATCGAAGGTTCCGGCTGCCGGAAGCGGACTTCCAGAACCATGAGGTCGCGTACGTAGTCGATCTCCTGCACCGTCCAGCCGAGCGGCTCCCCGAGGCGCCGCGCCAGCTCCGCGCGCAGGGCGGTCTCCTCGCGGAACACGGCGTCCAGGGTGATGACGGCCCGCCGGTCGTACGCGAAGAGGCGGGGGTGGTCGGCGCCGTACATGACCACGAGCAGCACGCCCGACAGCCCGGCGGCGACCGGCAGGCTGAGCGCCGGAAGGCCGCAGAGCAGGCCGAGCACCAGGGTGATGAAGTAGTACGCGACTTCCTGGTGCTGGAGCGCGTCGGAGCGAAGGCGCACGATCGAGAGCACCCCGAAGAGCCCGAAGCCGAGCGCGAGCCCGCCGTCGCCGCCGACGGTCCCGAGCCCGGCGACGACCGCGAACAGGGCGACGTTCAGGGCGAGATACGCCGGGACCAGCTCGCGCCTGCGGTGCCGCGGATAGAAGACGCCGAAGGTCAGCAGCGCGACGGCGACGAGGTCGAGTCCCAGATGGGCGCTGAGGGTCAGTGTGCTGTCCATGACCAGGACGCTAGGGAGCGGCGGGTTAAGGCCGCCCCTGCCGGACGTTAACGAAGCGGCGCCCGCCCCCGGGACCCATTGACAGCATGCTGTCGCTTTGACAGGATACTCACATAAGCATGACGCACAGTGAGCCGCAGCGATACGACATCCACCTCTCGGAGGCCCTCATGTCCCGCAAGTCCGTGCACCTGGCCGTCTACGACACCTTCGCCGACTGGGAGACCGGCCACACCACGGCGTGGCTCGCCCGCGTCGGCTACGACATCCGCACGGTCGCCGCCTCCGCCGCCCCCGTCACCTCCATCGGCGGTCTGCGCGTCCAGCCCGACCTGTCCCTCTCCGAACTGCGCCCCGAGGACAGCTCGTTGCTGATCCTGCCGGGCGCCGACCTGTGGGACACGAGCGAGGACCTCGCGCCGTTCGCCCGCACGGCCCGCGCGTTCCTCGACGCCGGGGTGCCCGTCGGTGCGATCTGCGGGGCCACGGCGGGGCTCGCCCGCGAGGGGCTGCTCGACGACCGGTCGCACACCAGCGCCGCGCCGATGTATCTGGCGGCCTCCGGCTACAAGGGCGGCGAGCGGTACGTGGAGGCGGACGCGGTCACCGACGGCGACCTGATCACGGCGGGCCCGACCGAGCCGGTCGCGTTCGCACGGGAGATCTTCGGACGGCTCGGCGACGTCTTCGAGGGCGAGAAGCTCGACGCGTGGTACCGCCTCTTCCACGACTCGGACCCGGCGGCGTACGAGACGCTGAACGCGTAGACGGGGAGGCGGGAGATGACGAAACGGGGAGACGGGAGACGGGGAGACGAGGAGACGACTATGACCGAATCGGCGCGCCGCGCCCAGCAGGAGCTGCTCAGCCGCACCGCCCTCGCTGTCTTCCGCCTGAACGGCCAACTGCTGGCGCGCTCAGAGGAGTTGGCCCGTCCGGCCGGTCTGACCGCCGCCTGGTGGCAGGTGCTCGGCGCCGTGCTGCGCGAGCCCCTGCCGGTGGCGGGGATCGCCCGCGCGATGGGGATCACACGGCAGAGCGTGCAGCGCGTGGCGGATCTGCTGGTGGGCAAGGGCCTCGCCGAGTACGTGCCGAACCCTGCGCACCGCCGCGCCAAGCTGCTGCGGCCGACGGACGAGGGCAGGGCGGCCGTGGCGAGGATCGACCCGGGGCACGCGGAGCTGGCCGGGTGGCTGGCGGCGGTGCTCGGCGAGGACGAATTCGTGCAAACGGTACGGGTATTGGAACGCCTGTCCGAGGTGCTCGACGCGGTCTCGGAACCGGATGCGGAACCCGTTACGGAACCGTAGAGGGCGGGGTGGCTGCCGCTGTCGTAGCTCCGCACTATCCTCACCCTGTTGCACACCAATGGGGGAGGTCGGTGCGGCGATGGAGAAGCTCGGGCCCGGAGATCCGCAGCGGATCGGCGCGTATCGGCTGCTGGCGCGGCTCGGCGCGGGCGGCATGGGACAGGTGTATCTCGCGCGGTCCGGCAGGGGCCGCACGGTCGCGGTCAAACTGGTCCGCCAGGAGCTCGCCGAACAGGACGAGTTCAGGAACCGCTTCCGGCAGGAGGTGCAGGCCGCGCGGCAGGTCGGTGGCGCGTGGACGGCGCCGGTCCTGGACGCGGACACCGAGGCGGCGATCCCGTGGGTCGCCACGGGGTACGTGGCCGGGCCCTCGCTGCAGAGCGTCGTCTCGCGCGACCACGGGCCGCTGCCCGAGCGGTCCGTGCACATCCTCGGCGCCGGGCTCGCCAACGCCCTCAAGGACATCCACGCGGCGGGCATCGTCCACCGCGACCTCAAGCCGTCGAACGTGCTCATCACGATCGACGGCCCGCGCGTCATCGACTTCGGCATCGCCCGCGCCCTGGAGACGGTCACCGACGGCGGCCTGACCCGCACCGGCGCGCTCGTCGGCTCGCCCGGCTTCATGGCCCCCGAGCAGGTGCGCGGCGACCGGATCACGCCGGCCTGCGACGTGTTCTGCCTCGGCTCCGTCCTGGCGTACGCGGCGTCGGGCGCGCTGCCCTTCGGTACGGCCAACAGCGGGGTGCACGCCCTGATGTTCCGCATCGCCCAGGAGGAGCCGGACCTGACGGGGCTCCCCGAGAACCTCGCCGAGCTGATAGCCCTGTGCCTGCGCAAGGACCCGGCGTCCCGGCCCACCCTCGACGACGTCCTGGAGCGGACGGGCGCGCAGGACACCCTCAGTGAAGGGGGCCGCACTCTTGACCCCTGGCTGCCGGGGGCGCTGGTCGCGCAGCTGGGGCGGCATGCCGTGCAGTTGCTGGACGCGGAGGATCCGGATGAGTCGGGGGGTGGCTCGGGGGACGGTGTTGCGGGTGCCGCTGGGACTGCGGGGGCTGGGGCCGCTGGAGCAGCGGGCTCGGGCGGCGCGGGCGCGGGCGGCGCGGGCGCGGGCGGCGCCGGTACGGGCGCCGCAGGTACGGGCCACGGAGACGCGGGCGCAGGCGCGGGCCCGGCAGGCGCGGGCCCGGCAGGCTCTGGCGCCGCAGGCGGGGCCGGGGCGAGAGCCGCCGGTCCCTCGGACGCGGGTGGCCCGGGTTCGGGCGGCTCGCCCGCTGGGGCCTCGGGACCGGGCAGCACGGGCGCAGGCGGCTCAGACGCGAGCGGCTCAGACGCGGCCGCCGCACGCAGCACCCCAGCCGGATCACCCGCCCCGGAAGCCGCAAACGCCTCCGCCTCCGGGCCGACAGCCAACGGCAATGGCGCTGGCAACGGCAACGGGGCAACGCCGCCTCCCCCAGGGACACCCGGCGCGCCCGGCGTCGCGCCCCTCGACCACCTGCCCACCATGGTCTCCGGCCAGTCCCCGCCGCCCACGCCCACGCCACCGCCGGGCGCCCCGTCGTACGGCTATCCCCAGCATCCCCAGCACCACCCACAACAGCACCCACAACAGCACCCCCAGCACGCCGCCTACGGCTACCCTCAGCAGCTCCCGCCCGGCTACGGCCCGACTCCGCCCTACGGCCCCGGCCTGTACGCCCCCCTGCCCACGTCACCGCCCGAACCGCCGCGCCGCAGCGCCCGTTCGACCGCGGCGCTGATCGTCGTCGCGTTGATAGTGGCCATCGGAGCGGGCGGCACCGTCTACGCCGTCATGAAGGGCGACGGCGACGACAAGAAGCAGGGCGGCGACACCAAGAACCCCACGAGCAGCAGCCCGCGGACCCCCGGCCCCAGCTCGCAGGACCCGGACCCGACCACCCCGGGGACCACACCGCCCGCCAAGGACGAGGGCACCGTGCCGGACAAGTACCTGGGCAAGTGGACCGGCGGCCTCGACAACAAGTTCGGCCACCACACGCGCAACCTCACCATCCAGCAGGGCGAGACCGGCGATACGGCCCTGTCACTGATCGCCGAGGGCCCGATGGAGGACGGCGGCACCTACCGCTGCGTCTTCGAGGGCAAGCTGGAGTCCGCGTCGGACGACCGTCTGCACATCGGCGCGACCGACATCACGGTCGGCGAACCCATGTCGGCCTGCACCCCCGGCAAGGCGAGCGTCGTGACGATCCTCGGCAACGGCAAGCTGCGCCGCGCGAACACGGACGGCACGGGGGAGTTGACGTACGACAGGGCGGGCTGAGCCAGCGCCGAGCGCACGCTGAACCGTACTGCGCCCGCACCGCGCCCACGGTCGAACTGAACCGTCGGCGAACAACAGCCGACGGAACGGCGATGGCGGCCCGCGCCCGACGCGGCCCGCCTACCGTCACCGCCCATGGAGTGGTTGAGCACCGAGAACACCATCGCCGTGCTCACGGCCGCCCTCGGCCTGCTCGCGACCGTCGGCGCGCTCTGGTACGAACGCCGGGTGCCACGCCGGAAACGGATCGGCTACCGCGTCCAGATGGACACGGCCATAGGGGACAACGTCCGTACGGGCGGCGCCAACGCGCGCCTCGGACTGTTCGACGAGACGCCCGAGATGTCCGACGCCACGCTCGTCCTGCTCCGCGTCGAGAACGACGGTTCGCAGGCCGTGTCCGACGCCGACTACACGGGGCGCGCCCTGCACGGGCTGACCGCCGTCTTCACCGGCCGCACCATCCGCGGCCTCGCGGTGACCGCGCCGACCGGCGCCGACCACCTCATGGAGCACTTCACGCCGGGCGCCGGCCTGCGCTACGAGGGCAGCACGCTGCACATCCCGCGCACCCCGCTGAACAGGGGCCAGCACTACAAACTCCTCGTGCTGCTGACCGGCGGGCCCGTCGGCGGCGAGGTCACCATGTCCGGCGGCATCCAGGCGGGCGAGGTGCAGCCCAACCGCTCCACGACACCCGACGACAAGCCGCCCCTGTTCTCCCGGCCCGCACAGCTCCTGACCGTCCTGCTCACGCTCTCCGTCATCACGCTGGCCTCGATCATCGTGCTGCGCGACGCGGACCCGCCGCCCATCGAGTGCGCGACGGGCGAGCTGACGGTGCTCGGTTCGACGGCGTTCGCGCCGGTCGCGGAGGAGCTGGCGGACAAGTACGAGAAGGACTGCCCGGGCTCCGACATCACGGTCAGCGCGCACGGCAGCGCGGCGGGCGTACGGGAACTGCACGACGAGGGACGCCGGTTCGCGGGCCGCGACGCCGCCGACGGCGCACGGAAGAAGACGGGCTCCCCTCCCCTGCTCACCTTCTCCGACGGCCCCAAGTCCGACGGTTTCCCCCGCCTGTCGGAGACCCGCGTGGCGGTCTCCGTCTTCGCGCTGGTCCTCAACGACCGCGTGCCGCTGCGCAATCTGACCCGCCCCGAAGCGCGCCGCCTCTACCGTGGCGACGTACGCAACTGGAAGGAGCTGGGCGGCCCCGACCTGCCTGTGGTCCTGGTCAGCCGAGGATCCAGCTCCGGAACGCGCGACACGCTCCAACGCCGCGTCCTGGGCGGTGCCTTCGAGATCAAGGCATCATCGAACGACTGCCTGAGCAAGGACGACCCGTCCGTGCCCGTCACGCGCTGCGAGCTGGACTCCACCGAGCAGGTCCTGGACGCGGTCGGCCGCATCCCCGGCGCCATCGGCTACAGCGAACTGCGCGCCGCGGCCGGCCTCAAGGGCCTGCACCGCCTCAACCTGGACGGCCACGAGCCGTCGGCCGAAGAGCTGGAGAAGAGCGGCTACCCCTACCGCGAGATCGAGTACGCCTACACCTACGGCCGGCCGCCCGCCGACTCCCTGGCCTCCAGCTTCCTCGCCTACGCCCGCGGCACCGGCCTCGACGTCATCCGCACCCACGGCCACCTGCCGTGCGCGACCCCGGAGGGGCTGCGCGTCTGCGGGGACGACGTCTCGGGGTGAGACTGGCGGAAGGTGAGACAGGCGTGGGCCCGAGGTCGTCCGCGGGCTCCGCCCGGTCAGGTGAGCAGCGGCAAGGCACCGCCCCGCAGCGCCGCCCTGACCGTGGCCCCACCGCGCAACGCGGCGGCGACGAACCCCGGCTGCCCCGGATCCCGCCTCTCCTCGCCCGCGCAGGGCGTCCGGGGCGGAGGCGGCGGGGGCGGCGGAGCCGGCAGCTTCCGGCGCAGGCGGTTATTGAGCAGCGCCGCCGCCGAGTACACGCGCGGCGGCAGCCCCTGCGTCAGCGCGGCCCGCACCGCCGCGTCGCTCGCGCCCACCGCCCACCACTCCTCGACGAGCGGCGCGAGGCGGGCGGCCTCGGCGGCACCGATCGCGAGCCGGGGTTCGCACCGCGCTAGGGACCCGAGCAACCGGGCGGCGCGCCCCGGCGGCTCGGCGCTTGGCGGTTCGGCACTCGGCACCTCACCGCCGCTCGGCGGCTCCGGGGAGGGAGGTTTTTCTTCCCTGGTCTTTTCTCCCGAAGGGAGAGCGCCCGCCGCCCCGGAGACCGACTCGCCGGGAGCCAGGTTCTGAACTTTTTCCCGATCACCCTCTGGGGGCACTTCGTCGTACGGGGCATCGAACACCTCGTAGTAAGTGCCGAGTTGTTGCCCGGTCTCGCGATCCTTGTGGACCACGCGGCGCAGATACCGGGATTCCTCCAGCTCACGCAGGGCGGCGGCGACCCGCATCCGCCCTTCCTTGCGCTGTTCCGCCAGCGAGCGGACCGTGGCACGGGCGCCGTTCGGGAGGCTGAGGAGGTACATCAGTACGCCTGCCGCGCACCAGGAGATGGACCTGTCGCGGAGAAAAGAGTTGGCGAAGCTGGAGAACGCGCGGGTGGGCGTCGTACGATGGATGCGCATTTGGAGGTGTTCGCTCCGGGTGTCGAGCCCCCAGGTGTTCCCGCACCGTGGGGGCGTTTCATGTGCGGCCGTCGCGGCCGCGCTGTCGCCGTGACTCTATGGGCACACAGAGCGACGTACGCAAGTCAGAACTCCCTTTTCGAAGGCGCGAGTTCAGTTCTTCACCCTTGAGAGCTAAGCGGGGCCCGCCCATCAACTCCGCGTCACCCCACCTCATCCGCGCGGCGGAGACGGATCGTTCGGGACGTTGATCCACCGCAGGGCGCGGGACGCGAAAGTGGAGGCATGACCACGAGCTACGCGACACCTCGGACCACGGCCACCAAGACCTCGCACGGGAGCGGGACCGCGCGGCCCGTCCCCCGCTGGGCCGAGCGGATCGCGCACGCCATTCCGCTGGTCGTCCTGCCCGTCGGCATCTGGCGCCTGCCCATCGCCTTCGGCCACGGCATGGGCGGGGACCCACTGCCCCCGGCCTGGTACAACATGCCGTACGTCATCGGCCTGACGCTCACCAGCGAGCTCTTCGCGCTCCTTGGCTTCGGGCTCGTCCGGCACTGGGGCGAGGTCTTCCCGCGGTGGATTCCGAAGCTCGGCGGACGTCGCGTGCCGCCCGCCGCCGCGATCGTTCCCGCCGTCCTCGGCGGGCTCTTCCTCACCGCCCTCACCGTCCACTGGCTGACCGGCGCCTTCACCGAGGGCCCGGCCGGCTGGCCCTACGCCGAGGGCTGGAACATCCTGGCGATGACCGTGAGCGGCCTGCTGACCCTGTGGGGCCCGCTGCTTCTGGTGCTCACCTACGCGTACTACCGGCGGCGTCGCGCCTGAGGGCGGCCGTAGCGCCTCAGATCGGCAAAAGCCAGCCGGGACCATCGGGTGCGCCGAGCCAGACACGCTGTCCCTCAGGCGTGATCGTGAGGCCGAACGCAGACAGGTGCGGGGAGCCGGCTGCCTGCCACGCCTCGACTGCCTTCTCGATCGCGTCCCACAGCTTGAGCGGGCCGCGCTGCGCGACGCTCCAACCGCCCCGCTCGGCAGGCCGGGTGCGCGCCTGTGAGCCGGTCGCCACATCGAGCAGGACCTGTTCGGCACCGGCCCCGAGCCGTTCGGCGGAGGGAGCGGCGAGCTGGGCGACGAACCGCCCCGACCAGTCGTCGAGCAGGGCCGGGTCGATGCGGCTCGGCCGCTGCTCGCCGGGCATGAAATCGATCGTGCCTCGCGGCGGGTGGTCGTGGGAGCGGGCGATCATGAATGAAGTGTGGCCGGGGAGAAAGTGACCAGTGGCTTCACCCTCTTCATCGACCGTGAGTCGCACGAGCCCGTGCCCGAAGGACCAGCCGGCAAGGGTCACCAGGATCGTTCCGCCCGGTTTGATCTGGCGGAGCCACGTGTACGGGACGTACCGCACGGAGCACGCGGCGATCAGACGGTCGTACGACGCGCCATCGGGTGCGCCTAGCAGTCCGTCGCCCGTGATGAGAGCAGGAACGTGACCGGCCTCGGCGAGTGATTTGCGGGCCCGCTCAGCGGCGTATTGGTCGACTTCGACCGAGGTCACGTTGTGGTCGCCGAGGACGTTGCAGAGCAGCGCCGTTGAGTAGCCGGTGCCGGTCCCGATTTCCAGGACGCGGTCGCCGGGCCTGATCCCGGTGTGCTCGATCATCTGCACGACGAGGCCGGGGAGTGTTGAGGACGATGTCGGGCTGCCTCGCAGGGGGCCGGGGGCGTCTTCGGCGAGTACGCCGTCGACCTGTGTCACCCATGTCGTGTTCTCGTATGCGAGGCCGAACCATTCCTCGCGGGGCATGCTGTCACGGCGCACGGGCACCCACGCCGGGGAGTCGGGCAGTCCGTCCTGCCGATAGACCGCCGCCCCGAGGAAAAGTTCGCGGGGTTCGGACTCGACGGCTGCTCGCCACGGCCCGGTATACAGCCAGTTGCTTTCGGCGAGAGTGTCCGCGAGACGCTGGCGCAGAAGCCCGGCGGTGTCGGTCATGAGGCGCCTTTCTGCAAGGTGTCGGCGAGGGCTTCGGTGATGGCCAGGCGGGTGGGCTTGTCGACGAAGGCCCACTGCCCGTTGGGGTTGCATTCGAGGAACCACCATTGCCCGTCGCTGTCGAGGGCGAAGTCGAAGGCACCGAAGACGAGCCCGAACATGTCGAGGTATCTGCGTACCGCGGACCGTACGACGGCGGGCACGGGCACAGGCGTATACGTGAGTCGTTCGTAGTCTTCGCGCCAGTCGAGGTGACCGCCGTCGATGTCGATACGGGTCGCGAACAGTTCGGCGCCGACGGCGGCGAGGCGAACATCGGCCACCTTGGGGACCTGCGCTTGGAAGAGGTGCGGGCACACGGTGATGCGCTCGTCGATGTCGGCGGGGTCGACGGCGCGCACCCACACGGTTCGGTTCTTGCCGTCGTCCCCGGGGAGGTGCACCCGTCGCAGAGGTTTGTAGACCGCCGGTCCTTGGCCGGTGATGAACCTCCGCGCGTCGTCCGGGTCGGTGGTGATCAGGCTCTCGGGTACGGGCAGCCCGAGACGCGCTGCCGTGGTGAGCTGCGCTGTTTTGTACTCGGCATCACGATTGCGCCATGGATGGTTGACATACCGGGCACCGTGAAGTGCGGCGAGGACGCCGACGAATCCGGCGCGCGCCTGTGAGTTGGCGAACTGCGCTTCGGGACTCTCGCCGACGCCGGTGCCGCCGTAGGGCGTGGGGCGCCGCCAGTAGACAGAGCGGACGGTGGCGAGGCCAAGGGTCCGTGTTGCGGTACGGACGTTCCCGGACAACCCAGCGGTGGTGAGGTGCGCACTTATTGCGGGCGTCGGCGTCGAAGTCGGTGCCGGGGTCGAGCCGTACGACCGGGACGCCCCGGGCGTGCAGCTCGCCGAGCACCACATCCGCAGTGGCATCCCCGAGGGACGTCACGACGAGAACCGGTGGCTCGGTCATGTCAGTCCGATTCATCGTCCGGGACGGAATCGGAATCCGCAGGCGGTGGCGGGGACCCGCCGCCACCGTCGGCGCTGGTCGATGTCGACTGCGACGTCGCCTTGCTCGTTCCGTGTCCGCCCATCTCGACGGGGTGCCCGCTCGCGTCGAAGTAGCAGGTCGTCTGGCTGTCGGAGTCGAGCTCGGTGCGGGCGTACGGTACTTCGAGGGCGTTCCGATAGGGGGCAAGACGTGTCATGCCCCAGGGTGCCTGCGTATGGCTCACGTTGGTCGCTCCTTTGTTGTGTGGAGACGAAGTTGCGGACGGTCCGACGGGCGCACGCGTCACCGCGGGGTCGCCCTCGGGAAGGAGACCGATGGAACGTTGAACTCTGCCCATACGGTTTTCCCGCGTCCGTCCTGCGCAGTGGTACCCCAGTCGTCCGCGAGCGCTGCCACGAGGAGGAGCCCCCGTCCGTTGGTGTCGTCCGCGGTGGCATGCCGGGCTTCGGGGACGCCCGGCCCGTGGTCGCAGACCTCAAGGCGTAAGCGTGCGTTGTCGTAGGCGAGTCGTACGAGGAATTCGTAACCGGCCGGAGTGTCGCCATGCTCGACCGCGTTCGTGGCGAGCTCGGAGACGCAGACACGGAGATCATCGTGTCGATCACCGAGCTTCCAGTCGCACAGAGCGTCGAGGACGAACCTTCGTGCCTGCGCTACCGATGCCGGACCGGTCGAGAATGCTCTAGCTCGAGGTGGCTGCACGACGGCCGCCTTGGCCACGCATTTCGGGGCGTTCGCGTCCATGCTTCGATCTCACCGCAGACCGGGGCCGACTCGGAATCTGACAACCTATGACACGGAGCTGATCAATGCCCCCAGTTGTGACGATCACCGGGACGCGGTCGACCGGCCATCGTGAACCGGACTGGTTCGCTGACCTCTTCGTCTCGTATGTGGGCCCGTTCGCGGACGACGAGGCGCACTTCTTCATCGGTGGTGCAGTCGGGATCGACAGTCTGTCGCTGCTGTGGATCGCCGGGAACTCGAAGTCAAAGATCACGGTCGTCGTCCCGGGGACGGTCGAGCAGCAGCCGCCGGACGCCCTTCGGGCGATCAGCCGGTGCAGGAACCGGATCGCCGGCATCGTCGAACTTGGCGCCTGCGAGCTGCGGGCCTCCGCTTACCACACGCGGAACCGGTGGATGGTGGACCGCTCGCAGATGGTGATCGGGTTTCCTCTGGAGGGGCCGGAAGGGGCGTCTGGCACTTGGCATGCTGTCAACTACGCTGGTGATTTGGGTAAGCCACGTCTGATCGTGCCCGTGTGAGCTGCCCCAACGGGCATCATCAGCGCATGAGTGCGCATGACCGGCGCGTCGGCGCCGCCGGCCTCAAACGCTTGCGGGTCTCCCGTGGTTGGTCCCTCGCGGGTGCCGCGCGTGCTGTGCTCGACATGGCCGGCCGACTCGGGCAGCCTTTCGACTCCAGCGTCGAGAGCGTGCAGCGTTCGGTCGCGCGGTGGGAGAGCGGTAAGTCACCGATCCTGCCCGGCGAGCGGTATCAACTGCTGCTTGCGCACCTGTACGCCCGTGGCACTGACGGGCAGACCTCCCTCGGTGCGGGGAGCGACTTCGCCGAGCTGCTCGACGCTCTCAGGCACCTGGGCGAGAGCGAACGGCAGATCGGCGAGCTGCGAACGCTGGTCGTGCGCGCCACGACCGGTACCGGTGGCGGACTGCTCGCGCTGCTCGGACCGCCGACGCGGCTCGCGCTCGCGTCCGCACTCGCCGAACCCGCGCGCCTCGACGAGGAGCTGCTCGCCACAGTGCGTGCGGCTGTCAGTGACGTGAACGGGCAAGTGGGCAGTGTTCCGTTCGTCCGACTGCAACTCTTGCTCGCCCCGATCGTCGAGTCGTGCCGTCGTCTCCTCGACGCGGCTGTGCCGGACGTCCTTGTCCCCGATCTGCGGGCAGTCGCCGCGCAGGCGTATACTCTTTCGGGCCGTTTTGCCTTCGAGACCCGCGACGACGAAGCGTCCCGGGCCCTGTACCTCGCGGCCACTGACGCCGCGGGCGGAAGCGGCGTGCCCTGGCGTCGCGCCATGGTCCACATGAGCCATGCGCTTGTCACTCTCTACGCGACGCCCGGTCTCGATGCCGCGAAGGCCCTCGTCGACGCCGCGGTGCGCGATGCCCGTGCCGGCGAGAGCGTGACTGTCAGGGCGAGGGCGCACGCCTTGCAGGCGGAGGTCGCGGCCCGCGCGGGGGCCGCGAAGCACGCGCGGGCAGCACTCGCGCTGGCCTGGTACGACCTGGACAGCGACCGTGAGGGGGACCCCGCGATGAACTCGTTCTCACCCGCTCATCTGCGCGGTTTCGAGGGCGTCACTTCGCTCCATGTCGGCGATCCCTCACACGCACACGACTACTTCGCCCGGTCCGCGCGGGCGCTCGGATCACCACGCGAGCGGGTGCAGCGCGCGATCGTGACAACGGACCAGGCCCTTGCCCGTATCCGCCTCGACGACCCGCGGTCGGCGGTCGAGCTGTTGCACGACTGCGTCGACGCGGCGGCCGGGACCGGCGGGCGCGTCGCGTCGATCCGGCTGTGCCGGGCCCGCCGCGATCTGCGCCCGTGGCGCCGCGAGGGCTTCGTCGCTGACCTCGGCGATCACCTGGTCGAGACGCTCGGCGCGTAAGACCCCTCCTCCAGCCGCACGCAGCGCCCCGCCCGGGCTGGTGGTCAGGAACGGTAGCGGGGAAACTTGTCGGTCTCGACCGTCCACCGCCCCACCTCGACGGTGTCGCCGAACTTGTAGCGGCGCGGGGTGTCCCCGTAACGCGGCTCCCCGGCGGATGTGTCCGGGCCGGAGTGCACGGTGATCGTGCCGTCCCGGGGGTCGATGATCACGTAGGTCGGGACGCCCATGCGCGGGTAGTCGCGGAGCTTGGTGACGTGATCGTTGCTCGGGTTCGACGGTGACACCACCTCGAGGGCGACGGAGACGTCGGGGGCGAACGCGGCGAACTCATCGTCGGTGCCGCGCTCGTAGGCGTTCTGGTCCATGACGAGCAGATCGGCGGTCCGGCACAGGCCGAGGTCGGGGTGGTCGATACGGCATTCGACCAAAGTGAACGCCGACTCGTCCTGGTTCTCGATCTGCCGTACAAGCACACTGACGATACGCGCGTGCTTCAGGGACGGAGACATCATGTGGACCCTGATCTCCTCGTTCGCGATGTCTGCCCGCACCCGATCCCCGCGGTTCTCCGCCTCGGCCTCGAATGCCTCGGCGAGCCCTCTGAGCCGCTGATACGTGACCGTCGGCCTGCTCGGCTCCACCGGCTGCGCGCTCATCGGCCTACTCCTCGCTCGGGCATGACGGAGATGCCCTCCCACGGTAACGCCGCTCGCTGTCATGCCCCCAGTGTCGGCGGGCATGCGAAAGGGGTGGGCCGCGCTGAAGCGCGGTTACCGCGTCCCGCTCTACGAGACCGCGCTGCACGGCTCCCTCGTCAACACCGAACGCTGGGAACTCTCGTACGAGAAGCTGCCCGCGCAGAAGAC
>NZ_JBSFRK010000047.1:0-61958 GCF_053589195.1 Streptomyces sp. NPDC003379 | reverse complement strand
GGCGTTCCCGGTGAGCTGTACGTCGGTGGAGCCGGCGTCGGCCGCGGATACCTCGCAGACCCCGGACGCACCGCAGGCACCTTCATGGCCGACCCGTTCGCAGGACCGGGCACACGCATGTACCGCACCGGCGACCGCGTCATCCAGCGCCCCGACGGACAGCTGGAGTTCATCGAACGCCGCGACCACCAGGTCAAGATCCGCGGCCGCCGCGTCGAACTGGGCGAGATCGAAGCCGTCCTCCGGGGACTCGACGGGATCACGGACGCCGCCGTCGCCGTGCTGCCGGACGCCTCCGGCAACCCCCGGCTCGTCGGCTATCTGTCCGGCGCGGGGACCACCCCCGACCCCGAGCGCGTACAGCTTGAGCTGGCCGGGCTGCTGCCCGCGTACATGATCCCCGCGTCCTGGCTCGTCCTGGAGGCCATGCCGCTCACCCCCAACGGCAAGCTCGACCGCAAGGCCCTGCCCAAACCCGATCACGTGGACGAGGCGGAGCGGCGCGGCCCGCGCGACGAGCGCGAGAGCGTCCTCTGCGCCGTCTTCAGCGAGGTGCTGGGCCTGCCGACCGTCGGTATCGACGAGGACTTCTTCATGCTCGGTGGCGACAGCATCCGCTCCATCCAGGTCGTCAGCCGCGCCCGCAAGGCCGGACTCACCCTGACCACCCGCGACGTCTTCACCTACAAGACCGTCGCCGCCCTCGCCCGCACCGCGGCCGCGCAGGACCAGGACGGGCCGCCCGCGCCCGCCGCGGACCCGGAGAGCAGCCTCATCGCCCTCTCCGACGAGGAACTCGCCGATCTGGAACTAGAGCTGAGTGAGGATCTGTCGTGACCGCCCCCAAGACCGGGTCGAAGATCAGCGAGGTGCTGCCGCTCTCGCCGCTGCAGCAGGGACTGCTCTTCCTGTCCTCGTACGACCAAGCGGAAGCGGACCTCTACACGCTCCAGTTCGTCGCGGACATCGACGGGGACGGCGAGGAGATCGGCGGTCGCCTCCGCACCGCCTCGGCCGCTCTGCTGCGGCGGCACCCGAACCTACGCGCCTGCTTCCGCAACCGCAGGAGCGGCGAACCCGTCCAGGTCGTCCTCAAGGAAGAGGGCGTGGAACCGGACTGGCAGGTCCGGGATCTGACCCGGCTCCCCGAAGCCGGGCGCGCCGACGAGGCGCGGCGGATCGCACACGAGGACCGGCTGCGCCGGTTCGACCCGGCACGGCCGCCCCTGATGAGGTTCACGCTGATCCGGCTCGGTGAGCGGCACCACCGGCTGCTGTGGTCCGTGCACCACATCCTCATGGACGGCTGGTCCTTCCCGCTCGCCGTACGCGAACTGATGGTCCTCAGCCAGGAGGGCGGCGGTGCGGAGCTGCCCGCGCCGCTGCCCTACCGTTCCTACCTGACCTGGCTGAAGAGCCGCGATCAGGCCGCGGCGCGGACGGCGTGGGCGGAGCTGCTCGACGGCCTCGACGGCCCCGTGCGCGCCCTGCCCCACGCGGAACCCACGTCCGGACTGCCCGTCACCGCACGCCACGCCCTCTCCCCGGAGCGGACGGCGGCGCTCACCGGATGGGCGCGCGGACACGGCCTGACCCTCAACTCCGTGGTCCAGGGCTGCTGGGCGCTGCTCCTGGGACGGCTCACCGGACGCCAGGACGTCGTCTTCGGCGCCGTCACCTCCGGCCGCCCCGCCGAAGTGCCGGGCGTCGAGTCGATGATCGGGCTCTTCGCCAACACGCTGCCCGTACGCGCCGACATCCGACCCGGCCTGCGGGCGAGCGAGCTGTTCCAGGCACTGGCCCGGCAGCAGATCGCGATGATGCCGCACGAGCACCTGCCGCTCGCCGAGGTGCAGGCCGCCTCCGGCGTCCAGGGTGAAATCTTCGACACCGTGCTGGCCTTCCAGAACTATCCGCTGGACGAGGAGAGCCTGCGCCGGGAGTCCGCGGGGGCGGTGAGCGGGGCCCAGGTGCACTCGGCCACGCACTATCCGCTGAGCCTCACCGTGTTCCCCGGTGAACGTCTGGAGCTTCAGCTCTCCTACAAGGCTTCGGGGGAGGCGCCGGGCGGGGCGGAGGAAGCCCGGCGTCTCCTCGACCGTCTCGCCCGCATCCTCGGCGAGGTCGCCGACGACCCGGACGCCCTCCTCGCGCACCTCGGCACACTGGAGTCCGCCGAGCGGCACCGCATCCTCACCGAGTGGAGCGGCGGCGCCCCGGACACCTCGGTGACGCCCCCGACGCCTGCTCGCCGTACGACCATCCCCGCGCTCTTCGCCGAGCAGGCCGCACGTACGCCCGAGGCCGTCGCGGTCACCGTGCCCGCACCCGGTCCCGGACCCGGCCCCGGACCCACAGCCGGGGAGCGCGGCACCGCTCTCACCTACCGCGACCTCGACGCCCGCGCCAACCGGCTCGCGCACCTCCTCGTCCGGCGGGGTGCGGGGCCCGAGACGCTGGTGGCGGTCGCGCTGCCGCGCGGCGCGGACCTGATCGTCGCGGTGCTCGCCGTACTCAAGGCGGGCGCCGCCTATCTGCCCCTCGAACCCGGCCACCCGGCCGACCGCATCGCCTACACGCTGCGCGACGCGCGCCCCGCGCTCCTGCTGACCGCCGACGCACAGCTGCCCGGGACGCCGGACGGGCCTGCCGTGGAGCGCGTCGACCTCGGCGCCGAGCAGACGCGGGCCGAGCTGGCCGCCTGCCCGGACACCGACCCGTGCGCCGCCGTCGGCCCCGAGCATCCCGCGTACGTCATCTACACCTCCGGTTCCACCGGCCGCCCCAAGGGCGTGGTGGTGCCCCACCAGAACGTCGTCCGTCTCCTCGACTCCACCGACCCGCGCTTCGGCTTCGGGCCCGACGACGTATGGACCCTCTTCCACTCCATCGCCTTCGACTTCACGGTGTGGGAGCTGTGGGGCGCGCTGCTGCGCGGCGGGCGACTGGTCGTCGTGCCGTACGACGTGTCGCGCTCGCCCGACGCGTTCCTCGACCTGCTCGCCGACGAACGGGTCACCGTCCTCAACCAGACGCCCTCCGCCTTCTACCAGCTGATGCGCGCCGACGCCGACGCGCGGCCGCCCCGCGATCTCGCGCTGCGGCGCGTGGTGTTCGGCGGCGAAGCGCTCGACGTGGGCAGGCTCACCGACTGGTACGCACGCCACGGCGACCACCGCGACCATGACGCCGGGGGCCCGCTCCTCGTCAACATGTACGGGATCACCGAGACCACGGTGCACGTCTCCCACCACGAGCTGGACGCGGCGTCGGCTGCCGAAGGCGGCGCCAGTGTGATCGGGCGCGGCATCCCGGATCTGCGGGTGTACGTCCTCGACGGCGCGCTGCAACCCGTACCGGCGGGCGTTCCCGGCGAGCTGTATGTCGCGGGGCCCGGCCTGGCACGCGGCTATCTGGGCCGCCCCGACCTGACGGCGGCACGCTTTGTGGCCTGCCCGTTCGGGCCCGCGGGCGCCCGTATGTACCGCACCGGTGACCTGGGGCGGTGGCGGCCCGACGGCACCCTCGACTACCTGGGGCGCGCCGACGAGCAGGTCCAGCTGCGGGGCTTCCGCATCGAGCCGGGCGAGATCGCGACGGTCGTCGGCGGCCATCCGCGGGTCGCCGAGGCCGCCGTGCTGGCCCGCGAGGACCGGCCGGGCGACCAGCGTCTCGTCGCGTACGTGGTGGTGGGCGACGCGGCGGCGGACGGCACGGCGCTCGCCGCCGAGCTGAGGGAGTACGCCGGTGAGCGACTGCCCGACTACATGGTTCCGGCGGCGTTCGTCCCGCTGGCCTCGCTGCCCCTGACCGCCAACGGCAAGCTCGACCGGCGCGCGCTGCCCGCCCCCGAGTACGCCACGTCGGCACGCGCCCCGCGCACCCGCGAGGAGGAAGTGCTCTGCGGAGTCTTCGCCGAGGTGCTCGGGCTCGAACGCGTCGGCGTCGACGACGACTTCTTCGCACTCGGCGGCCACTCGCTGCTCGCCACGCGCATCGTCAACCGGGTCCGCGCCGAACTCGGCACCGAGCTCCAGGTGCGGGACCTGTTCGAGGCCCCGTCCGTGGCACGGCTCGCCGCCCGGCTGCCCGGCGCGGAGCGCGGCAGGGCCCCGCTCGTCGCGGGACCACGCCCGGCACGACTCCCGCTGTCGTACGCGCAGCAACGCCTCTGGTTCATCGAACACCTCGGCGCGCCCGGCGGGCTCTACAACATCCCGCTGGCGGTGAGGCTTTCGGGAAACCTGGACGTGGCGTCCCTGGAGGCGTCACTGCACGACGTCGTGACACGCCACGAGGCGCTCCGCACGGTCTTCCCTCTGCGCCCTGAGGCGACGGACGCTACTGCCGCGACTGCGGCTGGCCCCACGGGCACCGCAGACCCCACATCACGTACCCCCAAGACCACCGGCGCCAGACGCTCCCCCGGCACTGGCGCCGGTACCGCGGGCGGCGTCGGCCCGGCCGAGCAGCTGGTGCTCCGGCCGGGCGACGCCCCCGTGCCCCTGCCGGTGACCGTCACGACCGAGGCGGAGCTGCCCGCCGCGCTCGCCGCCGAGGCCGCCCTCGGCTTCGACCTGGCGACGGAGATCCCGGTGCGGGCACGCCTCTTCGCGCTCGGCCCCGACGAGCACGTCCTGCTCCTGGTCCTGCACCACATCGCCGGCGACTGGTGGTCCCTCGCCCCGCTCACCCGCGATCTGACCGAGTCCTACGAAGCACGGCGCGCCGGTCGCGCGCCCGCCCTGCCGCCGCTCCCCGTGCAGTACGCCGACTACGCCCTGTGGCAACGGCAGCTGCTCGGTGACGAGAGCGACCCGGACAGCGAACTGTCCCGCCAACTCGCCTACTGGACGAAGACGCTGGACGGGCTGCCGGAAGAACTGCCGCTGCCCTTCGACTTCGCGCGCGCCACGCGGACCAGCCACCGCGGCGGCACCGTGCGGGCCGCTGTCCCCGACGCGCTCGGACGCGACCTGCGGACGCTGGCGGCGCAGTGGGGCGTAAGCGTGTTCATGGTGCTGCAGGCCTCACTCGCTGCGCTGCTCACCCGGCTCGGCGCAGGCACCGACATTCCGCTCGGCAGCCCCGTGGCGGGCCGCACGGACGAGCGCCTCGACGACGTCGTCGGCATGTTCGTGAACACGCTGGTCCTGCGCACCGACACCTCGGGCGACCCGGGCCTGCGCGAACTCGTCGAACGGGTCAAGGAGTACGACCTGGCCGCCTATCGGCACCAGGACGTGCCGTTCGAGAAGCTGGTGGAGGCGGTCAACCCCGAGCGGTCGATGTCCCGGCACCCCCTGTTCCAGGTCATGCTCGGCCACCAGGAGGCGGCGGACACCACGGCTGCGCGGACCCACGCGGACGCGGGCCCGGAGCTCTCGGTGCGGCAGGAGCAGATGCCGGGCGGCACAGCCAAGTGGGACCTGTTCCTCCAGTTCACCGAGGAACCGGAACCGCGCGACGCGCACCGCGGGGCACCCGCCTCCGGCGACGCGCATCCCCGGAGCCTCGCGCTGACCGTCGAGTACAGCGCCGACCTCTTCGAGGCCGCGACGGCCCGCCGGATCACCGACGCCTATCTGCGGCTGCTGGCCGCCGCGCTCGCCGAGCCCGAGCGGCCGCTGTCCCGCCTCGACATCCTCGACCCGCGGGAGCACACGGAGCTCCTGGCCCGCGGCACCCACCACGTCGGCACCCCCCGGACCACGGTCACGGACCTGGTGGCCCGCCGGGTCGCCGCCGCGCCGGACGCGGTCGCGCTGATCCACGCGGAGCCCGGCGCCCCCGACCGGCTCACGCGCACCACTTACGCCGAACTGGACGCCGCCGCCAACCGGTTGGCGCACCTCCTGACCGACCGGGGCACCCGCCACGGCGACCTCGTGGCGCTCTGCCTGGAGCGCGGCCCGGCCACGGTGACCGCGGTCCTGGCGATCGCCAAGACGGGCGCGGCCTATCTGCCCATCGACCCCTCCCACCCGAACGAGCGGGTGCGCGACATCCTGGCGGACAGCGGCGCCCGCCTCCTGCTGACCCAGGAGCCCCTGGCGGACCGCCTCGCGGGAGCCGTCGACACGTCCGACAGCGCCCCCGTGGAGACCCTGGTCCTGGACGCGCCCGGCACCCGGGACCTCCTCACCGGGCAGCCCCATACCGATGCGCCTGCCGTACGGATCGACCCCGACGACCTGCTCTACGTCATCTATACCTCCGGCTCCACCGGCAAGCCCAAGGGCGTCGCCGTCTCCCACCGGGCCGCCGCGCGTCTGGTGTGCGGGCTGCCCGAGCTGCGGATCACCCGGGACGACACCTTCCTGTACTTCGCACCGGTCGCCTTCGACGCGTCCACCTTCGAGATCTGGGGGCCGCTCACCCACGGCGCGCGCCTGGCGATCTGCCCGCCGGGGCCCGCGGACCCCGAAGCCCTTCAGGCGTTCCTCGGCCGGGCGGAGGTCACGGTCGCCTTCCTCACCACCCAGTTCGTCAACACCGTCGCCGACACGCGGCCCCGCGCCCTCGCCCCCCTGCGGGCGCTGCTCACCGGCGGCGAGGCGCACTCCAAGGACCACATCGAACGGCTGCGGGCCGCACTGCCGGACACGGACGTCTTCAACGTGTACGGGCCGACGGAGACCACCACCTTCGCCACCAGCCAGGACACGGCCCAGGCCGCCGACGGGGCCACCCTCCCGATCGGACTGCCCATCGGGGACACCTCCGCGTACGTCCTGGACGACGCGCTGCGCCCGGTCCCGCGCGGGGTGGTCGGCGAGCTGTACCTGGCGGGCGAAGGGCTCGCCCGCGGCTACCTCAACCGGCCGGGCCTGACCGCCGAACGGTTCGTGGCCTGCCCGTTCGGCGCGCCGGGCGCCCGCATGTACCGCACCGGCGACCTGGTCCGCTGGGACGGCCGCGGACGCATCGACTACGTCGCCCGCGCGGACCAGCAGGTGAAGATCCGGGGCTACCGCATCGAGCCCGGGGAGATCGAGCGCGTACTGGTCTCCCATCCCGCCGTGGCGCGCGCCGCCGTCCTGGCCCCCGCCGGACGCGACGGCCGGCGCCACCTCGTCGCCTATGTCGTGCCCGCGGCAGGCGACGACCACCCTGAACCGGCCGACCTGCGACGGCACTTGGCGCTCCGACTGCCCGGCTACATGGTTCCCGGCAGCTGGGTCCCCATGACCGAACTGCCGCTGACCAGCAACGGCAAGCTCGACGTCAAGTCCCTGCCGGCCGCGCCCGCCCGCCCCGCCACGGCGGACCTCGAACGCACCCCGCGTCCGCCCCGTACCGAGCGGGAACGGCTCCTGTGCCGGGCCGTCCAGGACGTCCTCGACGCCGGCCCCGTCGGCCCCGACGACGGCTTCTTCGCCCTCGGCGGGGACAGCCTGAAGGCGATCAGGCTGGTCAACAGCGCCGCCCGCGCCGGACTGCGGATCAGCCTCGCCGCGGTCTTCGAGCACCGCACCGTCGCGGAGCTGGCCGCGAGCGCGGACACCACGGGCGGCGAACTCGACCTGCTCGGACCCGTCCTGACGATCCGCCCCACCGGCAGCAGGCCCCCGCTGTTCTGCGTGCACGGCGGCCTCGGCTTCGGCATCCCGTTCACGGCGCTCGCCGAGCACCTGGACCCGGAGCAGCCCGTCCACGCGCTCCAGGCGCGCGGAATCGCCGAGGCGGGCCCGCTGCCCAAGGACCTCCGGGACGTCGCCGACGACTACCTGGACCGGGTCACGAGCATCCAGCCCACGGGCCCGTACCACCTGCTCGGCTGGTCCTACGGCGGCGTCGTCGCCCATGAGATGGCCGTCCGGCTCCGCGAGCGCGGCGAGGAAGTGGCGTACCTGGCGAACCTGGACGCCTTTCCGGACGACGCGCGCGGAGTCCGCCCGACCGACGAGGAGTTCCTCGCCGACTTCCTGGCGGAGGCCGGTGCCGACACGGCGGTACCCGGCCCGCTCACCCCGCAGAGCGTCGCCGCGCACCTCGCGCGCGGCGGCGGTCCGCTCGCCGAGCTGGGCCAGGACACCCTGGAGCGCCTGTTGAGGGTCATGCGCAACAACCTGGAGCTGTTCCAGGGGTTCACCCCAGGCCGGTTCGACGGCTGCGCCATGACGCTCTTCCTCGCGACCGGCGCCGACAGCGATGACCACGGCGGCCTCGCCCCCGAGGAGCGCACGCTCAAGGTCAAGAGCTGGGAACCGCACCTGGACCGCGGCATCGACGCGTACGACGTGGACTGCGGCCACCAGCAGATGCTGCGGCCCGCTCCGGCGGCGGCCATCGGACGCACCGTCGAGCGCCGCCTCGCCGCCCTGGCGGCAGCGCGGACCGCGGCCCCGCTCACCTGACGTATCAGCACTCAGCACCATCAGAGATCTGGAGAACAGTCATGGCCAACCCCTTTGACAGCGAAGACGGTACGTTCCTCGTCCTCGTCAACGACGAGGGTCAGTACTCACTGTGGCCTTCCTTCGCGGCGGTGCCCGACGGCTGGCGAGTGGAGCTCCAGGCGAGCGACCGCGCCACGGCCGTCGCCCACGTGGAGAGCAACTGGACGGACATGCGTCCGCTCAGCCTGCAGCGACAGGCGGGCTGAAGTGGCCGCGTCCGACATCGCGATCCTCGCCGAGGGGCTGCGCAAGGAGTACCGCACCCACACCGCGCTGCACGGCATCGACCTCTCGGTGCCGGCCGGCACCGTGCTCGGCGTACTCGGCCCCAACGGCGCGGGCAAGACGACCACGGTCCGGGTCCTGGCCACCCTGGTCACGCCGTCCGGCGGCCGGGCCACCGTTGCCGGACACGACGTGGTGACCCAGAGCAAGGAGGTCCGGCGGCGCATCGGCCTCGCCGGGCAGTACGCGGCCGTCGACGAACTCCTCACCGGCCGCGAGAACATGGTCCTGCTGGCCAAGCTGCTGCGGTTCGGGCGGCGCGGCGCGGCCCGCCGCGCCGTCGAACTGCTCGACCGGTTCGAGCTGACCGAGGCCGCCGACCGCCCCGTGAGCACCTACTCGGGCGGTATGCGCCGCCGCCTCGACCTGGCCACCTGCGTCATCGGCGAGCCGGAGGTCCTGTTCCTCGACGAGCCCACCACGGGCCTCGACCCCACCAGCAGGAACGTCCTGTGGGAAGTGGTGCGCGACCTGGTCGCCGGCGGGGTGACCATCCTGCTCACCACCCAGTACCTGGAGGAGGCGGACGAGCTGGCCGACCGGATCGCCGTGATCGACGCCGGACGGGTCATCGCCGAGGGCACCCCCGAGTCCCTCAAGCGCCAGGTCGGCAGCGACCGCCTGGAGGTGACCGTGGCCCGCCCGGAGAGCCTGGACGACGCGGTCGCCGCGCTCGCCGGTCTCGGCGGCGCCCAGCCTCCGGTCGTCGACGCGGCCACGTCGCGGGTGTCGGTGCAGCTCGGCGAGGGCGTCCTCGACGACGTGGCGCGTGCCGCCGCGGCCCTGCGCGACAAGGGCGTGCACACCATCGACTTCGAACTGCGCAGGCCCACGCTCGACGACGTGTTCTTCGACCTCACCGGCGCGGGACAGCGGAAGGAGGCCCGGCGATGACGCAGCCGACCAAGACCACCACAGCCAACACGACCACCAAGGTCACCAAGGTCACCACGGCCACCACGGCCACCACGGCCACCACGGCCACCACGGCACCGGATACCGGCCCCGAGCCCGCCGCCACGGCCCGGTCCGCCACCGCCCGTCGGCCCGGCAGCGCTCCCGTACGGCCCGCGGAGAACAGGGGCGCCCTGCTCGGCTACCTCGGTGACTCGCTCACCCTGGCCGGACGCCACCTGACGCATCTGCGCCGTTCCCCCGGCCGCCTCGTGCTCGTCACGATGAACCCGCTGGTGATGCTGATCGCCGTCGGCTACATCTTCCGCAACGCCATGGACGTCCCCGGCGGCATCGCGTACGAGGACTTCATCATGGCGGGCATCGCCATCCAGGTCGGCCTGACCAGCGTGGGCCCCACGGCCATCGGAGTCGCGCTCGACCTGCAGCACGGCCTGGTGGACCGGTTCCGCTCGCTGCCGATCGCGCCCAGCTCGGTCCTCATCGGCCGCACCCTCTCCGACCTGGTCGTCGGCGCGTTCAGCCTGACGGTGGTGTCGCTGGTCGGCCTGGGCGTCGGCTGGCGGCCGCACGAGGGCTTCCTGCGCACCGCCGCCGGATTCGGCGTACTGCTCGCCTTCATCTACACCATGCTGTGGGTCGGAATTCTGCTCGGCACCACACAGAAGAACGTCGAGGCCATCGACGGGACGGGCGCGCTCGTCCTGGTCGTCTTCAGCTTCCTTTCCAATGCGTACGTCGGTGTGAGCGGCCTGCCGGGATGGCTGCGCCCGGTCGCCGAATGGAACCCGGTCACCTCCGTCATCACCACCTGCCGAAGGCTGTGGGGCAATGACCCGGCGGGCGCCTCCGGTGGCGGATTCCCGGCCCACCACCCCGGCCTCGTCACCGCCATCACCCTGTCGGTTCTCCTGGTCATCGCGGTCACCGGCAGTGTGCGCGGCTTCCGCAAGGCCGTCGGCAACTGACCGGGAACCACCGTCATCGAACGGTCAGTTGGACGTCATCGGCGCTGACTAAATTCTCATTGCGAAGCAATTCAAAAACACTCTAAAACGGAGGAAAGAACGTGACGACGGTTGCGCCGGAGAGACTCTCACGGATCAGGGAAATCATCGCCGAGAACATCGAAGTGGATGTCGAAGGAATCTCGGACACGACCCTTTTCATCGATGAGCTCGGTGCCGACTCGCTGAAACTCATCGACGTTCTCAGCGCCCTGGAGATGGAGTACTCCATCGACATCGACATGAACGAGCTGCCCAAGATGGTGAACGTGGAGGCCACGTACCAGGTGACCGCCGAGGCCGCCGGCTGGTGAGCGGGACGGGGGTCCGGGTCCCCGTCCCTCAGGCATCCCACTGCTTAAGGAGTTCCATGTCCACCGCACAGTCACCGGCAGCGTCCCAGGCCCCCGCGCCGACGGACCGCCGAAGGGTCGTCCTCACCGGCATGGGGGCGATCTCCAGCATCGGCACGGGGGTCGGGGAGTACACGGAGGGTCTGCGGACCGGCCGCTCCGGCGCACGGCCGATCACCCGCTTCGACACCGAGGGGTTCGGCCAGAACGTCGCCTGCGAGGTCCCCGACTTCGAGCCGGAGCGCTGGATCCGCAACGTACCGCTCGACGACATGGGCCGCGCCGGGCAGTTCGCGGTCGCCGCCGCGCGGATGGCCGTGGACGACGCGGGGCTCACCGAGGCCGACCTGGGCGAGCGGCAGGCCGTCATCAGCGTCGGCACGACCGACGGCGAGTCGCACGACATCGCCGTACTCCTGGAGCAGGAGCTGGCCGCGGGCGACCCCGAGGCGATGGACCCGGTCCTGTCCCGCCGTATCAACGCGGGCCGCCTGACCACCGCGATCGCCCGCGAACTGCGGATGCCGAACGTGGAGCCCACGACCATCACCACGGCCTGCGCGGCGGGCAACTACTCCATCGGCTACGGCCTGGACTCCATCCGCTCCGGCGATGTCGACATCGCGCTGTGCGGCGGTGCCGACGCCGTGTGCCGCAAGGCGTTCGCCCTCTTCAAGAGGTTCGGCGCGCTCACCCCGGACGTGGTGCGGCCCTTCGACAAGGACCGGCAGGGCATCCTCACCGGTGAGGGCGCGGGCATCCTCGTACTGGAGAGCCTGGAGTCGGCGCTCGCGCGCGGCGCGCACATCTACGCCGAGGTCCTCGGCTACGGCCTCAGCTGCGACGCCAACCACCCCACCGCGCCGGACCGCGACGGCATCGCGCGCGGCATCCGCCTCGCCCTCGACGACGCCGGGGTCGAGCAGGAGGAGATCGACTTCATCTCCGCGCACGGCACCGGCACCAAGGCCAACGACCGCACGGAGTCGGCCGCCATCGTCGACGTGTACGGCGACAAGGCGCCGCGCACCGTCGCCGTGAAGTCGATGCTCGGCCACTCGATGGGGGCGGCCAGCGCGCTCGGCGCGATCGCCTGCGGGCTCGCCATCGAGCACGGGTTCATCCCGCCCACCATCAACCACCGGGAGACCGACCCGGAGTGCCCGCTCGACGTCGTGCCCAACCAGGCCGTCGACGCGGACGTACGGATCGTGCAGAACAACTCCAGCGCCTTCGCCGGCAACAACGCCATCCTGATTCTCGGCACGTACGGGGAGCGAGTCCGACCATGAGTACCGCAGCAGCCACCCCGGCGGCCCCGTTGCCGCCGCAGACGCTTGTCATCACCGGATGGTCGGCCGTGTCACCGCACGGCCTGGGCCGCGAGGAGTTCGCCGCGGGTGTGCGCGGCGGCGCGAAGACGGCCGTACGGGCGGACCCGGAGCTGGGCCCGCTGCCGTCGCCCGATGTGTGCACGGTGCCGGGCTTCGACATCCAGGGCCTGCTGGGCAAGAAGGGCACGGCCAAGATGGACCGGCTCACCGCCCTGACCCTGGTCGCCTCCGACGGTCTGCTCCTGGACGGCGAGGGCAACAAGGCGGTGCGGACCGACGACACCACCGGCGTCGTCCTCGGCATCACCATGGGCAGCCTGGAGAACGTCACGAACTTCCTGCGCCAGTCGTACACCCAGGCGCGCCCCTTCCACGTCGACGCGGGCCGCATCCCCTTCGGCAGCCTCAACCACGCCGCCGGGGCCACCGCGATCCGCCACGGCCTCAAGGGCCCCAACACCACGGTCGCGGGCGGCCGCGCCAGCGGGCTCCTCGCCCTCAACTACGCGCGCCGCCTGATGAGCCAGGGCCGCGCCACGAAGTACCTGGTGGGCTCCGCCGAGGAGTTCTCCGCCGCCCACGCCTGGTACGAGCACACCGCCGCGCCGGGCGAGCCCGCGCCGCTGCTCGGCGAGGGCTGCGGCCTCTTCCTCGTCGAGCACGCCGGGACCGCCGAACGCCCGGCGCTGGCCGCGGTGCTGAGCGTCGAGACCCGCGTCGACATCGACGACGACCCGTACGCGGCCGTCACCGCCTGCGCCCGCCGCGCCCTGGACCGCGCCGGAGTCGGCGCCGACGAGGTGTGGGCGGCCGTCCCCTGTGCGGCGCCCTCCGCCGCCGGACGGGCCGAGCACGAGGCGCTCACCGCGCTGCTGCCCGCCGCCGCGCTGTCCCGCGTGCCGTCGATGGAACTGCTCGGTGACACCAGCGCCGCGTCGGCGTCCTTCCAGATCGGCGCGGTGCTCGCCGTCGCCGAGACCGACCCGGACTCCCGGGGGCGGATCGCCCTGGTGTCGGCGGTCGACCAGGACGGCGCCGTGGCCTGTGCCGTGCTGCGACTGATGGGGGAGAACGCGTGATCGCGCTGGTCAGCGGCGGTTCCCGGGGCATCGGCAAGGCGATCGTGCTGCGCCTGGCCCAGGACGGGTACGACGTCGCCTTCTGCTACCGGTCCAACGAGGACGCCGCCGAACAACTCACCAAGGAGGCCGCCGAGTTCGGTACGCGCGTTGTGGGGACGCGCTGCGACGTGTCGGACGCCGCCGACGTACGCGACTGGTACACGCGGACCGAGCGCGAACTCGGCCGCGTCGACGCCGTCGTCACCTCGGCGGGCATCACCAGGGACCGGCCCGTGCTCCTGATGCCCGAGGACGACTGGAACCAGGTCCTGCGCACCAACCTGGACGGCGTCTACCACGTGTGCCGCGCCGCCGCCTTCTCGATGAGCAAGCGCAAGGCGGGCACCATCGTCAACCTGTCCTCCGTGTCCGGCATCTACGGCAACATGGGGCAGGCCAACTACGCCGCCTCCAAGGCCGGGATCATCGGCTTCACCAAGTCCCTCGCCAAGGAGTGCGGGCCGCGCGGCGTGCGCGCCAACGTGGTCGCGCCGGGCCTCATCGACACCGACATGGTCCGTGACATGACCGAGGCGGCGGTGGCCCGGCAGCTGAAGAACGTGGCGCTCGGCCGCTTCGGCCGCCCCGAAGAGGTGGCCGACCTGGTGTCCTTCCTGGTGTCCGACCGCGCCGCGTACATCACGGGGTCGGTCTTCGAGATCCACGGCGGCGGCACCTTCTGATGGGAGCGGGAATGCAGGGGGACCAGAGCCGGTACGACGCGATCGTCGTCGGCAGCGGCATCGGGGGCCTGGTCAGCGGCGGCTACCTCGCCGCCGACGGCCGCCGCGTCCTCGTCCTCGAACAGCACGATGTGGCGGGCGGCAACGCACACGTCTTCCGCAGGCGCCGCAAGTACGAGTTCGACGTCGGCACGCACTACCTCGGCGACTGCGGGCCCGACGGGCTCATCCCCGCCATCCTGTCCGGCCTCGGCGTCCGCGACCGCGTGCGCTTCAGGCCCATGGACAACGAGCACGGCTTCGACCGGATCATGACGCCGACGGCCACCGTGGACGTCCCCGCGGGCTGGGAGCCCTACCGCCGGCAGCTCAGGCGGGCCGTGCCCGAAGAGGCCGACCGTATCGACCGGTTCATCGACCTCGCCGTGGCCGTGGCCACCGCGAGCCGGGCCGGCATGCTCGGCGAGCCCATGGTGGAGCTGTTCCGCAAGTCCCCGCAGACGATGCGCTGGAGCCGCCGCACCCTGGGCCAGGCCCTGGACCACTGCGGCCTGTCCGCCAAGGGCCGCACTCTGGTCGCGGCGCAGGCGGGCAACTACGGCGCCATGCCGGACGGGATCGGCTTCGCCGAACACGTCAACATCATGGACCACTACCTGCGCGGCGCGTACTACCCCGAGGGCGGCGGCCAGGCCCTGGTGGCCGCGCTGGTCGAGGCCCTGGAAGCGTACGGCGGCGAACTGCGCACCCGGTGCGCGGTGCGCCGCATCCTCGTCGACGGCGGACGCGCCACGGGAGTGGAACTCGCCGACGGCCGACGCGTGTCGGCGCCCCTGGTCATCTCCAACGCCGACTACCGCCGCACCGTCCTCGACCTGTGCGGCGGTGAGGAGACCTTCCCCGCCGACCTGGTCACGCGGACCCGCGACGCGGTGATGCGCAGCGCCGTCGTCGCGGTG
Organism: Streptomyces sp. NPDC003379; assembly: GCF_053589195.1. Classification (NCBI taxonomy): domain Bacteria; kingdom Bacillati; phylum Actinomycetota; class Actinomycetes; order Kitasatosporales; family Streptomycetaceae; genus Streptomyces; species Streptomyces sp. NPDC003379. The sequence continues at coordinate 46,899 of NZ_JBSFRK010000047.1, read as the reverse complement.
TACGTCGCACTCGACACCGAGCTGCCCGGCCTGCCCAACGCCAACATCTGGTGGCATGACAGCGACGACATGGAGGGCGCGCACGCGGCGGTGCGTGAGCGCTACGAGCGCGACGGCTCCATGGAGTCGGTGCCGCAGCTCGCGTTCTCCTTCGCCTCCGTCAAGGACGCGGGCTCCCACGCCGTCTGCCCGCCCGGCCACAGCAACTTCCAGCTCATGACGGGCTGCCCGCCCGGTTACGAGTTCTGGGGCGTCGAGGGCAGCCCGGTGGACGGCGAGCCGTACCGCCGCAACCCCGCCTACCTGGCGCGCAAGCGGCAGCTGACCGAGACCATCCTGGACACCGCCGAGAAGGTCCTCGGCCCCTTCCGGGACCGCATCACGCATGTGGAGACCGCCACCCCGCTCACCAACGAGCGCTACATCCGCGCCAGCGGCGGCACCCCGTACGGCATGGCCACCTGGGGCGGCGCAGGCCAGCGGCCCGACGTACGCACCGGAGTCGAAGGGCTGTACGTGGTCGGGCAGAACGTCCGCTACGGCAGCGGAGTCGGCGGAGTCGCGACGGGCGGAGTCGCCGCCGCGTCACAGATCCTCGGCCGCCCTCTGCTCGCCGAGGTGTACGCGGGCACGGTGCTCGGCGACGCGTCCCGACTGCCCGACCGGGCGCCGGACTGGGACCCGCTGGCCGTGTCGCGCGGACAGGCGCGGCAGCGCGCGAAGGGCCTGGCCCGCATCGGCTGACGGCAGCAGCCAGGACCGGCGCACGCACACCTGTGCACCCACACCTGTGCACCCACACCTGTGCGCCTTTTCTTCTCTTCCTTTCCCGACCAGGAGCAGTGTTCCCATGAATCAGGTACCTCCCTTCGCCGTGGTCTCCGGCGCCCAGGTGCACCAGGCCATCGGCGGACGTGAGAACGAGGTCGTCGCGGCGGTCGAGGCCGCCTACCGCCTGCACGGCGAGGGACAGACGGTCAACCCCGACTCGTACTTCCTGCGCTTCCCCGACCGGCCCTCGTCCCGGATCATCGCGCTGCCCGCGTCGGTCAAGGGCGACGTCGGGGTGCACGGCATCAAGTGGATCTCCAGCTTCCCCGAGAACGTGGCCGCCGGGGTCCCGCGCGCGTCCGCCGTCCTGATCCTCAACGACGCGGAGACCGGCTACCCGTTCGCCTGCCTGGAGAGCTCCATCATCAGCGCGGCGCGCACCGCGGCCTCCGCGGCCCTCGCTGCGGCCAGGCTCAGCGACGCGCGCGGCGGCCGTCCCACGCGGGTCGGCTTCTTCGGCGTCGGTCTGATCGCCCGCTACCTGCACATGTATCTCGCGGCCACCGGCTTCGACTTCGACTCGATCGGCGTGCACGACCTGTCGGCCGAGCACGCCGAGGGCTTCAAGGGCTATCTGCGGCGGGCCGAGGGCGAGGACTGCGAGATCACCGTCCACGACAAGGCCGAGGACCTGATCCGCTCCAGTGACCTGGTGGTCTTCGCCACCGTCGCGGGCGAGCCGCATGTGACGGACCCGCGGTGGTTCACGCACAACCCGCTGGTGCTGCACGTCTCCCTGCGCGATCTGTCCCCCGAGATCGTCCTGGAGTCGTGGAACGTCGTCGACGACATCGAGCACTGCATGAAGGCCAGCACCTCGCCGCACCTGGCCGAGCAGCGGGTCGGCCACCGCGACTTCGTCGCGGGCACGCTCCACGACGTCCTCACCGGGCGGATCGCACCGCCGTCCGACCGGCCGGTGATCTTCTCGCCGTTCGGCCTGGGCGTCCTCGACATGGCCGTGGCGAAGTACGTCTACGACCGCGTCCAGGAGGCGGGCCAATTGCACACCGTCCCCGACTTCTTCCACGAGCTGAAGCGGTACGGCTGACGACCAGCTGACGTCGCGCTGACCGAACGGCCCCGAAGGCCCGGGACACCTTGTCCCGGGCCTTCGGGGCCGCACACAATCAGCGCCATGAGATCTTTCGCCGGCCTGGCCGAATTCGTCGACGCCACGGGTGAGCACCTCGGATACAGCGAGTGGCTCGAAGTCACCCAGGAAAAGGTGGACCAGTTCGCCGGAGCCACCGGTGACCTCCAGTGGATTCACGTGGACCCGGAACGGGCGGCGACCGGCCCGTTCGGTGGGACCATCGTCCACGGCTATATGACGCTCGCGCTGCTGCCCGCGATGATGCGGGAGATCTTCGAGATCGAGAACGTCGACCTGGGCGTCAATTTCGGCCTGGGAAAGGTGCGCTTCCCCCGCCCCGTACCGGTGGGTTCCCGGGTCCGCGGCGGCGCCGAGCTGACCAGTGTGCGCGAGGGGCCCTCGGGCCATCTGACCGCCGTGCGGATGACGGTGGAGATCGAGGGCGAGAAGCGGGCGGCCTGTGTCGCGGACACCCTGTCGCTCTTCGTCGGCGCCCAACCGGCCGCGGAATAGGGGAGTTAGTACCACCGATTTCTGTGCCTTCCCGCCGCCACAATGAGGACGCGGCCACTTCGGCCGAGCGATGTGAATGGCACCAGAGAGAGGAACGAGTCCGATGGAGCACAGCACGATGCAGCCGGCGGAGATCCGCCCGCCGGAAGTGATCAAGGGATTCTCCCTCACGGCCGGGATAGTGGGCCTACGGCGTGCGATGACCCTGTGCTGGACCGCGTTCGCGGCCCTGGGCCGCTCCCTGGCCGTCTCGTCGGCGATCACCCTCGTGGGGCCGGGCCTCGGCATGGTGCCGCGCGCCATGGAAGGCGTACGCAATCTCGGCACCCGCCGACGCGAACTGGCCGCCCGCTGGTCCGGCGTGCACATTCCGGCCCCGCCGGGACCGCTGCCGCCCGTGCCCGCCGGAGCCTCCGGCGCCGTCGCCCGCTACCGCTGGATCATGAGCGACCCCCAGACCCGGCGCGAGTTCGTCTGGGTCCTCGCCGACCCTCTCGCCGGCGCCTTCCTCGCCTTCTTCCCGATCGCGCTGGTCCTCAGCGGCGTGTGGGGCATCGGCCTCGCGTTCTTCGGCGTCCCCCTCTCCGTGGAGTGGGACGGTCTCTGGTACCAGTTCATCCCGATCGAGGGCCCGGTCACCGCGGTACTCGCCGGCGTCCTCGGCGCGCTGCAACTGCCGCTGGCCCTGTGGGCGGCACCGCGAGCCGTCCGTAAGCACGCCCTCTACACCCGCTCGATGCTCGCCCCGAGCGAGAACGAACTGATGGCCAGCCGCATCGAGCACCTCGCCGCGACCCGCTCGAACGCGGTCGACACCCAGATGACCGAGATCCGCCGCATCGAACGCGACCTGCACGACGGCGCCCAGGCCCGCCTGGTGGCGATGGGCATGACCCTGGACGCCGCGGAACACCTCCTGGACGCCAACCCCGAGGCCGTACGCGCCCTGCTGATCGAGGCCCGCCAGTCCTCCTCCAAGGCACTGGAGGAACTGCGCAACCTGGTACGCGGCATCCACCCGCCGGTGCTCGCCGACCGCGGACTCGCCGACGCCGTACGCGCCCTGGCCATGGTCTGCCCGGTGACCACCGAGGTCACGGTCGATCTGCCGGGCCGACCCGAGATGCCGGTCGAGTCGGCCGCGTACTTCGCGGTCTCGGAGATCCTCACCAACGTCGCCAAGCACGCACACGCCGGCCGGGCCTGGATCGACATCCGTTACGATCACGGAATGCTGCGCCTCACCGTCACCGACGACGGACAGGGCGGTGCGGACGCCAGCCGTGGCACCGGTCTGCGCGGCATCGAGCGACGGCTCGCCACATTCGACGGTGTGCTGGCCGTGAACAGTCCGGTCAACGGCCCGACGATGGTGACGATGGAGCTGCCGTGCGTATTGTCCTCGCCGAAGACCACTTCCTTCTGAGAGACGGACTGGTCCGCCTCCTTGAGGCATACGGCCACGAGATCGTGGCCGCGGTGGACAACGGAACAGACCTCCTGAAGTCCCTCACCAAGGAGCGGCCCGACGTAGCCGTCGTGGACGTCCGGCTGCCGCCGAACTTCACCGACGAGGGTCTGCGAGCGGTCCTGGCCGCCCGGCGCGAGACGCCCGACCTGCCCGTCCTGCTCCTCTCCCAGTACGTCGAGCCGCTGTACGCGCGTGAGTTGCTGCGCGGCGGCGGCCGCGGGGTCGGATACATGCTCAAGGACCGGGTGACCAACGGAACCCAGTTCCTGGACGCCATCCGTCGCGTGGCCGAGGGCGGCACCGCGATGGACCCCGAGGTGATCACCCAGCTCCTGATGCGCAAGGAGCGCGACGAGAACGTGGCCAGCCTCTCCGGCCGCGAGCGCGAGGTCCTGGAGTGGCTGGCCCAAGGGCGGTCCAACGCGGGCATAGCGCAGGGCCTCTTCATCTCGGAGAAGGCCGTCGCCAAGCACATCAGCAGCATCTTCACCAAGCTGGGCCTGCTCCCGGCCGACGGCGACAACCGCCGCGTACTGGCTGTCCTTACCTACCTGGAGCAGTGACCACCCTCCGCCGTCAGTGGAGGCGGGTCCAGCCCTTGTCGCAGATGAGCTTCTTGCCGGGGCTGGTGCACGACGTCTCGTACACGTGGCCGTCGGTGGTGATGGCCTTGATCCAGACGTTCCGGCCCTGCTCGCTGAGGGTGATGTCGCAGGCCCGCGTCGGGTAGCCCTCGTTGTCGGACAGCTTCTGCCACACGACGTTCTTGGCCTTCTTGTCCCACGCGCCGGCGTAGGCGTGGCCATCGGAGATGGCGACGGTGTGCTCCTCGTTCTTGTTGGGGGCGTGCGAGTCGATGGCCTGGCAGTTCGACCCGCCGTGGCGGGGTTCGTCGGCGGCGTACGCCGGTGCGGCCAGGGCGGCCAGCACCAGGACGAACGGGGCCGCGATGCCTACAGCGCGCTGTGCGTTGACAGTCATGGTTCCTCTTTGCCGGTCAGGAGTACGTGCCCGGGCGAACGCACGGGCACCCGTGCTCCTTCATCGGCGACTGGCGCCGCCCCCTGGAGACGGCCAGTGCCATGATCACCCTTTCGCCGCGAGGTCGTGGCGGCTGGTGAGGGAGACCCTCTCGGCCCGGGTGAGGAAATCGCGGGCACCGACGGGATCGTCGGCCCGCCGGTCCTGCCCGTCAGGACACGTGAGGCATCCGGAACCTGCGCCGGTACTCCGTGGGGGTCGTGTTCAGACGGCGGCGGAAGGCCCGTACGAGGGTGTCGATCGTTCCGAAGCCGCAGAGGGATGCGATGCGGTCGAGCGTGGCGTCGGAGGACTCCAGCTCGTGGCGGGCCTTCTCGACGCGCACCGATTCGACGTACGCGTGCGGGGTCGTGCCCAGTTCGTTCTTGAACAGGCGGGTCAGATGTCGGTCACTGACATGGGCGTACGCGGCGAGGTCCTCGATGGTGAGCGGCTCGGAGATGTGCCGCAGGATGTGGTGGCGCAGCTCCTCGATGCGTCGGGTGGTGGAGACTTGCTCCAGCGGGACGCTGAACTGGCTCTGGCCGCTGGAGCGTTTGAGGTACATCACCAGTTGGCGTGCCACGCGTAGCGCGACGGCCTCGCCGAGGTCGTCGGCGATCAGGGCGAGGGAGAGGTCGAGACAGGCGCTGATCCCGGCGCCGGTCCACACATTGCCCTCGCGGATGAAGATGGGATCGGCGTCGACCTCCACCTCCGGATGGTCGGCGGCCAGTTGAGGTGCGGTCGACCAGTGCGTGGTGGCCCGCTTGCCGTCGAGCAGCCCGGCGGCGGCGAGCAGATGCGCCCCGACGCACACCGAGGTGATCCGGCGCGTCCGCGCCGCGAGCACCTTCACCCAGTCGACCAGTGCGGGGTCAACGAGGGGGTGGACGCGCCCGTCGTCGTCGATTTCCACGGCCCCCGGCACGATGAGGGTGTTGATGCTGCGCTCGGCAGCCTCATCGAAGGTGAGGTCGGGCAGGACACGGACACCGGCGCCGGTGGTGACCGGGTCCATGGTCTCTGCGGCGAGGACCACGTGATAGCCGGCCGCGTCCGCGGTTTCCCGGCGGGCCAACGCGAACACCTCCGGCGGCCCGGTGATGTCGAGCAGGTCCACACCCTCGAAGACCACGATCACGACGAGCCGTTTCGCGGTTTCCGTCACGCTTCCCCCTGGTGTTGCTGCCGCTGCGCCACCCGACCGTAGGTCGGTTTCTGCATGTTAGACGTCATTGCTGACACCGCTGCGGACTCATAGCGTTGTGGACACAGCCTCCCGGACCGACAAGGACCGACATCGGGCTGTGATCCCTCCTACGCGATGCAAAGGCGGTACACCCATGTCCAGGACCACGCTGCGCGAGCTGAACGGCTTCGTCCAGGCGCCCGCGAAGCTGGCCGAGTCGACGCTCATCCTGATCGACTTCCAGAACACCTACACCCAGGGCGTGATGGAGCTCGACGGCTGGGAGCAGTCCCTCGACGCCGCCGCGCAGCTGCTGGCCCGGGCCCGCGCTGCCGGCACGAAGATCGTGCACGTCATCAACGACGGCGGGGAGGGGACTCCGTACGACATCCGGGCGGAGATCGGCCAGATCCACCGGGAGGTCGCCCCTCTCGAGGGTGAGCCGGTCGTCGTCAAGCAGGTCCCGAACGCGTTCGTCGGCACGGACCTGGCGAGTCACATCAAGGAGGGCCAGGACGTCGTCATCGCGGGGTGGATGACCCACATGTGTGTCGCATTCACGGCGCAGGGCGCTTTCCTGAACGGCAACCGCCCCACGGTCGCCGCCGACGCCACCGCCACCCGCTCGCTGCCCGTCGCGGGCACCGACGTCCCCGCCGACCAGGTGCACCAGGGCGCTCTCGCGACCATCGCCGACCTGTACGGGGTCGTCACCGCCTCTCAGAAGGAGATCGTCTGATGATGAAGCCGCTGCGTTCGCTCGTCGCCCTGGGTGCCGCCGCCCTTCTCGCGGCCACCGTGACGGCGTGTGGCGGAGACACCGACGCCGCCGCCCGCACCGACCAGAACGACAAGAAGCCGTCACCGTCCTCCGAGCGGAACGTCGCGAAGGACACCACGACGCTGCGCCAGATCATGAAGCTCGACGAGACGCCGGCGAAGCTGTCCAACGCCACGCTGGTCCTCGTCGACTACCAGAACGTCTACACCGGCGGCCCGATGGAACTCGACGGCTGGCGTGAGTCGGTGGATAACACCAAGAAGCTGCTGGAACGGGCCCGCAAGGCTCACACACCGGTCATCCACATCGTCGAGAAGGGCTACGACCTCAAGTCGAAGGCCGGACAGATCATTCCGGAGCTCAAGCCGGCCAAGGGTGAAAGCGTTGTCGAAAAGGCCGTCCCCAACGGCTTCCACGACACGAACCTCAACGCGGAGCTCAAGAAGACCGGCCGCAAGAACGTCATCATCGCCGGATTCATGACCCACATGTGCACCCTGTTCACCACCGAGGGAGCCGTCTACAACGGTTACCACCCGACCGTGGTGGGCGACGCCTCCGCGACCCGGCCGCTGCCGGTCAAGGGCAACCCCAACGGTATCCCCGCCAAGCAGGTCCACGAGGCCGCGCTCGCCACGATCCAGGACCGCTTCGGCGTCGTGGTCCCCCAGCAGCGCGACATCAAGTAACGCTCCCCACGCCTGGCTTCGGGCGGGGGAAGGAACTCCGGTTCCTTCCCCCGCCGATGGGCGCGACAACCCGCGCCCCCCAAGCCCCACACCCCCCATCCCCCCATCCCCCCAACCCCCCAACCCGAAGGTCCCCCCCATGAATTCGATCCGCACATCGAAAAAGCGACAGAAACAGATCAGCGAAACCCCATGGAGAGAACGAAGATGGCTACCCGCAGAGGGTTCATAGGCGGCGCTACCGGTATCGGTACGGCGGCCCTGCTCGGTTACTCGGCATCCCCGAGCTACGCGGACACCGCGGCAGCGGACAGCGCAGCCGCAGAGGCAGTCAGCCAGCAGACGGCGCGGTCGTCGATGCTCGCCGTCAACGCCGGAATGCGCGCCAACTACGCTGTTCTGAAGACAGAATTGATCAAGCACCTCTCCCCGGTGGTCGTCGTACAGAACGACGCCAAGGGCGGCCGATTCACCCTTGTGACCAAGGACGGTCAGGAGTCCACCAACCCCGTATCGGAGACGTTCGAGCTGGCGAAGTCCATCGCTCACGTCCCGCTCGGCATCTTCTCCGTGATCGCCCCCTACCTGGCGAACAAGGTGCCGAACCTGCCCAACGCCAACCGCATCGACGCCCATGACCTCGTCATGGTGGCGTTCAGCAGCAACACATCCACCGCGTGGATCGAACCGCTGCAGGCGTACGCCGCCAAGCTCACCACGGCCCGTCGCCAGCTCCCCTCCGCCGGCCTGCCCGCGGCACTGACCACGTCATGCGGCAACATCCTCGACGGCGCCCAGAAGTTCATCAGCGCCTCGATCGCGGCCAAGAAGTTCGACATGGCGTCTTTCGAGACCTTCTCCGGCAGCGTCTACCCCGACATCCGCACCAACATGGAGCACGCGTCGCAGGCCCAGATCAAGGGCGTGCAGGACATCATGAAGACCTGGCGTACCAAGGTCGGTGAAGAAGCGTGGACCGACCTGTACTGCGTGGTCCTGTCGCAGTGGACGACGAGCGTCCTCAACCAGAACACCATCATCATCAAGGACTGCATGAACGCGGCCAAGGTCGCCACCCACCTGATCGACCTGCCCGGCCTGGAGCCGCCGACGGACCCGATCTTCACCGCGCTGGACAACCTCGCGCGGATCGTGCAGGACAACATCGCCGCTGAGATGGTCTTCCCCAAGGACACAAAGGTCGCCGACGCGCTGAAGGGCCAGCAGGACCTGCTGTCCGACGAGATCCTCATCCAGCTCGGCAGCAACACGACGACTCCGATGGCCGCGCCCAACTACAACTCGGTCGCCTCGGGGGTGTGCCCGGTCCCGCACTAGCGCGTGCGCCTTTGATGGTTCGGTCAGTCGCTCGGATGTACCCGTCTGCTCACTGATCACCGATGACCGATCACCGATCACCGATCACTGATCACTGATGTGATGGGGGAGCGGACCAAGCCGCTGATGTCGGCCGATCCGGCCCGGGGGCGGCGTTGGGCCGACCATCGCCGCCCTCTTGAGGCCATCGGCCGTCGACGGCACCCGGGAGACAACCCTCGCCGCCGTCCTGGCGGCGGCGGACGCCGCCCACGATGCCGACTGGGCGGTTGTCGGTGGACTCCACGATCGTCCGGGCCCACCGGCACGCTGCCGGAGCGCTCAAAAGAGGGCGACCCACCCCGGCGCACCCGCCGATCACGCGCTCGGACACTCCCGCGGCGTCCGCAACCACCTGCGGCACCGAGGCATGCGTGCGGCATCCCGCATACAAGTAGCGCAACACCGTCGAGCGGTGCATCAACCGCCTCAATCAGTGGCGCGGCCTGGCTGAACGAACTGACAAGCTCAAGATCGCCTGCCAGACACACTCCACCTCGCCGCCTGACGCCGAGCAGTAGCGCCACGAAGTGCGACGGATCATGCAAGACCTCGAAAGCACTGATCCCTGATGGTGACCGCGTCACGGAAAGCCGAGCCAGCACCCACGGTGCTGCCGTGATGAACACAGAGAGGTCCTCTGACCCACGTTTCCGCAGGTCAGAGGACCTCTGTCGAAGTGGAGCCTAGGGGAGTCGAACCCCTGACATCTGCCATGCAAAGACAGCGCTCTACCAACTGAGCTAAGGCCCCGAGAACGATGCGGCGGCCCGGAAGAATCACCTCCCGGCGTGCATCGCACACCAGAGTACCGGGTCTCCCCCCGGATCCCGCAAAAGGATTGGGGGTCCCGGTCGACGACCACGCTCCGTAAGATGCACGACGTGGTTCGCGGCAGCGAACCGCGGTCTTAGGGGAAGCGATGGGGAGACGCAATGGACGCCGCACAACAAGACACCACCGCGAGAGCACGAGAGCTCCAGCGGAATTGGTACGGGGAGCCGCTGGGGGCGCTCTTTCGTCGCCTCATCGATGATCTGGGTCTGAACCAGGCGCGCCTCGCCGGAGTCCTCGGTCTGTCCGCACCCATGCTGTCCCAGCTGATGAGCGGTCAGCGCGCCAAGATCGGCAACCCGGCGGTCGTCCAGCGCGTCCAGCTCCTCCAGGAACTGGCGGGCCAGGTCGCCGACGGCAGCGTGAGCGCCGCCGAGGCCACCGACCGCATGGACGAGATCAAGAAGTCCCAGGGCGGCTCCGTGCTGACCAACACCTCTCAGACCGCGACCAGTTCGGGCGCGCCCACCGTCAAGCGCGTGGTCCGCGAGATCCAGTCCCTGCTGCGCTCCGTCGCGGCGGCCGGCGACATCATCGATGCCGCGGACTCCCTCGCCCCCACCCATCCGGAGCTGGCAGAGTTCCTCCGGGTGTACGGCGCCGGGCGCACCGCGGACGCGGTCGCCCACTACGAGGCACACCAGAGCTGAGCCGTCGACCGGGCCGCCGTACGGCCGGGGAGGGGAGCGGGGCGCAACCATGGGTGAGGTCTTCGCCGGCCGGTACGAACTGGTCGACCCGATCGGACACGGGGGAGTCGGAGCGGTCTGGCGCGCCTGGGACCACCGGCGGCGCAGGTATGTGGCCGCCAAAGTCCTTCAGCAGAGCGACGCACACGCCCTGTTGAGGTTCGTACGGGAACAGGCCCTGCGTATCGACCACCCCCATGTACTCGCGCCCGCCAGCTGGGCCGCCGACGACGACAAAGTCCTGTTCACCATGGACCTCGTCACCGGCGGCTCGCTGGCGCATGTCATCGGGGACTACGGCCCGCTGCCGCCCCGCTTCGCCTGCACGCTCCTCGACCAGCTCCTCTCCGGTCTCGCGGCCGTCCACGCCGAGGGCGTCATCCACCGCGACATCAAACCGGCCAACATCCTGCTCGAAGCCACCGGCGCCGGACGCCCGCATCTGCGCCTGTCCGACTTCGGCATCTCGATGCGCAAGGGCGAGCCCCGGCTGACCGAGACCGACTATGTGGTGGGTACGCCCGGCTACTTCGCCCCCGAGCAGATGCTGGGCGCCGAGCCGGACTTCACCGGCGACCTCTTCGCCGTCGGTCTCGTCGCCCTGTATCTCCTGGAGGGCGCCAAGCCGGATGCCAAGGCGCTGATCGAACGCTTCGCCGAGCACGGCACTCCCTGCGCCCCGCGAGGCATGCCGGAGCCCCTCTGGCAGGTCATCGCCACCCTGCTCCAGCCCGACCCGCAGACGCGCTTCCGCACCGCCACCGGTGCGCGCAAGGCGCTGGCCTGCGTCGCCGAGATGCTGCCCGAGCCCGGCCCCGACGACGAACTCGTCGAAATCTTCGACCAACTCCCCCCACTCCCCGTCGGCTATGCCCCCACCGGCCCTCTCACCTCCACATCCCAACCGGACGCGGCGTCCGGGCATGTGCCCGTCTCTCCAGGGCCGAGCGTCCATGACCCCGGGCACGGCCCCCCGCCCCCAGCGGTGAACGGCCATGGCCCCGAGCAGGTGCCCCTGCCTCCAGGGGCGAGCGTCCATGACCCCGGGCACGGCCCCCTGTCCCCAGAGGCGAGCGTCCACGCCCCCGGGCACGTATCCCCGTCCCCAGGGGCGAGCGTCCACGCCCCCAGGGACGTATCCCCGTCCCCAAGCGCGAACGCCCATGACCCCAGGGACATACCCCCGCCCCCAAGCGCGAACGCCCATGACCCCAGGCACGGCCCCCCGTCCCCAGAGGCGAGCCACCATGACCCCAGGGACATACCCCCGCCCCCAAGCGCGAGCGCCTACGACCCCGGGCACGTAGCTCTGTCTCTTGGCCCGAGAGGTCACGCCCCCGAGGGCATACCCCCGGCTCCAGACCCGAGCGGCCGCAGCCCTGAGCCCCCGGCATCTGCCCCAACGCAGCCCCCAGCCCCCGCCTCCGGTCCGGAGACCGGCAGCTTCCTCCTGCCTCCGCCCATACAGCCACCCCATCCATCCACTCCTCCTACACCTCTGCCCCTGCCCCTGCCTCTGCCGCTGTCCGTGCGGGCACCCGCGCCCGAGCCCACGCATGTGTCCTCCCCCCACCAGGTCCCGGCCCCTAACCCCGCCCAGACCGTGACGTCCGCGGTGCACCGCGCCCACGCTCCTACTTATCGATACACCGCTCACGCCGCTCAGGTTCCATATCCGAACCCGGCAATCCCCGAGCCTCAGATCCCGGCCTTCCCAGGCCCGCAGAAGCGGCGGCCGGGTCCGCCCGCGAAGGTGGCGATACCGATGCTGCTCGTCGCGCTGGTCTGCCTCGCGGTCGGCGTCTGGGCGCTGACGCAGCTCTGACGGTCGAGGTAGCCGCCAGCCTCGGCCGCGCACCGGCGTCACGAGCCCGGCTCCGTCGAGGTAGCCGCCAGCCCCGGCCGCGCACCGGCGTCACGACCCCGGCTCCGTCCTCAACAACCCGGCGGCGGCCCGTACCGCGCAGACATGCGGGGATGAGCACGAGCAGAGCCATCTACCCCCGAAGCAGCCGCGGCCTCCACCGCAGCCGCCCGGCGCCGCGCAATCAGCGCCCACGCGCCGAGAACGCCCAGCAGCGCCACGCCCGTCCCGATCCCCCCGGCGGCAAGCGCCACCATCGCCGGGTCGTCACCCGGTCCCACACCGCTCCCGGCAGCCTTCTCCCCGCGCCTGGCGGCCTCCACGTCCCGCTCCGTGACGCCGAACTGATCAGCGGGAACGGGCGAGCCCGCGTACGCCGGCCCCGGCCGCGCCGCCCCGTCGACATCCACCCGCAGCGTCAGGTCCAGCGGAGCCGCGCCGAACCTCTCCGCGACCTCCGGGCTGAGATGGACCGACAGGTAGTACCAGCCGGCGAACCGCATCGCGGCCATCTCGTCCGCCGGGGCGAAGCGGTTCTCATACGCGACAGGCGGCAGCGGATCCAGTACCGCCGACTTCTGCTTGCCGTCATACGCCGTGTCCGCGTCGTCGACCTCCGAACGCACCGGGTTGGACAGCGTCATGACCAGCGCGGACGAGACATACCCGGCGCCGAGCGCCGTCCCGCGCCCCGTGCCGATGGACTCGTCGCCTCCATTCGAACTGCCGAGCTCCGTGGCGACGGAGAGCTGCTGCCCCCAGTCGACGGGCACACGGTAGAAGAGCGTCTGGCCGGGCTCGATGCTGTCTCCCCACACGCCCTTCCCCAGCGCACGCGCCCCGTGGAAGCCCGCGCCGCCCTCGCGTCGCTTCCGCTCACCGGTCGGCGGAACAGGTGTCGCGGAGTTCCAGGACTGCGGGGGCTCCGTCGCCCCGTCCGCCCGTACCGCGGGTTCCGACGCGACCCGAAGCTCCAGATCCCAGCTCGCCCGGGAGGACTCAGGTGCGCTGGTCCGCTCGACGAGCACGTAGTAAGTACCGGCTCCCTCGCAGCTCTTCTCATCGGGTCCGACCCTGCGCGCCGCCGTGGCCGTGATGGGACGCGGGCTCTCCGAAGCACCGAACCTCGCCTTCTGCGCCTCCAGAGGGCTGCAGTTGTTGCCGTCGGCATCCTGTACGGACACCTCGACACCGTCGGCGTAGGAGACCTTGCTGCCGAACTCCGGCACCGCGGTGACAGCGACGTACGCGCTCTCCTCCGCCTTGAGCTCCAGGCGGTAAAAACGCTGTCCCGCGCGCGGGAGGGAGCTTCTGTACGTCTTCCCGGGGCTGAGCCGGTGCCCCTCGACGTTGCTCGTCGTGCCGTCGATCGTCTCGGCGCCCTCGGCGAAGCCGTACGGAGCGGGCGTCCCCGTGGCCCCGGCCTGCGGCGGAAGCATCACCACCGCACACATAGTCGCGCACATCGCCGCGCCCCAGCCCCCGCCAAGCCGCCGCCGCCCCATCACGCGCCACCCCTCGTCGCGACCTCGGCCGTCCCGCCCGTACCGCCCGTCCCGACGGTCCTGCCCGCCCGACCCCCCGCGGACACCACCACGAACCCGCCACCGGCGCAACCGCGCCAACACCCCCAACATTCACTTCCGCGAACAGTTCATTCACATAAGCGAATCAAAGCCATCCCGAACCCGACCTCTCCGGTACCCCCGACCAGCACAAAGCCCCGGCCGCAAAAGCGACCGGGGCCTGTGAAGTGACTGGTGTCGATGACTCACGAACCCGTGGGCACGGAGTCAGTCGCCTCCGTCCACAGATCCTGCTCGGCGCGATCCGCCTGGATCTGGCGGTACACGAGGAGCCCGCCGATGGCGGCCAGTGCGACCAGGAGAAGCTTCTTCACCGCGCGACCTCGTCTTTCCTTGACGTAGGGGACTTCTGGCGCCCGACTATACACACCGATCGATATCGATCGGTGACCTGGATGCGCCCCCAACTGCCGCCCGTTCCGCAGCAGTCGAAATGGACCTCGACGCTCCGTATGCCGTCGCCCCACTGTGACTTTCGCCGCCCTTGCCCCTTTCTCGGTGCCCTTGGGTCCATCCGGGTGGTGTTCATCCGAACATCGGCGCCGCGCGGGCGTCGGTCCGCCACTCTCGACCCCACATACACATCATGAGGAAAGTACGCAAATCGCCCAACCCGAATTGAGGGGTCATGACTGGTAGCAAGGCCACGAAGCTGTGGGCCACGATCGTCACCGCCTTCCTCGCGCTCTTCGCCGCGCTGGGACTCACCACGACGGCCACCGCGGCCACGGCGGTACACGAGACCACGAACGCTCGCAACGCCACGGAGTGCGCGCCCGCGCCGACCATGGCCCTCTGGACAGCTGCGTACGAACGGTCCTTGCCCCCGACGATGAAGCAGCGCATCCGCGCCGAGGCCCACGGCTCATCTCCCAGCTGCCGGCACCTGCCCCCCATGGACACGGAAGCCGAGGCTGAGCCCACCACCACCGATCAGCCAGGGCCCGCCCCAGAGCCGTAATACGGTCCACGCCCGGCCCAGGCCCCAGAGACTTACGAAGTGCCCCCAGCCACACCGGCTGGGGGCACTTCGCATGCGACCCCTAGTACCAGCGGTACAGGAACCACTTGCACTCGCCGTCGTGGCCTATTCCGGAAGTGCACTTGTAGGTGCCACCGAGAGACCGGCCCTTGTTGTGGCACTCGTTCGCGGTCCAGTAGGCCTTGTAGAAGTGCCAGCTGGCCATAGTCGTCAGCACCGGCCGCTGGTTGTGCCATCCGCCCTGCGGCGCCGTGCTGGAAAACGTCACCATGGAAGAACGTAGAAGTGGATGGCGGCGGAGTCGTCCACCGCTGGTCGCCGAAACCCTCGCGGTACGGCTCGGCTCCTACGACTTTCGCCGTACACCACATGCGGTACCGCCCGTGCGAAGAAACGGACACACGCAGAAGGCCGGTAGATCCATGAGATCTACCGGCCTTCTGACCTGGCATTACGCCACTGTGGGGCTAACAGGATTTGAACCTGTGGCCTCATCCTTATCAGGGATGCGCTCTAACCAACTGAGCTATAGCCCCGCCGCGCTTCGGTGTGTGTCCCGCGCGCTGACCCCTGAAGATTAGCGCACCTGCGGGCCAGTCCCAAAATCGATACCCGCGCGGGGAGCGAACCAGGGCCGAAGCCTCGGAGAAGGCAGGGCAGGACCCCAGACAAGGCGCCGGGCGAGGCCCCAGACGGGGCCCCTCATGAGGCCCTGCTACTCGTCCTCCGCCAAGGTCAGCTCGACGCCGCCCACGAAGCCCGCGGAGAGGTTGTAGATGAACGCGCCGAGCGTCGCCAGTGCCGTGGCCAGGACGACGTCGATGACCGCGATGATCGCGGTGAAGGTCAGAACGCGCGGCAGCGACAGGAAGGACTGCAGGTCGAAGCCGTTGGACTCGTTAGAGCCCGTCGCCTCGGAGATCGTGCCGCCCACCGTCGAGAAGACGCCCATCGCGTCCATGACCATCCACAGGACGGCGGCCGCGACGATCGTGCAGATTCCGAGCGCGATGGAGAGCAGGAAGCTGACCTTCATCACCGACCACGGGTCGGCCCTGGCCACCCGCAGCCGCGCCTTGCGCGTGCGCGGCACCGTGCGCGTCCCCGTACGCGGCTTGCGCGCCGCGCCCGCCTTGGCGCTCTGCTGGTACGCCTGCGGCGGGTGATACGGCTGGGACGCCTTCTTCTGGGTCCCCTTCTTCTGGGGCTGCCGCTCGCTCGGCAGGGCTCCCTCTGCCTTGTCGGCGCTGCCGGGCAGCACCCCACCCGCCGTCTCGGCGCCTCGGGTGTCCGTCACAGTCCCCCCCTGGGATCCATGAGACTCGGAGTCGTGCGCATCAGTGGCGGAGCCACGGGCACTGTCCGCGCCGGTCTTGCCGGTCCGATTCGCC
Source organism: Streptomyces sp. NPDC003379 (assembly GCF_053589195.1). Lineage (NCBI taxonomy): Bacteria > Bacillati > Actinomycetota > Actinomycetes > Kitasatosporales > Streptomycetaceae > Streptomyces > Streptomyces sp. NPDC003379. Next base: position 30,583 of record NZ_JBSFRK010000047.1, on the reverse strand, counting down.
CCGGTGCCCGTGGCTCCACTCACGATGACTCACTCCTCGCGCTACTCGGCCGAGGAGTCCGTGCCCTCGTCCGTACCGACGGCCGGCTCGCCGCCGTCCGAGTCGTCGACGACGATGTCACCGTCGACTTCTTCGGCCTCGCGCCCGGCCTCGGCGTTACGAGCGATGCCGACGACGGCATCGCGCTTGCCCAGGTTGATCAGTTGGACGCCCATGGTGTCACGGCCCGTCTCCCTGATCTCGTTGACTCGCGTACGAATCACACCACCGCTCAGCGTGATGGCGAGGATCTCGTCGGTCTCCTCCACCACCAGAGCGCCCACGAGCTCGCCGCGGTCCTCCACGATCTTGGCGGCCTTGATACCGAGGCCACCACGACCCTGAACGCGGTATTCGTCGACGTTGGTCCGCTTCGCGTACCCACCGTCGGTGGCGGTGAACACGAACGTACCGGGCCGGACGACATTCATCGAGAGCAGCTCGTCGCCGTCGCGGAAACTCATGCCCTTCACACCCGACGTGGCGCGGCCCATCGGGCGCAGCGCGTCGTCCGTCGCCGTGAACCTGATCGACTGGGCCTTCTTGCTGATGAGCAGGAGGTCGTCGTCGGCCGACACGAGCTCGGCGCCGATCAGCTCGTCGTCCGAACCGTCCTCCGTCTCGCGGAGGTTGATGGCGATGACGCCGCCCGAACGGGGCGAGTCGTAGTCCTTGAGGGAGGTCTTCTTTACGAGGCCGCCCTTTGTGGCGAGGATCAGGTAGGGCGCCGCTTCGTAGTCGCGGATCGCGAGGATCTCGGCGATCTGCTCGTCCGGCTGGAAGGCGAGGAGGTTCGCCACGTGCTGGCCGCGGGCGTCGCGTCCGGCGTCGGGGAGTTCGTACGCCTTGGCGCGGTAGACGCGGCCCTTGTTGGTGAAGAACAGCAGCCAGTGGTGCGTCGTCGACACGAAGAAGTGGTCGACGATGTCGTCTTCCTTGAGCTTCGTGCCGCGCACGCCCTTCCCGCCACGCTTCTGCGAGCGGTAGTCGTCGGTCTTGGTGCGCTTGACGTAGCCGCCGCGGGAGATGGTGACGACGATGTCCTCTTCGGCGATCAGGTCCTCCATGGACATGTCGCCGTCGAAGGGCACGAGTGCGGAGCGGCGGTCCTCGCCGAACTTGTCGACGATCGCGGCCAGTTCCTGGCTGATGATCTGGCGCTGCCTCTCGGGCGAGGCCAGGATCGCGTTGTACTCGTTGATCTTCGCCTGGAGGTCGTCGTGCTCGGCGACGATCTTCTGGCGCTCCAGGGCGGCGAGGCGGCGCAGCTGCATCTCGAGGATGGCGTTGGCCTGGATCTCATCGATCGAGAGGAGGCCCATGAGGCCCTCGCGCGCGATGTCGACGGTCTGGCTGCCGCGGATGAGCGCGATGACCTCGTCGATGGCATCCAGGGCCTTGAGGAGGCCACGCAGGATGTGCGCCCGCTCCTCGGCCTTGCGCAGCCGGAACTTCGTACGCCGGACGATGACCTCGACCTGGTGGGTGACCCAGTGCCGGATGAAGGCGTCGAGCGAGAGAGTGCGCGGCACGCCGTCGACCAGGGCCAGCATGTTGGCGCTGAAGTTCGACTGGAGGTCGGTGTGCTTGTAGAGGTTGTTCAGTACGACCTTGGCGACCGCGTCCCGCTTCAGGACGATGACCAGGCGCTGGCCGGTGCGCGAGGACGTCTCGTCACGGACGTCGGCGATGCCGCCCACCTTGCCGTCCTTGACCAGGTCGGCGATCTTCTGCGCGAGGTTGTCCGGGTTGGTCTGGTAGGGGAGCTCGGTGACGACCAGGCACTGGCGGTTCTGGATCTCCTCGACCGCGACGACCGCGCGCATCGTGATGGAGCCGCGGCCCGTGCGGTAGGCCTCCTCGATGCCCTTCCGGCCCACTACTAGAGCGCCGGTCGGGAAGTCGGGTCCCTTGATGCGCTCGATAAGGGCGTCGAGCAGCTCCTCGTGCGAGGCCTCGGGGTGCTCCAGCGCCCACTGCGCGCCCGCCGCGACCTCGCGGAGGTTGTGCGGCGGGATGTTGGTGGCCATGCCGACCGCGATGCCCGCCGAGCCGTTGATCAGCAGGTTCGGGAAGCGCGCCGGCAGGACCGTCGGCTCCTGGTTGCGGCCGTCGTAGTTGTCCGTGAAGTCGACGGTGTCCTCGTCGATGTCACGGACCATCTCCATGGCCAGCGGCGCCATCTTGCACTCGGTGTACCGCATGGCGGCCGCCGGGTCGTTGCCCGGGGAGCCGAAGTTGCCGTTGGAGTCCACCAGCGGCATCCGCATCGACCACGGCTGGGCGAGGCGCACCAGGGCGTCGTAGATGGAGGAGTCGCCGTGCGGGTGGTACGTACCCATGACGTCGCCGACGACGCGGGCGCACTTGTAGAAGCCCTTCTCGGGGCGGTAGCCGCCGTCGTACATCGCGTACAGGACGCGGCGGTGTACGGGCTTCAGGCCGTCCCGTACGTCGGGCAGCGCGCGGGACACGATGACGGACATCGCGTAGTCGAGGTACGAGCGCTGCATCTCCGTCTCGAGCCCGACGGGCTCGACACGCATGCCCACGCCGGGAACGGCGGGTTCCTCTTCGGGCGTCACAGGGGTGTTCTCGTCGGCCATTGCTGGTCAAAGTCCTTTCGAGGTGCGGCTTGTACGGGCCGACTCAGATGTCGAGGAAACGGACGTCCTTGGCATTGCGCTGGATGAACGAGCGCCGTGCCTCTACGTCCTCTCCCATCAGCACCGAGAAGAGGTCGTCGGCCTGTGCCGCGTCGTCCAGGGTCACCTGGCCGAGCACGCGGTGCTCCTGGTCCATCGTCGTGATGCGCAGCTCCTCGGCGTTCATCTCACCGAGGCCCTTGAAGCGCTGGACCGAGTCGTCCCTGATGCGCTTGCCGGCCTGGCGGCCGAGCTCGATCAGGGCGTCGCGCTCGCGGTCCGAGTACGCGTACTGGAAGTCGTCCCGCGACCACTTGATCTTGTAGAGCGGCGGGCGTGACAGGTAGATGTGCCCCTGCTCGACCAGCGGCCGCATGAAGCGGAACAGGAACGTCAGGAGCAGCGTGTTGATGTGCTGTCCGTCGACGTCGGCGTCCGCCATCAGGATGATCTTGTGGTAGCGGAGCTTCTCGATGTCGAAGTCCTCGTGCACACCGGTGCCGAAGGCCGAGATCAGGGCCTGCACTTCCTGGTTGTGCAGGATCTTGTCGATGCGCGCCTTCTCGACGTTCAGGATCTTGCCTCGGATGGGCAGGATCGCCTGGTACATCGGGTCGCGGCCGGACTTCGCCGAACCACCGGCGGAGTCACCCTCGACGATGAAGATCTCGCACTTCGTCGGGTCGTTCGACTGGCAGTCGCTCAGCTTGCCCGGCAGCGACGCCGTCTCCAGGAGACCCTTGCGGCGGGTCAGGTCGCGCGCCTTGCGGGCGGCGACGCGGGCCGTGGCGGCCTGGATGCCCTTGCGGATGATGTCCGCGGCCTCGTTCGGGTTGCGGTCGAACCAGTCCGTGAGGTGCTCGTGGACAACCTTCTGTACGAAGGTCTTCGCCTCCGTGTTGCCCAGCTTGGTCTTCGTCTGGCCCTCGAACTGGGGCTCGCCCAGCTTCACCGAGATGATCGCGGTCAGACCCTCGCGGACGTCCTCACCCGTGAGGTTGTCATCCTTCTCGCGCAGCAGCTTCTTCTCGCGCGCGTAGCGGTTGACCAGGCCTGTCAGCGCGGACCTGAAGCCCTCTTCGTGCGTACCGCCCTCGTGCGTGTGGATCGTGTTCGCGAAGGAGTACACACCCTCGGTGTACTGCGAGTTCCACTGCATCGCGATCTCGACCGAGAGCATGCGCTCCTTGTCCTCGGCCTCGACGTCGATGACGGTCGGGTGGATGACCTCACCCTTGCGGGAGTTGAGGTACTTCACGAAGTCGACGATGCCGCCTTCGTAGTGGTACGTGACCGTGCGGGCCTCGGCGGCCTCGTCGTCGGTCGCCTCGGCCGAGTCCGCGCCCGCGGTGGCCTTCGCCGACTCGCGCTCATCAGTGAGTTTGATCGTCAAACCCTTGTTGAGGAACGCCATCTCCTGGAAACGCCGCGCCAGCGTCTCGAAGGAGTACTCGGTCGACTCGAAGACGTCCGGGTCGGCCCAGAAGGTGACCGTGGTGCCGGAATCCTCGACCTGCTCGTGCTTGGAGAGCGGGGCCGTCGGCACACCCAGCTTGTAGTCCTGGGTCCATCGGTAACCGTCGCGCCTGATATCGACCGCGAGCTTGGTCGAAAGGGCGTTGACGACGGAGACGCCGACGCCGTGCAGACCACCGGAGACGGCGTAGCCGCCGCCGCCGAACTTGCCGCCCGCGTGCAGCACGGTGAGGACGACCTCGACGGCGGGCTTCTTCTCCACGGGGTGCATGTCGACCGGAATGCCACGGCCGTTGTCGATCACGCGCACGCCGCCGTCCGCGAGGATCGTGACGTCGATCGTGTCCGCGTGGCCGGCGAGGGCCTCGTCCACGGAGTTGTCGACGACCTCCTGCACCAGGTGGTGCAGTCCTCGCTCACCGGTCGAACCGATGTACATGCCGGGTCGCTTGCGGACCGCGTCCAGACCCTCGAGGACGGTGATCGCGCTGGCGTCGTACGAGGGCGGTGCCTCGACGTTCTCGCCGGCGGCGGTGGACGGAATGTTCTCGTTGGGGTTGCCGGAATCGGCCACGAAGCGCCCTTTCTGGCACAGCACAAGCCTGGCTCCCGGCGGTGGCCGGAGCGGCTGCGTCGTTCAGCGATAGTCAGCGTTGCTCGGTGCGTCCCACAAGTGGGGCGGGATTAGCTTCCAGTCTACCGGTAGCGCTGACAGTGATGGGGGTTTGCCGGTACCTGAGTCCTCATGTGCCGCCCTGAACCGGACTCGGCCGACTCCCCATATGCGGAGCGGGGCCCTAGAGGGCTCACAGCGGCACTCAGCGCTTCGGGCCGTCAACCCCCAGCTACCGCCGCCGACGGTCTCAGCCGTAGGTGTCGCCGGGGCCCGTGCTTCCCGGGGCGCGCAAGGGGCCGAAGCGGCGTGGGGGGCCTCCGGGGCCAAGGACCTTGATGAGGCGCACGGTGCCGTGGCCCAGGTCCTCGTTGAGGCGTGCGACCAGCTGCGGGGCCATGAGGCGCAGCTGTGTGGCCCAGGCCGTGGAGTCGCACTGCACGGTCAGGACGCGCTCGTCCTCGTCGTACTTCTGCGGGACGCAGTGGTTGGCCAGGTCGTCGCCGACGATCTGCGGCCAGCGGCCCATCACCCCGCCGACGGCGGCCGGCGTCTCCCAGCCACGCTCGGTGATCAGCCGGTTGATGGCGGAGCCGAGCGGCAGCGGATCACGGCCGTCGGCCCGGGCGCCGGAGCGCAGCCCGCCGCGGCGGGCCTGCTTCTTCTGCTGGGCGGCATCCCCACGCGCGCGTGCCTGTTCCTTCGCCGCGCGCAGGGCGACCCGGGCGAGGTCGACACCGGAGGGTTCGGGGGTCTTCGCCGCCCCCGCGTCCTTGGGGTCGCCCTTGGCCGGCTCCTCGGTGCTCATACGCGGTCCACCGCGCCGTCCGCCACCGCGTACCGCGTGCCGGTCAGCACGCCCGGGACGTCGTCGTCGACCGCGGCCGTGACCAGTACCTGCTCACCCGGGGCCACCAGCTCCGCGAGCCGCTCCCTGCGGCGCGTGTCCAGCTCCGCGAAGACGTCGTCGAGGACGAGCACCGGTTCGTTGCCCTCGGCCCGGAGCAGGTCGTACGAGGCCAGCCGCAGCGCCAAGGCGTACGACCAGGACTCGCCATGGCTCGCGTACCCCTTCGCGGGGAGCTCGCCCAGCTTGAGCAGCAGGTCGTCGCGGTGCGGGCCGACCAGGGTGACGCCCCGCTCGATCTCCTGCTTGCGGGCCTCTTCGAGGGCGGCGGTCAGCTGCTCGTACAGCGCCTCGCGCGTGTGGCCGTCACCGGGCGCGGACGGCTTGTACTCCAGGGAGAGCGGGCCGCCGCCGGGCGCCAGCTGTTCGTACGCCTTGTCGGCCAGCGGCTGCAGCGCCGAGATCAGGTCGAGCCGCTGCGCCAGCAGCTCGGCGCCCACGCGCGCGAGGTGCTGGTCCCAGACGTCCAGCGTGGAGAGGTCCATGGAGCGCCCGCCGTGGCGCCGCGCGAGGGCGGCCGACTTCAGGAGGGTGTTGCGCTGCTTGAGGACCCGGTCGTAGTCGGACCGGACGCCCGCCATGCGCGGGGAGCGCGCGGTGATCAGCTCGTCGAGGAAGCGCCGCCGCTCACCGGGGTCGCCCTTGATCAGCGCGAGGTCCTCGGGCGCGAACAGCACAGTACGGACGATCCCCAGCACGTCCCGCGGTCTGACCTGCGAGGACCGGTTGACGCGGGCGCGATTCGCCTTGCCGGGATTGAGTTCGAGCTCGATCAGCTGCTGCCGCTCGCCCTGACGGACCGCGGCCCTGATGACGGCCCGCTCCGCGCCCATGCGCACCAGGGGGGTGTCCGAGGAGACCCGGTGGCTGCCGAGCGTGGCGAGGTAGCCGACGGCCTCGACGAGGTTGGTCTTGCCCTGGCCGTTGGGGCCCACGAACGCGGTGACGCCCGGGTCGAGAGGGACCTCGACCTGGGCGTAGGACCGGAAGTCGGCCAGCGACAGATGCGTGACGTGCATGATGTGCGCCGACCTCCCCCGGCAAACCCGTGCTCAACGCACAGGCTGTGGATTACTTCTTCTCGACCGCGTGGCCGCCGAACTGGTTGCGCAGCGCGGCGATCATCTTCATCTGCGGCGAGTCGTCCTGCCGCGAGGCGAAGCGCGCGAAGAGCGACGCGGTGATCGCAGGCAGCGGTACGGCGTTGTCGATGGCCGCCTCGACGGTCCAGCGGCCCTCTCCGGAGTCGGCGGCGAAGCCGCGCAGCTTCTCCAGGTGCTCGTCGTCGTCCAGGGCGTTGACCGCGAGGTCGAGCAGCCAGGAACGGATGACCGTGCCCTCCTGCCAGGAGCGGAAGACCTCACGGACGTCCGTGACCGAGTCGACCTTCTCCAGGAGCTCCCAGCCCTCGGCGTAGGCCTGCATCATCGCGTACTCGATGCCGTTGTGGACCATCTTCGCGAAGTGGCCCGCGCCGACCTTGCCCGCGTGCACCGAACCGAAGTCGCCCTCGGGCTTCAACGCGTCGAAGACGGGCTGCACCTTGGCGACGTTCTCCTTGTCGCCGCCGTACATCAGCGCGTAGCCGTTCTTCAGGCCCCACACGCCGCCGGAGACACCGCAGTCGACGAAGCCGATGCCCTTGGCCCTCAGCTCCTCCGCGTGCTTCTCGTCGTCCGTCCAGCGGGAGTTCCCGCCGTCGACGACGACGTCGCCGGGCTGGAGGAGCTCGGACAGCTCGTCGACCGTGGACTGGGTCGCGGCCCCGGCCGGGACCATCACCCACACGACGCGCGGGCCCTTGAGCTTGCCCACAAGCTCTTCCAGGCTGTGGACATCCGCGAGGTCCGGATTGCGGTCGTATCCGATGACGGTGTGACCTGCGCGGCGGATGCGCTCGCGCATGTTGCCGCCCATCTTGCCGAGGCCGACGAGACCGAGCTCCATCAGAGGTTCCTTCACTAGCGACGTGGCGTTACGGCACTTTCGTACCTGCGTCCGAGCCTACGCCCGGACGCACGCGCACACCTGTGGGCTCAGCCGCTCAGACGTACCGGCATGATCAGGTACTTGTAGGCGTCGTCCGCCTCGGCGTCCATGGCCGGCCTGCCGCTCAGCAGCGCGGGCTTCGTCGAGGTTGTGAAGGACAGCTGGGCGACCGGGGAGTCGATCGCGCTCAGGCCGTCGAGCAGGAACGTCGGGTTGAAGGCGATGGAGATGTCGTCGCCGTCGAGCTGGGCGTCGACCCTTTCCACAGCCTGTGCGTCGTCGCTGGAGCCCGCCTCCAGGATGAGCACGCCCTGCTCGAAGCTGAGCCGCACCGGGGTGTTCCGCTCGGCCACCAGGGCGACGCGCTTGACGGCCTCCACGAAGGGGGCGGTCTCGATCACGGCCACCGAGTTGAACTCGGTCGGGAACAGCGTGCGGTACTTCGGCAGGTCGCCCTCGAGGAGACGCGTGGTCGTACGCCGCCCGGCGCCCTCGAAACCGATCAGGCCCTCGCCCGCACCGGATCCGGAGAGCGCCAGGGTGACCGTGTCGCCGCTCGTGAGCGCCTTGGCGGTGTCCAGGAGCGTCTTGGCGGGAACGAGCGCCACAGCGGACGCCTCGGGGTTCTCCGGCTTCCACAGGAACTCGCGGACCGCGAAGCGGTAGCGGTCGGTGGAGGCCAGGGTGACCGTGTCGCCCTCGATCTCGATGCGTACGCCGGTCAGCACGGGCAGGGTGTCGTCGCGGCCCGCGGCAATAGCCACCTGGGAGGCGGCGGAGGCGAAGACCTCACCGGGGACGGTGCCCGTGGCGGTCGGCATCTGCGGCAGCGCGGGGTACTCCTCCACAGGAAGCGTGTGGAGTGTGAAGCGCGAGGAGCCGCAGACCACCGTCGCCCGTACACCGTCTGTGGAGATCTCCACCGGGCGGTTGGGGAGCGCGCGGCAGATGTCCGCCAGCAGCCGGCCCGAGACGAGGACCGTGCCTTCCTCGTCGATCTCCGCGTCCACCGAGACACGTGCCGAGACCTCGTAGTCGAAGCTCGACAGGCTCAGTGCGCCTTCCTCGGCCTTCAGCAGCAGGCCTGCGAGGACGGGCGCAGGCGGCCGGGCCGGGAGGCTGCGCGCCGCCCAGGCCACCGCCTCCGCGAGTACGTCGCGTTCAACCCGGATCTTCACCTAAGCCGCCCTCCTGCTGTTGCTGGCTGCTCTCGCCCGCTGGACCTGTGGCCCTCGTCGTCTGACTCGGTGTCTCTCAGCCATGCCGTGGGAAGGACACCGGGGTCCAGTCTGACGCACGGCACTGACAGTCGGTGCCCGTCGGGGTCAAGTCGTGGCGAGCGGCGTCGGAGCCCCGGAGCGAGAGTTGTGCACAGGCCCCACTTCGAAACCATTTCCCCGGACTCTCTAGTTGGGAGTAGTAGTAGGGGCTGTGGAAACCGTGGATAACCGCGTATGCGCTGGTCAGCACCGGTTTTTTATCCACTGAGCCTGTGGGCGACGCCCGTGGAAAACCAGGTGTTTCTGTGGACGGGCGAAAGTTCTGCACACCCGATGCACAGGCAGGGGCCACTTCTCCCCAGCGCTGTCCCCAGCTTTACCCAGCTTCCCCACAGGCCAACCAGGCACCTTGGTGTGACGCCTTTCACTCGACCCGGTGAGAGGGCGCGTCACGTTGCCGAACAGTGGACAGCCGTGTGGAGAAGCCGGGAAAAGCTGGGGACAACCGAGCTGAACCTGTGGGTCGCCGGTGGACAACGTCATGCACACCCTGTGGACGGAATTTTCATCCACAGCCTGTGGACAGTCTTCGTCCACGAATCCACAACCAGTTGACCTGGCCTGATGATCCCTCAGCAGCGTCCCCTGTGGACAGCGTCTGGACAACTTTCCAGTCCCCAGGGTGTGGAAGCGAGAAAGTCCGCATATCTGTGGAGAACCCCCGTCTGAGCAGGGGAAATCGAACAGTCACGCGCGCGTGGGCGACGGGAAAGGGCGCCCCGGAGTCGTCCCGGGGCGCCCTCAGCGACGTGTCGCGGCGGCTGTCAGCCGTTCTTGATGCGGTTGGTGAGCTCGGTGACCTGGTTGTAGATGGACCGCCGCTCGGCCATCAGAGCGCGGATCTTGCGGTCCGCGTGCATGACGGTCGTATGGTCGCGGCCGCCGAACTGCGCCCCGATCTTCGGCAGGGAGAGGTCGGTCAGCTCACGGCACAGGTACATGGCGATCTGGCGGGCCGTCACCAGGACGCGGCTGCGCGAGGAACCGCACAGGTCGTCCACCGTCAGCCCGAAGTAGTCGGCGGTCGCCGCCATGATGGCCGTCGCCGTGATCTCCGGAGCCGCGTCCTCGCCGCCCGGGATCAGGTCCTTGAGGACGATCTCGGTGAGCCCCAGGTCCACAGGCTGCCGATTCAGCGACGCGAACGCCGTGACCCGGATCAGCGCGCCCTCCAGCTCACGGATGTTCCGCGAGATCCGCGACGCGATGAACTCGAGCACCTCCGGAGGGGCGTTGAGCTGCTCCTGCACCGCCTTCTTACGAAGGATCGCGATACGCGTCTCCAACTCGGGCGGCTGGACGTCGGTGATCAGCCCCCACTCGAAGCGGTTGCGCAGCCTGTCCTCCAGGGTGACCAGCTGCTTGGGCGGCCGGTCGCTGGAGAGCACGATCTGCTTGTTCGCGTTGTGGAGCGTATTGAAGGTGTGGAAGAACTCCTCCTGCGTCGACTCCTTGTCCGCGAGGAACTGGATGTCGTCGACCAGCAGGATGTCCATCTCGCGGTAGCGCTTGCGGAAGCTGTCGCCCTTGCCGTCGCGGATGGAGTTGATGAACTCGTTGGTGAACTCCTCGGAGCTCACGTAACGCACGCGCGTGCCGGGGTACAGGCTGCGGGCGTAGTGCCCGATCGCGTGCAGCAGATGCGTTTTGCCCAGCCCCGACTCCCCGTAGATGAAGAGGGGGTTGTACGCCTTCGCGGGCGCCTCGGCGACGGCGACCGCGGCCGCGTGCGCGAAGCGGTTGGACGCGCCGATGACGAAGGTGTCGAAGAGGTACTTGGGGTTGAGCCGCGCGGTCGGCTCGCCGGGGCCCGTCGCGGGCGCCGGCTGCGCGGCCAGCGGGCCGGGGGCGCCGCTCGACGAGGTGGGGCCGACCGGGCCGCCCCGGTGCACGCCGTGGCCGCCGTGCCCGACATTGCCGCGGTGGTCGCGATGATCACGGGGATCACGGGGATCACGATGGTCGCGGTGGTCCCCGGACGGCTCGGGCATGTCGTGGCGCTCGCGCCGGTCCTGCGGATCGGAACGCTGCTGCTCGTACGGCGAGCGCTCCTGCGGCGGCTGCGAGCGGTAGTCGTGCTGCGGCTGCTGGACCGGGTTCGCGTACGGATCGCGGTCGGGGAAGCCGAGCCGCTGCTGCTGCCAGCCGTAGTCGTCCTGCGGCTGCTGCTGCGGCCAGGCGCCGGGGCCCGGACGCTGGTAGTCCGGATAGGCGGGGCGCGCGGTCGGCATCTGGTCGGACCGCGAGCCGGACTGGTGCTCGTCCGAGGGGCGTCGCCCGTAACCCTCGTACGACTCACGCCCCTGACCGGAGCCGGAGGGCAGCTCGTGCTCTTCGTAGCGCTGCTGGTGCTGGATCGGCGGCGCCGGCGGGCCCGCGGGCTCACCGACGGAGTCGTCGACCGTGATGGCGATGCGGATCGGGCGCCCGCACTCGCGGCTCAGGGTCTCGCTGACCACGGGCGCGAGACGCCCTTCGAGTACGCCCTTGGCGAATTCGTTCGGTACGGCGAGCAGTGCCGTGTCGGCGACGAGAGCCAGGGGCTGGCAGCTCCTGAGCCACCGCTCGTCCTTCGCCTCGACGCCCTGCCCCCGCCCTTCACCCAGCAGATGTTCCAGAACTCGTGGCCACACTGCGGCAAGATCGGCAGGTACGTCAGCCACAGGGCACGCTCTCTCACGGGGTCCCACGAAGGTGTGGTTCTTGGGACGGAAATCGGGATGGGCAGGGGGAAGGGAACGAATCGGAGTTCAGCCAAGGTAGTCAGGGCGACGGCTGCGGTTCAAGTTGTTGTCCACAGGCTGTGCACAGTGTCTCCCTCCAGTGGCCGGTTTGACCGGATGGCGTAGCCCCGCGTACCGTGACCAGGTCGAGTTGTCGATGGCTGCTGCCGCCTGCCTCCGATGGGCAAAGATCACGATCTGTGATTGTGAAGCGGTGCACTCGGTGCGTATTCGCGAGCTTCTCGTGGGCGCACGGTGACAGCCAGGCGATGTCCCGCCACCCACAATCATTTCTGGAGCCCCCGAGTGAGCAAGCGCACCTTCCAGCCGAACAACCGTCGTCGCGCCAAGACCCACGGCTTCCGCCTGCGGATGCGTACCCGTGCCGGCCGCGCGATTCTCGCGAACCGTCGTGGCAAGGGTCGCGCCAGCCTGTCCGCCTGATCTAAGTCAGGTCATGACGTCGTGCTGCCTACCGAGCATCGGCTGAGGCGGCGCGAAGACTTCGCGACCGCGGTACGCCGAGGACGCCGGGCCGGACGCCCGCTCCTCGTCGTCCATCTACGTAGCGGCGCAACGGACCCGCACGTGCCTGGGGAGACCCTTCCCCCGACACGTGCGGGTTTCGTCGTCAGCAAGGCCGTGGGCGGCGCGGTCGTACGCAACAGCGTGAAGCGCCGGCTTCGCCATCTCATGCGCGACCGGCTGGGCTCCGTGCCCCCCGGTAGCCTGGTAGTCGTACGAGCGCTGCCCGGAGCGGGCGACGCCGACCATGCACAGCTGGCCCGAGACCTGGATGCCGCCTTGCAGCGGTTGCTGGGAGGGGGCGCGCGATGAAGTACCCACTGTTGGCCTTGATCAAGCTGTACCAGTGGACGATCAGTCCACTTCTCGGCCCGGTGTGCAAGTACTACCCGTCGTGTTCCCGCTACGGCTACCTGGCCATCGACCGGCACGGTGCGATCAAGGGAACGGCGCTCACCGCCTGGCGCGTTCTGCGGTGCAATCCGTGGTCGCTGGGCGGTGTCGACCATGTCCCGCCGCGCAAGCGCCCGCGGTGGCACGAGATGCTGCGCGCCGCCTGGCGCGAACGCAAGGGCGGGCCCTCCGCCGCAGGCGTGCCGACCGGGGTTCTCCCCCCGGCCACGGCCGCCGAGACCGAGACCCCGTCCCATGCTCAAGGAGCTTGATTAGTGGACACGATTGCCAGTCTCTTCAGCTTTATCACGACACCAGTCTCGTGGGTCATCGTCCAGTTCCACTCGGTGTACGGGAAGATCTTCGGTCCCGACACGGGCTGGGCCTGGGGCCTGTCCATCGTGTCCCTGGTGATCCTGATCCGTATCTGCCTGATCCCGCTCTTCGTGAAGCAGATCAAGGCCACTCGGGCCATGCAGACCCTGCAGCCCGAGATGAAGAAGATCCAGGAGCGCTACAAGAGCGACAAGCAGCGCCAGTCCGAAGAGATGATGAAGCTGTACAAGGAGTCGGGTACCAACCCGCTCTCCTCGTGCCTTCCCATCCTGGCGCAGTCGCCGTTCTTCTTTGCCCTGTACCACGTGCTGAACGGCATTGCGACGGGCAAGGAGATCGGCGTCATCGACGGCCCGCTCCTGGAGAGTGCGCGTAAGGCGCACATCTTCGGTGCGCCGCTGGCGGCGAAGTTCACGGATGGCGCCGACAAGGTCGCCTCGCTCGGTGCCTCTCTCACGGACGTCCGTGTCATCACGGCGGTCATGATCGTCCTGATGTCGGCCTCGCAGTTCTTCACGCAGCGCCAGCTGATGACGAAGAACGTGGACACGACGGTCAAGACGCCGTTCATGCAGCAGCAGAAGATGCTGATGTACGTCTTCCCGATCATGTTCGCCGTGTTCGGCATCAACTTCCCCGTCGGTGTCCTCGTCTACTGGCTGACCACCAACGTGTGGACCATGGGTCAGCAGATGTTCGTGATCCGCAGGAACCCGACGCCGGGCTCCAAGGCGCAGGAGGCCTTCCTGGAGCGTCTGCAGAAGCAGGTCACGCACCACAAGAAGGTGCGGGGGCGTGGCAACACGAACGTCATCAAGGCGATCGTCGCCAAGGGCCGTGACCGCAACGACTTCGAGCGCAAGTTCATCAACAGCCTGACCAAGGCGGGCCTCGCGGCCCAGGCCGACGGCACCGTGGTGGAGAGCGAGTCCACCGTCGCCACAGTCACCGAGGACGGAGCCACGGTCGCGGGGGCCCCGAAGCGCCAGCAGCCCAAGCGTCAGAGCAAGGCCAAGCGCCAGACCGCCATCACGCAGGGCACCGCCAAGGCGGAGGCCGAAGAGGGGCCCAAGACGTCGCTGGAGAAGGTTCAGGACGAGCCTGAGGACGCCGCCCCGGCCAAGCCGACGGGCAGCAACACGACGGGCAACAAGCCCGGCTCCGGTACGCGCAGCAAAGCCAAGTCGGGACAGCAGCGCAAGGGCCAGCAGCGGCCCAAGCACCCGTCCTCCAAGAAGTAGAAGGAGTCCATCCAGTGACGGAAGGCACCACCACCTCCGCCGCAGCCGAGGCCGGCGACACTCTCACCCGCCTCGAGCAGGAGGGCGAGATCGCGGCGGACTACCTCGAGGGTCTGCTGGACATCGCCGACCTCGACGGCGACATCGACATGGACGTCGAGGCCGACCGGGCCGCTGTCTCCATCGTCAGCGACACCGCAAGCCGTGACCTGCAGAAGCTGGTCGGCCGTGACGGCGAGGTCCTGGAGGCCCTCCAGGAGCTCACGCGTCTCGCCGTGCACCGCGAGACCGGTGACCGCAGCCGCCTGATGCTGGACATCGCGGGCTACCGTGCCCAGAAGCGCGAGGAGCTCTCGGAGCTCGGCGCCAAGGCCGCGGCCGACGTCAAGAGCTCCGGCGAGCCGGCCAAGCTCAAGCCGATGACGCCGTTCGAGCGCAAGGTCGTGCATGATGCGGTCAAGGCCGCCGGTCTGCGCAGCGAGTCCGAGGGCGAGGAGCCGCAGCGCTTCGTCGTCGTACTCCCCGCCTGAGCGGCACCGCGTACATCCGGCCCCGTCTGTTCACAGGCGGGGCCGGACTTTGTCAGCCCGATAGTCAGCCACCCCAGTGCGGTACGGAAGGACGGTCCCCGTGACGGAGGCAGCGGAGCTTCCCCCGGCGCCTGAAGAGGCCCGGACGGTATTCGGCGATCGCTACGCGGACGCGGTCCGGTACGCGGAGCTGCTCGCCGATGCGGGAGTGCAGCGAGGCCTGATCGGACCCCGGGAAGTGCCCCGGCTCTGGGAGCGGCATCTGCTGAATTGCGCGGTGCTGTCCGAGGTCGTGCCCGAGGGCGTCACGGTGTGCGACGTCGGTTCTGGCGCCGGACTCCCCGGCATCCCGCTGGCCCTCGTCCGCCCGGACCTCAAGATCACGCTCCTTGAGCCACTGCTGCGGCGCACGAACTTCCTCACCGAGGTCGTCGAGCTGCTCGGCCTCGACCATGTGACGGTTGTACGGGGCCGCGCCGAGGAAGTTCTCGGCAAGCTGCCTCCCGTCCATGTGGTGACCGCGCGAGCCGTCGCCCCGCTGGACCGCCTGGCGGCCTGGGGCGTTCCCCTGCTGCGTCCGTACGGCGAGATGCTGCTCCTCAAGGGCGACACCGCCGAGGAAGAGGTCAAGGCCGCGGGGTCCGCCCTGAGCAAGCTCGGTGCGGTGGGCACCTCCGTCCTGCATGTCGGTGAGGGTGTGGTGGATCCGCTGTCCACGGTCGTACGGGTCGAGGTGGGGGAGAGCCCGGGCGGTGTGCGCTTCGCGGCGAAACGGGCCAAGGCCGCTCGCACCGGCCGCGCGCGGCGCCGCCGCGGCTGACTCGGTCACGATTGCCGCTGTGGCGGCTGATTGACGGCGAGCTGTACTCCACAAAAGCTGCCAAACGTACGCATACCGGGGTGTCGCACCAGCGGCACCCCGGCTGCCGTGCATCGTGTTTCACGTGAAACGTCGCTCACTGCTGCATGGCATCATCAGTCGCGGCCGCGCCGCGGAACCTCGCGACCGTCGACCACTTGGTTCCCTCGATAAGGGGACGGAGTTGTCCACAGAGGTGGATTCGTCCACAGAAGACCGGGCCTCGCTGGTTCACGACCCCGAAAGCATGGGAGGCTCTGTTCATTGCGAGCCTGATGTCGAGGAGAGTGAATCCTTGCGGTCCGACGCCAACATCGCGGGACCGATGACCGATCCGGTCCCCGGTCCCCGTACCGAGTCGGTGGGGGAGGATGTTTCACGTGAAACACCGACCCCGATGGACGACACCCCCATCGGTCGTGCTGCCCAACTGGCGGTCGACGCGCTCGGCCGCGCGGGCGAAGGCCTGCCACGGCCCGAGCGGACCCGCATCATGGTGGTCGCCAACCAGAAGGGCGGGGTGGGCAAGACGACGACGACCGTCAATCTCGCCGCCTCGCTCGCTCTGCACGGCGCACGCGTCTTGGTGATCGACCTCGATCCGCAGGGCAACGCCTCCACCGCTCTCGGTATCGACCATCACGCCGAAGTGCCGTCCATCTATGACGTTCTGGTCGAGAGCAAGCCGCTCTCCGATGTCGTCCAGCCGGTGCTGGATGTCGAGGGTCTCTTCTGCGCCCCCGCCACGATCGATCTCGCCGGTGCGGAGATCGAGCTGGTGTCGCTGGTGGCACGGGAGAGCCGGCTGCAACGGGCGATCCAGGCGTACGAGCAGCCGCTGGACTACATCCTGATCGACTGCCCGCCGTCGCTCGGCCTGCTGACGGTCAACGCCTTGGTGGCCGGTGCGGAGGTGCTGATCCCCATCCAGTGCGAGTACTACGCACTGGAAGGCCTCGGCCAGCTCCTGCGCAATGTCGACCTCGTGCGGGGTCACCTCAACCCGAACCTGCATGTCTCGACGATCCTGCTCACCATGTACGACGGCAGGACCCGGCTCGCCTCCCAGGTGGCGGACGAGGTGCGCAGCCACTTCGGCAGCGAGGTCCTGCGGACCAGCATCCCGAGATCGGTCCGCATCTCGGAGGCGCCGAGCTACGGCCAGACGGTGCTCACCTACGATCCCGGATCGAGCGGCGCCCTCTCCTACTTCGAAGCGGCACGCGAGATCGCGCTGCGCGGAGTCGGAGTGAGCTACGACGTCCAGCACGCCCACACGGGCGCTCAGAACGACCAGCACAGCATGACGGAGGGGATGCAGTGAGCGAGCGACGGAGAGGACTGGGGCGGGGCCTCGGCGCCTTGATCCCTGCAGCTCCTAATGAGAGGCAGATCCCGCAGAGCGCGGTGGGTGCCTCGGCCTCCCCTACGGCTGTGCCTGTGCTCACCGCTGAGCGTGGGGTCGCTGCCGCGAAGGTGACGGCACTCCCGCAGAACTCCGTTTCACGTGAAACGGCGGAACCGCCTCAGCAGACCGCGCAGGCACCGGAGAACGCGCCGGTGGCCGGTGCGCACTTCGCCGAGCTGCCGCTCGACTTCATCTCGCCCAACCCTCGGCAGCCGCGTGAGGTGTTCGACGAGGACGCCCTCGCGGAGCTGGTGACCTCCATCAAGGAGGTCGGCCTCCTCCAGCCGGTCGTCGTACGGCAGTTGGGCCCCGCGCGCTACGAGCTCATCATGGGCGAGCGGCGCTGGCGCGCCTGCCGTGAGGCGGGCCTGGAGCGCATCCCGGCGATCGTGCGGGCCACGGAAGACGACAAGCTCCTCCTGGACGCGCTGCTGGAGAACCTGCACCGTGCTCAGCTGAACCCGCTGGAAGAGGCCGCCGCCTACGACCAGCTGCTCAAGGACTTCAACTGCACCCACGACCAGTTGGCGGACCGTATCGGCCGGTCCCGTCCGCAGGTCTCCAACACGCTGCGCCTGCTGAAGCTCTCGCCGACCGTGCAGCGCAGGGTGGCCGCCGGGGTTCTCTCCGCAGGGCATGCCCGTGCGCTGCTCTCCGTCGAGGACTCGGAGGAACAGGACCGGCTCGCGCACCGGATCGTGGCCGAAGGCCTCTCGGTGCGTGCCGTCGAGGAGATCGTGACCCTCATGGGGTCGCGGCCCCAGAGCGCTCCGAAGGCCAAGGGGCCGCGTGCCGGTGCCCGGCTTTCGCCGGCTCTCACCAGCCTTGCCACCCGGCTCTCCGATCGGTTCGAAACCCGGGTGCGGGTGGATCTGGGCCAGAAGAAGGGCAAGATCGTCGTCGACTTCGCCTCTCTGGAGGACCTGGAGCGCATCCTCAGCACGCTGGCTCCGGGCGAAGGGCCTGTCCTTCAGAACGGACAAGACGAGGACGGCTCGGAGAACGCCTCGGAAGGCACTTCCGAGGACGGCAAGGCATAGCCGCAAGGGCCTGGGCTTCGTGAGGGCGGGCCGTGTCCGGTATCGACCGGACACGGCCCGCTCTTTGCTTTTTTACGGTATCGATGGAATCACTTCGTGGATACGATGCGTTCGGGTATGGCGCATCCACCTGACGGCACCTCATTGGGGAGGCGGGGGCCATGCGAACGATGAGCCGCACCGGACTGATGACCGCGGGCCTGGGGCTGGGAGCGGTCGGCGGATTCGTCGGCAGCCTGCTCCGGGAACGCAGCGCTCTGACAGCCGCCCGCAGCGCGGCGGGCGAGGAAAGTGAGGAACCGCCTTCATGGGGCGTCGGCTCGTACCGCTCACGCTGGACAACCTCCCGGACCTTCCCCAGCGCTGCCGGTCGTGTGTCTTCTGGGAGCTGGACCCGGTCAGCGGCGAGGCCGCGGTAAAGGCCGGGACACCGGAGCTGGAGAAGGAGGCGTGGATCTCCGCGGCCCTGTTGGAGTGGGGGTCCTGCGGCCGGGTCGTGTACGTCGACGACGTACCGGTGGGCTTTGTGCTCTACGCACCTCCCGCGTACGTTCCTCGGTCCACCGCGTTTCCCACGAGCCCGGTGTCCCCGGACGCCGTACAGCTGATGACGGCATGGATCATGCCCGGCTATCAGGGTCAGGGACTCGGCCGGGTGATCGTCCAGACGGTCGCCAAGGATCTGCTGCGCCGAGGGTTCAAGGCGATCGAGGCCTTCGGTGACGCGCGGTGGGAGAAGCCCGCGTGCGTGCTGCCGGCGGAGCACCTCCTGGCGGTGGGGTTCAAGACAGTCCGCCCGCACCCCGCTTATCCACGGCTGAGGCTGGAGCTGCGGACGACGCTCTCCTGGAAGGAAGACGTCGAGTTGGCGCTGGACCGACTGCTGGGAGCAGTGCAGAAGGAACCCGCGCTCCGACCGCTCTGACAGTTGCTCTTCGCTGAGGGGCCCGCACAAAAGGAATGGACCAGCCCCCGGAGGGACTGGTCCATTCGTGTTTCACGTGAAACATCGTGCCTCACGAGAAACGTCGTCGCCGACTACTCGGCGATGAAGTCCGCGAGGTCGCGTTCGAGCGCGGCCTTCGGCTTGGCGCCGACGATGGTCTTGGCCACCTCGCCACCCTGGTACACGTTCAGGGTCGGGATGGACATGACGCCGTACCTGGCGGCAATGCCGGGGTTCTCGTCGATGTTGAGCTTGACGATCTCGATCTTGTCGCCGTGCTCGGCCGCGATCGCCTCGAGGGACGGGGCGATCTGGCGGCACGGGCCGCACCAGGCAGCCCAGAAGTCCACCAGTACGGGCTTGTCGCTCTTGAGGACGTCCTCCTCGAAGGAGGCGTCGGTCACGTTCTTGAGGGTGCCGGCCACGGCAGTCTCCTTAACTTGGTGCGGTGGGGAAGAGGGGGTCAGACGGTGACAGCCGTCGCGGTCTCGCTGTCGGCGAGGGCGGCGAGGAAACGCTCGGCGTCGAGGGCGGCGGAGCAGCCGGTGCCGGCTGCCGTGATCGCCTGGCGGTACGTGTGGTCGACGACGTCGCCCGCGCCGAAGACACCGGTCAGGTTCGTCCGCGTCGAGGGCGCCTCGACCTTCAGGTAGCCCTCGTCGTCCAGCTCCAGCTGTCCCTTGAAGAGCTCCGTGCGCGGGTCGTGGCCGATCGCGATGAACAGGCCGGTCACCGGCAGCTCGGACGTCTCGCCCGTCTTGAGGTTGCGCAGCGTCAGACCGGAGAGCTTCTGCTCGCCCTTGATCTCGGCGATCTCGCTGTCCCAGATGAACTTGATCTTCGGGTCGGCGAAGGCGCGCTCCTGCATCGCCTTGGAGGCGCGCAGGCTGTCGCGGCGGTGCACGATGGTCACGGACTTGGCGAAGCGCGAGAGGAAGGTGGCCTCCTCCATCGCGGTGTCGCCTCCGCCGATCACGGCGATGTCCTGGTCCTTGAAGAAGAAGCCGTCGCAGGTGGCGCACCAGGAGACGCCGCGTCCGGAGAGAGCGTCCTCGTTCGGCAGGCCGAGCTTGCGGTGCTGGGAGCCGGTCGTGATGATGACGGCCTTCGCGCGGTGCACAGTGCCCGCGGTGTCCGTCACGGTCTTGATCTCGCCGCTGAGGTCGACGGCGACAACATCGTCGGGTACGAGCTCGGCACCGAAGCGCTCGGCCTGGGCACGCATGTTGTCCATGAGCTCAGGGCCCATGACGCCGTCCTGGAAGCCAGGGAAGTTCTCCACCTCGGTGGTGTTCATCAGCGCACCGCCCGCGGTGACGGCGCCCTCGAACACCAGCGGCTTCAGCGACGCGCGCGCGGTGTAGAGCGCCGCCGTGTAGCCGGCGGGCCCGGAGCCGATGATGATCACGTTACGGACGTCGGTCACGGCTTGATTCCTCGTCTCTGGGGACTGCTGCGTACTGCTGGTGGGTGCCTGTCTCAGGACTACTCACCCCACCCAACGGATCCTACGGGGCATGCATTCCCCGACGTGTCCACACGTACGGAGCAGCGGTGACGAAGGGGCCCCGAAGTCAGCCCAGGAATCAGCCTTGAGGCGGTCCTGGGAAGGTCAGCCCTGAGGGTAGGAGTGCGTCAGAAGGACCTTGCCCGCGCGGGGTGAGGTCTTGCCCACGCAGGTGGCGTCGACGACGTACGCGGAGACCTGGGCGGCGTCGGAGTCATGGGGCACCACGACGAGGTAGGCACGCTTGCCCTCGTACGAACCCTCCTCGGCGGCGAGCGGTGTCCTGGCACCGATGCCGCGCTGGATGCACTCCGGCACCTGGACCGTCGCCCCGCGCAGCCGGGAGTTGGCTGTCGGGGATTCCGAGCTGGAGCGGGTGTCGAAGGTCGGCTTGGACCCGTCCGACTTCTCGCCGGGTGTCTCCTTGGCGGGGCTTTCGGCGAGGAGGTCGGCCACCCGTCCCTTGAGCTTTCCCTCGGAGAAGGAGTCCGCGGTGTCCTGTCGACCGGCGGACGCGCCCGGCGAATCGCTGCCCACGGTCTGCATGAGCAGTGAGCCGAGACCGATGGCGGCCGCGGTGAAGACGGCGCCGAGCACGGCGGTACGGCGGCGAGTGCGGCGCGGGTGTCCACCGCGCCCCGGACCGGTGGCCGCGCGAGGACGCCCGGCGGGGCGGTCGGTGGATGTGCGAGAGGCGGAGACAGGCGATGTTTCACGTGAAACATGTGCCGGGGCGGGCGGCGGAGTGACGGGCGTGGGCTCGGACTCGGCCACCACGTCCGTTGTGGCAAGGCCATCGGGGGCGGTGGCGTCCAGTAGCGCTTCGGCCGCCAGAGCCGCGTCGATGCGTCCCGCGACGTCGTGGGGCATACGGGGCGGGCCGGGCAGGGTGCCGAGCAGGCCGCGGATCTCCTCCAGGGAGGCGTAGACGTCGGCGCAGAGCTCACAGCCGTCGAGATGCCGTCGAACGTCGCTCGTGCGCGAGGGGGAGAGCAGACCTTCGGTCAGGTCGGAGAGCTCGGCGACCTCCGGGTGCCCGGCCGCATCGGTCGTGGCTGTCACGCTCGCCCACCTCCGCCCTTCACAGCAGCTGAATCGCTTGGTCCTGTATCCCGTGGCCCTGCTGCCGGTGGGACGGATGTCCCCTGCGTCCGGTTCCTTCCTGAGCCGGGCCTCTCACCTCCGCCGTCCTCGCCGCTGTCCCCGTCCCGCGTGCGTGGCCCCGTACGCAGATGGGTGAGCAGCGGCAGCAGTCTGGCTCTTCCACGGGCGCAGCGGCTCTTGACCGTGCCGGTGGGCACGTCCAGGACGCGGGCGGCCTCAGCGACCGGATAACCCTGCATGTCGACCAGGACGAGAGCGGCGCGCTGGTCGTGAGGGAGTGTGCTGAGCGCTTCCTGGAGCTCTCGGTGCAGATCGCCCCGCTCGACCGGGGCGGCAGCCGATTCCTCCGGTTCCAGGAGCTGTTCGAGGCGCTCGGTGTCGTCGATCGGGGACGTCTTGCGGGACGCCGCCTTGCGGGCCCGGTCGAGGCAGGCGTTGACGGTGATCCGGTGCAGCCAGGTCGTCACGGCCGACTGCCCGCGGAAGGTGTGCGCCGCGCGGTAGGCGGAGACAAGAGCGTCCTGCACCGCGTCGGCCGCCTCCTCGCGGTCCCCCAGGGTGCGCAGCGCCACGGCCCACAACCGGTCCCGGTGGCGGCGGACGAGTTCACCGAAGGCATCCTTGTCGCCCGCGACGTGGGCGGCGAGGAGGTCCTGGTCGCTCATGTCACCATGCGCGGTGCCGTCCACCGTCGAACCCCTCCCCCAGTGAGCTTCGCCGAGCCGATCCCTCAGCCCTTGAGTCGAACGTCTGTGATGGCCTGCTTGAACCCTGCCCCGTAGTACCCGTCGCGGTCGGACCTCGGAACCGCTGTCATCCACAGGAGCACATACCGCGACTTCACGGGCTTCTTGGCCTTGATCTTCGCGGTCCTCCCCGACGTGGTGACACCGCCGATCTTCTTCATGGAGCCGATCTGCGCCGAAGGCGTCAGCGAATCCGTGGCGTACAGCGAGACCGTGGTGTGGGGCCCGCCGTACTGAAGGGCTATCGACGCCGCCGAGACGTTCTGCTCGGAGCCGAGGTCGTAGACGATACCGACACCGGGTTTGAACGGGGCGAGCTTCGGACCGTCGTTGAACGTCTTGGTGCGCCAGAGTGAGGCACGGTCCTCGTCGTACGTGTTCCCGATGCTCTCGGGATCCTGGGGGTCGCCCTTCACGACGTACTCCTGACCGCCCTTGATGCTGATCGGCTTCAGGGGCTTGGGGCGGCCCTTGTCGCCGCCGCCTTCGGTCGTCTGCGTCGTATTGGAGTCGTTGGACTTCTCGCTGTGCATGAGAGCGTCCGCGAGCTGCCAGCTGCCCAGGCCGAGCGCGGCGATGAGCAGCGCGGACACGGCCCACTTGAGGGCCTTGCCGGTGCGGCTCTGCAGCGGGGGCGGCGGAGTGGCCATGGGCTGGGTGGCGCCCGGGTGGGCCGCGGGGCGGCCGTAGGTGCCCTGCTGGTACGTGGTGCGCTGGTACTCGGGCGGGGCGGTGAAGGCGGGCTCCGGCGGGCGGATGCGGGGCATCTCGCCGATGGCCTTGACCAACTCCTCCGGCGTCGCGCACGGCGGGTCCTGGCGGGACGCGGTCGCGCCGTCGTTGACGAGCGCCCGCATGGCGAGCTCGGAGAGGCCGCGATGGACGCCCGCGCGCACCTGGTCGGGGGCGATGAGGCCGACGTCCTTGGGCAGCCCGGAGAGGCCGTAGGCGTCGTCCTCGTACGGCCAGCGCTGGGTCAGCGAGGCATACAGGAGAGCGCCGATCGCCTCCGTGTCCGTGCGCTGCGGTGTCTCGGAGCTGATGCCGCGCAGCGCGGCGTTCACGGCGAGGCCGCGGATGCGGTACTGCCCCGAGGAGGTGCGCAGCACGGCGCTCGGGGTCAGCCGCAGATGGGCGAGCCCTTCGCGGTGCGCGGCAGCCATGGCCTGGGCGACCTGACTGACGAGCTGGTACGCGTCGTGCGCCTCCAGCGGGCCCGCCGCGAGGACCGCGGTGAGTTCCGTGGCATCCGGAAGCCACTCGTGGACGACGTAGACGAGGTCGTTCTCCTCGACCGCGTCCAGGACCTGCACGAAACGCGGGTCGCCGAGGAGGGCCGAGGAGCGGGCCGCCGCGAGCACCGAGCGGGCCCGCGGGTGGTCCGCGGGCAGCAAGTGCACGCCGACGGCACGGCGGAGCTTCTCGTCCACCGCGCGCCAACTGCTGAAACCGTCCAGACGGGTGACGCACTCTTCGAGTCGGTAGCGTCTGGCGAGCTTGTGGCCGCTGTGCAGTTCTGGGGGTGAGGAGGCCCCACGGCTCATGGGCTTCTCGTTCTTCGCCGCGTCTTCGTCTGCTGCCGTGTCCCGCTCCCGGGTCTGGGCCACCCCGTCGGCCGTGGGCTGCTCCGCCTTGGCGGTCAGCGGCTCGTCACCGCTGTTGTCTGCCACGTCGACGGCAGCCGTGCTCCGTTCCGCCACCGTCGGTCCTGCCTCCCCATCCGTTGCGTTTCGTCAGACGCCGAAGCCAATTGTGCCCACAGTCCGGTGCTATGCACGACACGCGGTGGCCGGCGATGGTTGTGCGGTACTCCTCATCTCAGCGACCGAGACGGCCGCGGACCATGCCGACCATGGAATTGAGCTCCTCGATGCGCATGCGCTTGGCGGCGATGAAGAAGACACCGAGCAGTACGGCACCGCCCGCGACCAGCGCCGCCAGCGACCCGAGGATCTCCTGCCCGAGCGTCCTGGTGATGGCGTACGCGGCGCCACCGCCGAGAATCGCCGCGGGCAGTGCGGCGATGCCGAGCCTGGCATACGTACGCAGTACGCGGGAGCCGTCCAGGTCGCCGCCGAGCCGCTTCCGTAGCCGCTGCCAGGCGACGCCCACGCCGATGGCGTACGAGAGGCCGTAGACGGCGGCCATGCCGGTGACGGCCCAGCGGGTGGGCAGGATGAAGTAGCAGGCCGCGGACGCGGCGGCGTTCATGGCGGCCACGATGACCGTGTTGTAGAAGGGCGTACGCGTGTCCTCGTAGGCGTAGAAGGCACGCAGCACGACGTACTGCACGGAGTAGGGGATCAGGCCGAGGCCGAAGGCCATCAGCATGTAGCCCATGTTCGTGGCCGCGGCGCTGCCGGAGGAGCCGAAGATCAGGGTGCACATCGGGATGCCGAGCGCGACGAACCCGAAGGCGATGGGAACGATCGCGACCGCCGTCGTGCGCAGGCCCTGGGAGATGTCGTCACGGACCGAGCCGGTGTCCCCGTCCTGGGCCGAGCGGGACAGCCGGGGCAGCAGAGCCGCCATCAGGGACACCGTGATGATCGCCTGTGGGAGCCCCCAGATGAGCTGGGCGTTGGCGTAGGCGGAGAAGCCGATGCCGCTCGTCTGGCGCAGGTCGACGGTGGCGGAGGTGGCCAGCTGGGTGACGACGAGGGCGCCCGCCTGGTTGGCGAGCACGAACAGGATCGTCCACTTGGCGAGCTTGGCGGCCTTGCCCAGGCCGTGTCCCTTCCAGTCGAAGCGCGGACGCACTTTGAACCCGGTCTCGCGCAGATACGGGATCATCGCCAGGGACTGCACGACGAGACCGAGCAGGACACCGGCACCGAGGAGGCGCTCGGCCTCCGGCGGGATGCTCTCGACGGACATGTCGGACGTCGCCGCGGTCCCGTAGACCCAGATGAACATGCCCAACGTGGCGATGATGACGATGTTGTTGAGGACCGGGGTCCACATCATCGCGCCGAACTTGCCGCGCGCGTTGAGGATCTGGCCCATCACCACATGGATGCCCATGAAGAAGATCGAAGGCAGGAAGTAGCGCAGCAGCGTGGTGCCGACCTCGGTCGCCGCCGGGTCGTTGGCGACCGGGACGGACATCACTCGCACCAGATGGGGGGCCAGGACGATGCCCAGGGCGGTGAGCAGGCCGAGCGCCACCATGACGAGGGTCAGCAGGCGGTTGGCGTACGCCTCGCCGCCGTCCTCGTCCTCCTTCATGGACCGCACCAGCTGCGGCACGAACACGGAGTTGAGGCCGCCACCGACGGTGAGGATGTAGATCATCGTCGGGATCTGGTAGACGACCTGGAAGGTGTCGCCGAGCAGGCTGACGCCGAGCGCCGAGACGATCAGTGCGGAGCGGACGAAGCCGGTGAGGCGTGAGACGAGTGTGCCCGCCGCCATGACGGCGCTGGACTTCAGCAGGCTCGACGCACGGCCGCCCGACTTGGGAGCGGGTGCCGGCGCGGGTGCCGGGGGTGGCGCCGGAGCGGGGACGACCGGCTGGTCGGCGGGCGGGTAGCCACCGGTGACGGGCTGCTGGTAGCCGCCCTGGGGGTAGCCGCTCTCCTGCGGGTATCCGTTGCCTTGCGGATATCCGCCGCCTTGCGGGTAACCGTTGTCCTGCGGGTAGCCGTTGTCCTGGGGGTGGCCGCCCTGCTGGTAACCGACCTGGTGGCCGCGGTAGCCGCCGGGCTGCTGGTCGCGGTAGAGGTGCGCGAAGGCGTCCGGCTCGTGGCGCTCCTCACCGGCCTGGGTGACCAGATCGTCGACGCCCACGAACTGCGTCGTACGGGCATCGTCGCCGTACGGGAGGTGCCGGGTGGGGCCCTCCGGCTCGGGGGGCGGGGTCTGCGCCCACACGTGGGGGTCCGGGGCGTGCTCAGGGGTGGGCGGCTGGGCGTAGAGCGGCTGCTGATAGGCGCCGGGCGGCGGTGGGGGGTGTGCCGCACGGTCGTAGAGCGCTTCGGTCACCGGGTCCTGGGCGGAGAGGTCCTGCCCCCGGTAGGGATCCTGGTCGTAGGCGTCCTGGAGGTACATGTCCGACGCGGGCTGCGGCGGAACCTGCTGCCCGTGGTCGGCAGAGTCCTGAGGCGGGTCCCCGGGCGAGGCAGAGCCGCCCGAGCCCTGGCCACGGTCACCGTCGTACGGCGCGTTCATGGTTCTACCCCACCTCATCGTCCCCGGGCCCACCGGCCACGACATCGCTCAACGGTCCACTCTCTCACCCGTGTCCGATGGGTCCGTGCTTTCCGGAGCGGTGTCCGCTGACGGGTCACTCGGCTGCTCGGGGCCGTTCTCGCCGGACGCGGTGCCGGATTCGCCGTCGGGCCCCTCGTCCGGGCCCTCCTGGGCGGCCTGCTTCCGCGCCGCGCGCTTGCGCTGGGTGTACATGCGGAATCCGGCGAGGACGAGCAGCAGGAGGCCGCCGGCGATGACGAGCATCACGGTGGGGGTGACTTCGGTGACGTTGACCTCGAAGTCCACGGCGTCTCCGTAGGGCTCCCCGTCCTCCGTGTAGAGCTGGGCGTAGACCGGGACCGGGCCGTTGGCGTTGGCCGTGGTGGTGAACTTCACCGATTGTGAGTGACCGCCCGCGATCTTGACCGGGTGCTCCTCGAACTGCCCGTCGCCGATCTTCAGACGCGTGGGATTCCGCGAGTACAGGCGCAGGGTCAGGTGCTCGACGCCCTGCACCAGGTTGTTCTGCACGGACACCGGGATGGTCGCGCTGCGCCCGGAGAGCTTCGCGTCGGACCTGTCGATGAGAGACACCTGACCGGCGAGCTCGCGAAGGTAGCTCTTGACGCTGTTCTGGTAGGTGGTCGCCTCTGCCGGGCGGCCGCGCCAGGACGTGGACATCTCACGGTCTATGGCCCTCCCGAACGGGGTGACCACGCGGTCTTCCTCGCTGAGGATCACCTGGAAGCGCTCGAGCATGCTCTGCGTTCCCCTGATCGACTCGAAGGCCGACTGGGGCAGCTCCTGCTTGCGCAGCGATGCCGGGTACGACCCGGTCGACGGCACCCGGGTCGTGGCCCGCGGGTCCGGCTTCTCCTTCGCCGCGGCGGTGAGGTCCTCGGACTGTGTCCACTGCCCGCCCTGGAGGGTGCTCAGCGCCTTCTCCATGGCCTGGGCCTGGCTGGCCGTGGGCATGCGCTGCGGGGCGACCACGATGCTGCGCTGCTTGCCGGGGTCCTGCAGATTGATCATCAGGCTCTGGGCGACGAACTCCTGGACGGCGAGCGTGGAGTTCTCGGCTTCCGTCATGTCGCCCTGGAAGGCGGTGGAGAGGCGTGCGTCGGCCACCACGGCGGTCGTTCCGCCCCCGATGGGCCGGGCCGCGGTCGGCGAGTACGCCAGGCCGCCGGTCTCGCGCAGGCTGTCGCTGCGGGCGATCACGGTGTGCGCGCCCGCGGAGGTGGAGACGTCGACGACGGACGGGTCGATCGCACCCTCGGCCGGCCACGCGAAGTCCGTGCTCGGCTTGACGTGCAGGATCGTCACCACCGCCTTGGCCCCGGCGTCGGTGGCCTCCTTCAGGTGGCTGAGGGAACCGCTGACGGACCTGCCTCTGTGCGCGAGGGAGGCGAGGTCGGGGTCGGCGAAGGGCAGCGCGACGACCTTCTTGCCCTTGACGGCGGCTTCCAGGTCGTTCAGCCACTCCTTGGCCACCGCCTGGTGCTTGCCCGCCCTGCTGGTCTTCCCGTCGGGATTCTGGATCCGGTATCCCTCGGTCATCGCCTCGACGGAGGCGAGCAGGTCCGGATCGATGACCCAGGTGACGTCGAGGTCGCTGCCGAGAGCCAGGAGCTGCTGCAACCGTCCCCCCGGCGCGAGCTCGTCGGCCAGATCGTCGTTCTTGAAGACGGGCGTCTGCTGTTCGTCGGACTCCGTCTTCGCCGTGAGGTGGGTGTCGGAGATGAGCGGCCACAGATACGTCGTCTTCGTCTTCGTGTCAGCGGCCCCCGGCTGCCACGGCAGGAAGGTGCGCTCGATGCCGAGCACCTGCGGGTAGGGCTGCGCGGCGCTCTGGCCGGTGAGGGCGACGCCGAGCTGATAGACGCCGTCGGCACCGAGGTCCAGGGCCTTGACGGGCACGGAGATGCTGAAGTCCTGCCGGACGCCGGGGACGAGCTTGGCGAACTTGTCGACGTACTTGCCGCCGACCTCCGTGCCGTCGGCCCCCGGCTGGTAGCCCGTGCGCTTCGCGGCGCTGTCGATCCCGCTCCGGCCGCTGACGGTCGGCCCCACCCGCAGTCCGACCTGGGCGCCGGTCACCGTCTGCTTGCCGTTGTTCGTGACGGTGCCCGAGACGGTGAGCGTGTCGTCCTCACCGGGGGCGGTGGGGGTGAGCTCGTCCAGGGAGACATCGACGGTCCTGGAGCCGATGGCGTCGGCCGTCGCGCCCGGCATGGTGGCGTGCGCGACGGGGCCTGCGGGGGCCTGCAGGAGACCGGCCAGCAAAGGGGTACCCACCAGCAGTGCTGCGGTGCGCCGCAGCCACCGGCGGGCAGGTGAGGGGCTTGTCCCCGGGAAGTCTGCCGCCTCGGCCACGCGTTCGCCCGTCCCTCGTCGTCAGTGGTCGTCGGTTGTGCGTCCACGCATGGTAACGATGCGCGCTGTGGCGAAGTGCCGCGGACTGCTCCACGTGATCGGAAGACCCGGCCGGAGCGGCGGCGCGGGCCTTGGGCGGGCCGGTCGAAATCGGGTCCGCTTGGGGCGCCCGGGGCACGTACCCTTTTCTGTTGTGCCGAACGCCAACGAAGAAAATCCCAGCGCGCTGAGCCAGGTGCAGCGCCGCGCGGTCACCGAACTGCTGCGTGTGTCCCCTGTCGCGGACGATCTTGCCCGCCGTTTCCAGGAGGCCGGGTTCTCTCTCGCCCTGGTCGGTGGCTCGGTCAGGGACGCCCTCCTGGGCCGGCTCGGCAACGACCTGGACTTCACGACCGACGCCCGCCCCGAGGACGTACTGAAGATCGTCCGGCCGTGGGCCGACGCGGTGTGGGAGGTCGGGATCGCCTTCGGGACGGTCGGCTGCCAGAAAGAGGGCTACCAGATCGAGGTCACGACGTACCGGTCGGAGGCGTACGACAGGACCTCGCGCAAGCCCGAGGTGTCCTACGGCGACTCCATCGAGGAAGACCTCGTCCGCCGTGACTTCACCGTGAACGCGATGGCCGTGGCGCTCCCCCAGAAGGAGTTCGTCGACCCGCACGGCGGGCTCGAGGACCTGTCCGAGCGCGTCCTGCGCACTCCCGGAACGCCCGAGGAGTCCTTCTCGGACGACCCGCTGCGGATGATGCGGGCCGCGCGGTTCGCCGCGCAGCTGGACTTCGAGGTGGCGCCCGAGGTCGTCGCCGCGATGAAGGCGATGGCCGAGCGCATCGACATCGTCTCCGCGGAGCGCGTCCGGGACGAGCTGAACAAGCTCATCGTCTCCGCGTACCCGCGCAAAGGCCTCGCCCTCCTCGTCGACACGGGGCTCGCCGCGCGGGTTCTGCCGGAGCTCCCGGCGCTCCGTCTGGAGCGGGACGAGCACCACCGGCACAAGGACGTCTACGACCACTCGCTGATCGTTCTCGAACAGGCGATGGCGCTGGAGACGGACGGCCCCGACCTGACGCTGCGGCTCGCGGCGCTGCTGCACGACATCGGCAAGCCGAGGACGCGGCGCTTCGAGAGCGACGGCCGGGTCTCCTTCCACCACCACGAGGTGGTCGGTGCCAAGATGGTCAAGAAGCGCATGATGGCGCTCAAGTACTCCAACGAGCTGGTGAAGGACGTCTCGCGCCTCGTCGAGCTCCACCTGCGCTTCCACGGCTACGGCACGGGCGAGTGGACGGACTCGGCCGTACGCCGCTACGTACGCGACGCGGGACCGCTCCTGGAGCGCCTGCACAAGCTGACCCGCTCGGACTGCACGACGCGCAACAAGCGCAAGGCGAACGCCCTGTCGCGCGCGTACGACGGCCTGGAGGAGCGCATCTCCCGCCTCCAGGAACAGGAGGAGCTGGACTCGATCCGCCCCGACCTGGACGGCAACGACATCATGCAGGTCCTGGACGTCGGCCCCGGGCCGGCCATCGGCAAGGCGTACAAGTTCCTGCTGGAACTGCGGCTGGAGAACGGGCCGATGGAGCGGGACGCGGCGGTGGCGGCGCTCAAGGAGTGGTGGGCCTCGCAGGGCTGACATTCACGTAGAGGGGGGGGGGGGTTTGTGTGTTAAAAGGGGCCCCGGCGGCCCCCCCCCGACCCCGCCCGGT
>NZ_JBSFRK010000046.1:0-62434 GCF_053589195.1 Streptomyces sp. NPDC003379 | reverse complement strand
GCCGCGGCTGACCGCCGCGGGGCTCACCTCCCGCGTCGGGGGGGTGCGCCTGGCCCCCCGGCCCTCGGGGCGCGCCGGTCGGGTGCCCCGCCCGCGTGGGGCGGGGCACCCGGCGCGGATCAGGCGACCGGTACGGGGTACGTCGGGTACTCGACGCCGGAGACGTGCTGGACGACGCGGATGACCTGGCACGAGTAGCCGAACTCGTTGTCGTACCAGAGGTAGAGGATCGCGTTGTCGCCGTCGACCTTGGTCGCGCCGGCGTCGACGATCGAGGCGTGGCGCGAGCCGATGAAGTCGTTCGAGACCGCGTCGGGCGCGCTGGTGAAGTCGATCTGGCGCTTGAGCGGCGAGGTCAGCGACACGTTGCGGAGGTAGTCGAGGACCTCCTCGCGGGTGGCCTCGCGGCCGAGCGTGAGGCTGAGGATCGCGATCGAGACGTCCGGCACCGGGACGCGGATCGAGCTGCCGGTGATGGGCGCCTTGAGGTCGGGCAGCGCCTTGGCCACGGCGGACGCGGCACCGGTCTCGGTGATGACCATGTTGAGCGGCGCCGAGCGGCCGCGGCGGTCGGCCTTGTGGTAGTTGTCCAGGAGGTTCTGGTCGTTGGTGAACGAGTGGATGGTCTCCACGTGGCCGCGCAGCACGCCGTACTCGTCCGCCATCGCCTTCAGCGGCGGGACGATCGCGTTGGTGGTGCAGGAGGCGCAGGACAGGATCCGCTCGTCCGGCTTGATCATGTCGTGGTTGACGCCGTGCACGATGTTGGGCACGTCGCCCTTGCCCGGAGCGGTCAGGACGACCTTGTCGACGCCGGGGCGCAGGTGCTTGGAGAGGCCCTCGCGGTCGCGCCACTTGCCGGTGTTGTCGATGAGGATGGCGTCCTTGATGCCGTACGCGGTGTAGTCGACCTCCGAGGGGTCGTTCGCGTAGATCACCTTGATCTCGTTGCCGTTGGCGACGATCGTGCTGTTCGCCTCGTCGACGGTGATGGTGCCCTGGAACTGGCCGTGGATGGAGTCGCGGCGCAGCAGCGAGGCCCGCTTGACGATGTCTTCGGCGGCCCGCTCCCCTCCCCCGCGTACGACGATGGCGCGCAGCCGCAGGCCGTTGCCGGAGCCTGCCTTCTCGATGAGCAGACGGGCGACGAGGCGGCCGATGCGGCCGAAGCCGTAGAGGACGACGTCGCGGCCGTCGCGGCACGCGATCTTGTTGGCGCCGGTGGCGCCGGCGACGGCCTCGGCGGTGAACTCGGCCACCGACAGACCGCGGTCGTCGCTCCTGTACGTCGCGGCGAGCATGCCGATGTCGATCTGCGACGGGCCGAGGTCGAGCGTGGTGAGCGCCTGCAGGAAGGGCAGCGTCTCGGTGACCGACAGCTCCTCGCCGGCGATCTGCCGGGCGAAGCGGTGGGTCTTGAGGATGCTGACCACCGACTTGTTCACCAGGGAGCGGCTGTGCAGCAGGACCGTCACGTCCCGCTCGCGGTGCAGCTTCCCGATGAGCGGGATCATCGACTCCGCGATCTCCTCGCGGTTCTTCCAGTTGGTGAACGAGTCGTCGTTGACAGTCACAGGTTTCTCTTTCGAGCTAGGCGGCGCTCATATGCTAACCCGCTCCTCTTCCCGCCTTTCACCCGCCCGCTTCACGGCCTTCACCCGGCTGCTTTACGCCCTTCATCCAGCTGCTTTACGCCCTTCATCCGGCCGCCTCCCGCAGGGCGGCCCGGCACAGCGCGTCCGCGCGGCGCGTGGACTCCGGGAGGCGGTAGCGCGGGGTGAGGCGCAGCGCGTGCTCGCACGCGTTGGCCAGCGTCACCCGGTGGCCCGCCGAGACGAAGACCGGTTTCACGCCCTCGCGGGTGCGCAGCGCCCTGCCCACCTCCTCCGCGCCGTCCAGCAGGGGCGACGCGCTCCCCCGCGGCGCGGCCGGAGCCTCGTACGCGAAGGTGAAGGGGTTCTTCGCGACGCCCATCGTCGCCAGTCCCGTCAGGACGCCGAGGTGGCTCGCGAGGCCGAAGCGGCGCGGGTGCGCGACGCCGTAGCCGTCGCAGACGACCAGGCCCGGGTCGGCCGTGAGGCGGGAGAGCGCGGTGAGCACGGTGGGGATCTCCCGGAAGGCCAGCAGGCCCGGCACGTAGGGGAACGCCACGGTGCCGACCGCCGTCGCCTCCTCGATCACGTCCAGCGTCGCCGCGTCCAGCACGACGACGGCCGCGGCGACGACGTCCCGCTCGTCGTCGTACGCGACGTCCACCCCCGTCACGTGTCCGGTGCCGGGCGGCGGGCCCGGTTCGTCGAGGACGACGCGGGCGCGCAGCCCGTCCTGGACGGCGCGCGCCGCCTTCTCGTCGGTGGGCCAGTCGGAGGGTAGTGGGTAGCTGATCATCGTGCGGGCCAGCCTAGTTGGGGCCCCTCGGAGCCGACCGGCATCAAGAGCGCGTCAAGACTGCCGGAAGCAGGCAATGTGAGTACTCGTATCGGCATGTCATGATCTCTCCGTACCGAGGTGAACGGCATGACGGGGGAAGTGATCCGATGACGGTCTTTCTGGTTCTCGGCATCGCGGGGATCGTGCTGCTGGTGCTCTCGCTCGTCCTCGACGGAGTGCTCGAAGGGCTCTTCGGGGGAGCGGGCGTGCTGGACGGGCTCTTCGACGGGCTCCTTTCACTGCCGGTCGTCGCCGGGTTCGTGTCGATGCTCAGCTTCGGCGGAGCGATCGTGCTCGGCACGACCGGTCTCGGCGCGGGCCCCGCCACTGCCGCGGGGGCCTGCGCCGGAGCCGGAGCGGGCTGGCTCACCTTGAAGCTGACCCGCGCCCTGATGCGCGACCAGAGCGCGCCCACGCCGCGCGGCGACGACCTCGTCGGCACGGCGGGCTCCGTCGTGACCGCGATCCCGGCCGACGGCTACGGCGAGGTGCTGCTGCGCCTCGCGGGCCAGCCCGTGAAGTTCGCGGCGCGCAGCTCCGCCGCCGTGGCGCGGGGCACCGAGATCTGGGTCGACGCGGCCCTTACGCCGACCTCGGTCGCGGTCCGGCCCGTGGAGCGCTGACCCGCGCGGTTCCTCGGCCGACCACCATCCTGTAACCGATCTGCCGTCCCCGGGGTGGCAGGGGGGAACGCACCATGAGTCCAGTCCTGACCGCCGTCATCGGAGTCGTCGTACTCCTCGTCCTGTTGGCGCTCGTCGTCATCACCCGCTACAAGGTCGCCGGGCCCAGTGAGGCCTTCATCGTGACCGGGCGGCGCGGCAAGAGGTCCACCGATCCGGACACCGGCCGCGTCATGACCGACAACAGCGGCCAGAAGGTCGTGGTCGGCGGCGGCGTCTTCGTCGTGCCGTTCGTGCAGCAGAAGTTCACCCTCGACCTGTCCTCGCGGCACATCCCGATCGCGGTCCGCGGCGCCGTCACGCTGCGCGGTGTGAAGGCCAACCTCGAAGGCGTCGCCATCGTGAAGGTGGGCGGCACCGAGGACTCCATCCGCGCCGCCGCGCAGCGCTTCCTCATGCAGCAGGACGGCATCGTCGGCTTCACCCAGGAGGTGCTCTCCGGAGCGCTGCGCTCCATCGTGGGGCGGATGTCGGTGGAGGACATCATCCGGGACCGCGCCGCGTTCGCCGGGCAGGTCGCCGAGGAGGCCGAGGCCAGCCTCTCCGGGCAGGGCCTTGTCCTGGACGCCTTCCAGATCCAGGACATCACCACCGAGGGCTCCTACCTGGAGGACCTCGGGCGTCCCGAGGCCGCCCGCGCCAAGCAGGAGGCGGACATCGCCGAGGCCGTGGCGCGCCGCGCCGCCGAGCAGGCCCGC
The DNA here is from genome assembly GCF_053589195.1 of Streptomyces sp. NPDC003379. Lineage (NCBI taxonomy): Bacteria > Bacillati > Actinomycetota > Actinomycetes > Kitasatosporales > Streptomycetaceae > Streptomyces > Streptomyces sp. NPDC003379. Next base: position 58,623 of record NZ_JBSFRK010000046.1, on the reverse strand, counting down.
CTGAAGGCCGAGGAGGAGATCGCGATCGCCCAGCGGACGTTCGCGCTCAAGCAGGCCGAGATCAAGGCCGAGACGGACGAGGCCGCGGCGCGCGCCGCCGCCGCGGGTCCGCTCGCCGAGGCCGCACGGCAGCAGGACGTCCTGGCCGAGCAGGAGAAGGTCGCCCAGCACCAGGCCGCCCTGACCGACCGCGAGTTGGACACCAGGGTCCGCAAGCCCGCCGACGCCGCGCGCTACCAGGCCGAGCAGGAGGCGGAGGCCCGCAGGATCGGCCTGGTCAAGCAGGCCGAGGCCGACGCCGAGCGGGCCCGGCTCACCGGTGAGGGCGAGAAGGCGCACCGTGCCGCGCTCGCCGACGCCGTACGCCTGGAGGGCGAGGCCGAGGCCGCCGCGATCGGCGCGAAGGGCGCCGCCGAGGCTCAGGCCATGCACAAGAAGGCCGAGGCGTTCGCGCGGTACGGCGACGCGGCGGTCCTGCAGATGGTCGTCGAGGTCCTGCCGAGCGTGGTCGCCAAGGCGTCCGAGCCGCTCAGCGCGGTGGACAAGATGACGGTCATCTCCACGGACGGGGCGAGCCAGCTGTCCCGCACGGTCGCCGACAACGTCGCCCAGGGCGTCGAACTCCTCAGCTCCACCACGGGAGTCGACCTCGCCGAGCTGCTCAAGGGCCTCACCGGTGGCAAGGCGACGGCCCCCGCCCCGGCCGCGGCTCCCGCCCCTGTGAACGGCCGGATCGACGTGACCGACTAGCGTCGCACGTACGACGGTGTCGGGCCGCGAGCGATACTTCGATCATGAGTCGGACGATCATGAGCTGGACACTGCGTACCGCGACGACCGCGGACATGGAGCCCATCGCCGAGCTGCGGGCGACGGTGATGCGGCCGGATCTGGAGCGGCTCGGCCGGTTCGATCCGCACCGGGTGCGGCAGCGGCTGCGGGACTCCTTCTCCGCCGAGCACACCTCGGTGATCGAGACGGGCGACGCGTTCATCGGATGCGTCACCCTGCGGCCCGCCGAGGACGGGCGGTGGCTCGAACACTTCTATCTGGCGCCGGAGTCCCAGGGGCGGGGCCTCGGCTCCGCGGTCCTGCGCTCCCTGCTGGAGCGGACCGACGCCGAGGGCGTGACCGTCCGCCTGGACGTGCTGCGGGGCAGCGCCGCCCGGCGGATGTACGAGCGGCACGGGTTCACGGTGGAGGACGAGGACCCGGTGGACGTGTTCATGGTGCGGACGCCCGGCGCCACCGCCGGACGCCCCGGGTAGCCTCACGATCATGTTCATCCTCGAATTGACCTATACCGCGCCCCTCTCCGCCGTCGACGAGCAACTGGCGGCGCACGTGGCGTGGCTCGACGAGCAGTACGAGGCCGGGGTGTTCATCGCCTCCGGACGCAAGAACCCGCGTGACGGCGGCGTGATCCTCGCGGTCGCGGACGACCGCGCGCGGATCGAGGAGATCACCGCCGCGGACCCGTTCGTGCTGGCCGGGGTCTGCGCGTACCGCGTCACCGAGTTCATCGCGACGAAGACGGCGCCGGCGCTCGCCCCGTACCGCGAGCAGCTGCCCGCCTAGCGGAGGCCCGGCCGGCCGAGGCCCGCCCGACCGAGGTCAGCCTCCAGGCGGGCGATCCGCCCCTTCTCACCGGACGCCCAGCAGCCCCCGTCCTCGGCGCAGTCCACGGTGTCGTACGACCCCGGGTCGACGGTCCGCCAGCTCCGGCCGCCGTCCGACGTGACGTCGGTGCCCGTCGGGCCGACCGCGAGGGCCGTGGTGCGGCTGTGCGGGAACCATGTGACGCCCGAGCGGTAGGCGGGCGGCGGCTGCCCGGCCGAGATCCACGTGCGCCCGCCGTTCCGGGTGAGAGCCGCCGCCTGCGGCGAGGTCTGGTCGGGGCGGTAGTCGCCGCCGACCGCGATGCCGTGCGTACGGTCGCGGAAGGCGAGGCCGAAGACGCCGCGCGCCGGGTCGCCCGCCGGGATCGGCGCGTCGGTGGCCGTCCAGGTCAGGCCCCGGTCGGCGGAGTGCAGGACACGCGCGCGGGACGCCCCGCCGGTGGCCAGCCACACGTCGCGCGGCCCCGAGCTCACCAGGCACTGGCCGCTCGCCGCGAAGGCGGCCTCGCCCTCCTGCGCGGCCGGCATGCCGGTGCTCGGCAGGACCTTCCAGGAGCGGCCGCCGTCCGCGGTGGACAGGATGCGGTACTTGCCGTCGACCGGATCGCTCACCGCCAGGCCGTGGCGGCGGTCGAAGAAGGTCATGCAGTCGTAGAACGCCTTCGCGTCGGTGTTGCGGAAGGACTCCGTCCATGTCGCGCCGCCGTCGTCGGTGCGCAGGACCCGCGACGCCTCGCCCTCGCCGATGGCGAGGACCACCGCGCGCCGGCCGTCAAAGGCCGCCACGTCGCGCAGTTCGAGAGCCGCGCCACCCGGTGGGCCCGGTGGGGACACATCGCGCCAGGTACTGCCACCGTCCGACGTACGCAACACGGTTCCCTTGGACCCGGCCACCCAGGCCGTGCGACGGCTGACGGCGGCGAGGCCGCGGAAGCGCGCGTCGGTGCCGCTGTCCTTGAGCTGCCAGCCCGGACCCCTGCCGGGGGTGCGGTCCTGCCCGTCCGGTCGTGCGGTCGCGGGCGCCGCGCTCACGGTCGCGGGCACCGCGAGAACGGCCCCGGCGAGCGCCGCCCCGCAGAGTCCCGCCAGCATCGCGCGTCTCATCGACTTCGACTTCCCCATGGCCCTCATGGCGGGCGAAGCTAGCCGACGCGCCGGGCCCCGTCCAGATGGCCTGAAGGCGCCCCCCGCACGACGGGGGCCGGGAACCGCGGGCGCCTCCACGGTGTCGCGGTGACAGAGGTCACTCGGTCCCACCCACCCGGCGTGTGCACGGATCCCGTCATTCCGTCGTCTATTCAAGTGCCGACCCCAGTCGTCCAGCAGTCAGTGAGGGAGCAGGCGTTGTCCACCGTCATCGAGCAAGCCGTAGAGGCCCGCCTGGTCGCCGCCGCGCCGCGGATGCCGACCATCCCCGCAACACTCCACTACGACCGGCGGGACCCCTTCGCCGTGCGGATGAGCTTCCCCGCCCCCGCGACCCTGGAGGGCGTCGAGGTCTGCTGGACCTTCGCCCGCGAACTGCTCACCGTCGGCGTGCAGCGCGCGGTGGGCGACGGCGACGTACGCGTGCGGCCGTACGGCTTCGACCGCACGGTCGTGGAGTTCCACGCGCCCGAGGGGACGGCGATCGTCCACATCCGCACCGGGGAGCTGCGCGGCTTCCTGCGCCGCACGACCGCGCTGGTGCCGGTCGGCCAGGAGCACCGCCACGTCGACCTGGACCAGGACCTGGTGGAGCTGATGCGGGACGCGTGCTGAGGCGCTGACGCACGTCGGTGAGCCCGCCCCACCGGGCCTCCCTCAGCCGCCGACCACCTTGAACAGCAGCGCTCGTTCCCCACTGCCTCAGTCCCCGCCGCCTCCGTCACCGCCGCCCGACGAGCGTGCCATCTCGGCGGAGGCGACCGCCGAGGCCTGTGCCTTGCGGAGGTTGCGCATCAGCGTCCGCAGCTCCGGCGAGGCGCTGCCGCCGCGGTCGGTCAGCTCCGCGAGCCGGTCCTTGTGGCGCCTGCGGTCCTTGCCGCTGACGAGCGTGCGCATCTTGCCGGTGGCCGCGCATACGACCAGCGCCGCGTCGCTCGGCGCCACTTCCGTGACCGGCCGGTCGCCGCGCAGCGCGGCCAGCGCCTCCGCGTGGAGCGTCTCGGCGTGTCCGACGCGTTCCAGTTCCCAGGTCCGGGACGGAAAGAGACCAAGGATGCGTCTGCGCTCCATGCGCAGATAGCCGTGGGCGGTCAGCTGGTCGCGGACCGCGGTGAGCGTGTCCCGGGAGCGGTACGTCATCCAGCCGCGCCACTTGCGCGGCTTCGACCGCTCGACCAGGTCGACGAGGGCGTCCAGCACGGTGTCCCCGGTGCGGGCGCCGACGGCGGGCATGACGACACCGCCGCCCGTCTCGACGAGCATGCCGCGCTGGGCGAGTTCGGCCAGGGCCCCGGCGCGGATCGCGAGGTGGAGGTCGGGGCCCCCGGTGAACTTGCCCCGGTCCGTGTTCCACGCCAGCAGGAAGAGCCTCGCGGGCAGGGACAGCGTGCTGTGGTGCACGGCGCCTCCTCTCTCATGCCCTTCAGGGGAGCGATCGGCGGTCGCCGCCGGTGAGCGGTGAGCCGGTAGCACTGAACGATAGCGGCGCGGGTCGCCTCATCGACCGGCTCGGTGCCCGCGCGTCAGCGCCGCACCCGCGGCAGCCCGGTGACCGCCATGACCACCGAGTAGAGCGAGGTCGACGCGGTGATGAACAGGCGGTTGTTCTTGGGGCCGCCGAAGGCGATGTTCGAGACCGGCTCCGGGATGTTGAGGCGGCCGATGAGCGTCCCGTCCGGGTCGTAGCAGTGCACCCCGCCCTGGATGGCCGCCGCCCACAGCCGGCCTCCGTCGTCGAAGCGGAGGTTGTCGAAGTGGCTGACGCCGTCCGTGGTCTTGGCGAAGACCTCCCCGTCGGAGAGCGTCCCGTCGTCGCGGACGTCGAAGGCGCGGATGACGCCGCCCCGCGTGTCCGAGACGTACAACTGCCGCTCGTCGGGAGAGAAGACAAGCCCGTTCGGGGCCTCGAAACAGTCCGCGACCAGGCGCACCCGACCCGAGTCCGGGTCGATCCGGTAGACGTTGAGACCGTCGAGCTCGGGCTCGGCGCGGAAGCCCTCGTAGTCGCTGGTGATCCCGAAGTCGGGGTCGGAGAACCACACCGAGCCGTCGGAGCGTACGACCGCGTCGTTGGGGCTGTTGAGCCGCTTGCCGTCGTAGCGGTCGGCGAGCACGGTGATCCTGCCGTCGGGCTCGGTGCGGGTGACCCGCCGGTTGCCCTGCTCGCAGCTGATCAGCCGGCCCTCGCGGTCGAGCGTGTTGCCGTTGACGTGCCCGGCCGGGGAGCGGAAGACGGAGACCGCTCCGGTCGTCTCGTCCCAGCGCAGCAACCGGTCGTTGGGGATGTCGCTCCAGATCAGCTGGCGCCAGGCGGGGAGGTAGAGGGGTCCCTCGGCCCAGCGGCAGCCGCCGTACAGCTTCTCCAGGCGGTCGTCGCCGTTCGCGCACCGACCGGTGCGGAACCGGTCGTCCAGAATCTCATACAGTGTGGTGTCGTCGGTACCGGACATGCCTACCCCCAGGCGCTTGTGGACTGAATCTCGTACAGCCGCGGTGGACTATGCCAGAACCGTATATGGTTGCGCCATGGGGATGGTGCATGACGTGGACGACATCGACCGCAAGCTGATCGCGGTCCTCCAACAGGACGCGACCACCGCGTATGCCGCGCTCGGCAAGGAGGTCGGTCTCTCCGCGGGCGCCGCCCACGAACGGGTGCGCAAGCTGCGCGAGCGGGGCGTCATCCGGCGCACCACCATCGATGTGGACCCGGCGGCGCTGGGCCGCGGCGTCCTGGCCTTCGTGATGGTCGAATCGACGGCCTGGATGGGAGATTCGGCCGAGGCCTTCGCGGCGATCCCGGAGATCCAGGAGGCGCATGTCATCGCGGGCACCGCCGCGGTCCTGGTGAAGGTGCGCGCCGCGACGACGGAGCAGCTCCAGGACGTGCTGCGCAGGCTGTACGCGATCGACGGCGTGAGCGGCACGCAGGCGACGGTGTCCCTGGAAACCTTCTTCGAGCGGCCGGTCCCGCCCGCCGCGCCGAGCGGCGGCGCCGCGATAAAACATTGACAGGGGATTCGGGGCTTCCTACCGTGTACAACGGTTCTGTTGCCGTCGATAGGAGAAGGACGTTGCTCGTCTGAGGTCATGAGACACCGCGTCACGCAGCTTTCGCTGCCGTGTACGTCGCGTGCGACCTCGGCATACGAGCCGTCCCGTCCCCCGGCGCAGGCCTTCTCTCCTTTCTGGCCCCACCCCGCCGCGGTGTCTCGAACGCGTTGTCCCTGACCGCGCTCCACACCACGCGACCGCGAGGCCTGTATGTCTACTTTCCCCACCTCTGTCACCTGCACGTCGCTCGCCTTCGCCTGGCCCGACGGAACGGTCGTCCTCGACGGCCTCCAAGTGGCCTTCGGGCCCGGCAGGACCGGACTCATCGGCGTCAACGGCTCAGGCAAGTCGACGCTGTTGAAGCTCATCGCCGGTGAGCTGACGCCCGCCGAAGGCACCGTCAAGGTCACCGGCGAGGTCGGCCATCTGCCGCAGAACGTCACCCTCGACACCGGGCTGCGCGTCGACGAGGTGCTCGGCATCGCCGCGACCCGCGCCGCGCTGCACGCCATCGAGGCGGGCGACGTGCGCGAGGAGCACTTCGCGGCCGTCGGCGACGACTGGGACGTCGAGGAGCGCGCCCGCGCCACCCTCGACCAGCTCGGGCTCGGCCACATCGGCCTCGACCGCACCACGGGCGAGGTCTCGGGCGGCGAGTCGGTGCTGCTGCGCCTGGCCGCGCTGCTCCTGCGCCGACCCGACGTCCTGCTGCTCGACGAACCGACCAACAACCTCGACCTGTACGCCCGTCGGCGCCTGTACGCGGCCGTCGAGGCGTGGACCGGAGTGCTCGTCGTGGTCAGCCACGACCGTGAACTCCTCGACCTCGTCGACCAGATCGCCGATCTGCGCGAGGGCGAGGTCAGTTGGTACGGCGGCAACTTCAGCGCGTACGAGGAAGCCCTCGCCACCGAGCAGGAGGCGGCGGAGCGCATGGTGCGCGTCGCCGAGTCCGACCTGAAGAGGCAGAAACGCGATCTGGCCGACGCCCAGGTCAAGTTGGCCCGCCGCAAGCGGTACGGCCAGAAGATCCAGGACAGCAGGAGCCAGCCGAAGATCTTGATGGGCGCCCGCAAGCGCGCCGCCCAGGAGTCGGCGGGCAAGCACCGCATCCTGCACGAGGAGAAGCTCGCCGAGGCCAAGGAGCGCCTCGACGACGCCGTGGAGGCGGTCCGGGACGACGACGAGATCCGCGTCGACCTGCCACACACCCTGGTCCACCCGGGGCGCACCGTCCTCACCCTGAGCGGTCTCGGACTGCGCTACGGCGCCCGCGTCCAGGGCGAGTTCGAGCTGCGCGGCCCCGAGCGGATCGCGCTGACCGGACGCAACGGCGCGGGCAAGACGACGCTGCTGCGCACCATCGCCGGGGAGCTGGACGCGGTCTTTGGCGAGGCTCGGGCGCACGTACCGCTGCGCTTTCTGCCGCAGCGCCTCGACGTGCTCGACGACGAGCTGACCGTCGCCGAGAACGTGGCGTCGTACGCCCCTGACGCGACCAACAACCGGGTCCGGGCGCGCCTGGCCCGCTTCCTGTTCAAGGGGGCCAAGGCCGATCAGCGGGCGGGGTCCCTCTCGGGCGGCGAGCGGTTCCGGGCGGCGCTCGCCGCGCTGCTCCTGGCCGAGCCCGCGCCGCAGCTGCTCATGCTCGACGAGCCGACGAACAACCTCGACATGGCGAGCGTGAAGCAGCTGTCGACGGCCCTGGAGTCGTACGAGGGCGCGCTGATCGTGGCCAGTCACGACCTGCCGTTCCTGGAATCCATCGGCATCACACGGTGGCTGCTCCTGGACGGCGAACTGAAGGAGATCACCCAGGAAAAGAAGACAGAAGCTGTCGGGTATTCCGATTAGCTTCGCGTGTATGCACCAGGACACGCGACAGCACCGGGGCACGCGACAGGGCGTACAGCAGAGCACGCACCAGCACATCGCCATCGTCGGAGCCCGTGAGAACAACCTCAAGGAAGTGGACCTGCGCATCCCGAAAGGCCGCCTCACGGTCTTCACCGGGGTGTCGGGGTCCGGGAAGTCGTCGGTCGTCTTCGACACGATCGCGGTCGAGTCCCAGCGTCAGCTGAACGAGACCTTCACCTGGTTCGTGCGCAACCGGCTGCCGAAGTACGAGCGGCCGCACGCGGACGCCATCGAGGACCTCTCGCCCGCGATCGTCGTCGACCAGAGGCCGATCGGCGGCCACTCCCGCTCAACGGTGGGCACGATGACGGACGTCTACTCCGTGATCAGGGTGCTCTTCTCCCGGCACGGCACGCCGAGCGCGGGCCCGGCGACGGCGTATTCGTTCAACGACCCGTCGGGCATGTGCCCCGAGTGCGACGGCCTCGGCCGTACCGTGCGGCCCGACTACGACCGCATCCTCGACCCGGCCAGGTCCCTGGCGGACGGCGCGATCCTCTTCCCGCCGTTCGCCGCGGGGACCTGGCAGGGCCAGACGTACACCAACACGACCGACCTCGACACGCACAAGCCGGTCGGCCGATTCACCGACGCAGAGCGGCAGTTCCTGCTGCGCGGTGGCCGCGGAAAGGTGAAGGTCAACGTCGACAACACCGGCGGCGCCCGGGACATCGACTACGAAGGGCTCGCCGACCGCTTCGAGCGGCTCTACCTCAACCGCGACCTGTCCGCGCTCTCCCAGAAGACGCGCGACCTGGTGCGGGGCTTCCTCGTCGAAGGCGCCTGCCCGTCCTGCCGCGGGGCGCGGCTCAACCCGGCGGCGCTCGCCACGCGCGTCAACGGCCTCGGCATCGCCGACTGCACCGGGATGGAAGTCACCGACCTCATCAAGGAGTTGGGCCGCATCCACGATCCGGTGGCCGGCCCGATCGCCGGGGCCGCCGTCGCCGCGCTGGAGCGGATCGAGGCGATCGGGCTCGGCTATCTCAGCCTGGACCGCGAGACGTCCACGCTCTCCGGCGGCGAGGGGCAGCGCCTGAAGATGGTGCGCCATCTCGGCTCCAGCCTCACCGGTATGACGTACATCTTCGACGAACCGAGCGTCGGCCTGCACCCACGCGACGTGGGGCGGCTGAACGACCTGCTGCTGCGGCTGCGCGACAAGGGCAACACCGTCCTGGTCGTCGAGCACGACCCGGACGTGATCGCGGTCGCCGACCACGTCGTCGACATGGGACCCGCGGCCGGCACCGACGGCGGCCTGGTCGTCTTCGAGGGCACGCCGGACGAGCTGCGGCAGGCGGACACCCTCACCGGCCGCCACCTGCGCCGCGTCAGGACCATCAAGGAGAAGCCGCGCGAGGCGACCGGCGGACACTGGATCAAGGGCGCCGATCTGCACAACCTCAAGAACGTCAGCGTGCGCGTGCCGACCGGCGTGCTCACCGCGGTCACCGGCGTCGCCGGATCCGGCAAGAGCACGCTGGTGTCGAAGGCGTTCACCGCGGCCCACCCGGACGCCGTGGTCGTCGACCAGTCGTCCATCGGCATCTCGGGCCGCTCGACCCCGGCGACCTACCTCGGGATCATGGACACGGTGCGCAAGCTCTTCGCGCGGGAGACGGGCGCGAAGGCGAGCCTGTTCAGCTTCAACTCCCACGGTGCGTGCGAGCGTTGTCAGGGGCGCGGGATCATCTACAGCGATCTGGCCTTCATGGACCCGGTGACCACGACGTGCGAGGCGTGCGAGGGGCGGCGCTTCAAGGACGAGGTGCTGCGCCTCACCGTCGACGGCCGGTCCGTCGTCGACGTGCTGGAGATGACCGCCGAGCGGGCGCTGGACTTCTTCGGCCGCTTCGACGACCCGGCGGTACGCCGACGCCTCGGCGCCCTGCGGGACGTCGGGCTCACCTATCTCACGCTCGGCCAGCCGCTCAGCACCCTGTCCGGCGGCGAGCGCCAGCGCATCAAGCTGGCCACGCAGCTGCACCGCACCGGCACGACGTACGTCCTGGACGAACCGACGACCGGCCTGCACATGGCGGACGTCGACGGGCTCCTCGCGATGCTCGACCGGCTCGTCGACGCCGGGAACACGGTGCTCGTCGTCGAGCACAACCTCGACGTCGTCAAGCACGCGGACTGGGTCATCGACCTCGGCCCCGACGGCGGCAAGCACGGCGGGCGGATCGTCTTCGAGGGCACTCCGGCGCGGCTCCTCCAGACACGGGGGTCGTTCACGGCGGATCACCTCCGGAGCACTCTGGCCCCGGACGGGGAACGCGCCGCATGATGTGCGGCACCGCCCCCGCCGCCATGAGGAGTACCCCGTGCCCAGCAAGAAGGCCCTGATCCGCCGTCCCGGCCCGCGCCTCGCCGAAGGGCTGCTCACCCACCTGGAACGCACCCCGGTCGACGTGGGGCTCGCGCTGCGGCAGTGGGAGGCGTACGTCGCGGCGCTGGACGCGCACGGCTGGCAGACGCTGGAGGTGGAGCCCGCGGACGACTGCCCGGACTCGGTGTTCGTGGAGGACACGGTCGTCGTCTTCCGGAACGTGGCGCTGATCGCCCGGCCTGGAGCCGAGGCCCGGCGGGGCGAGACGCCGGCCGTCGAGGAGGCGGTGGCCCGGCTCGGCTGCTCCGTGAACCGGATCCGGGAGCCCGGCACGCTCGACGGCGGCGACATCCTCAAGATCGGCGACACGGTCTACGTGGGGCGGGGCGGCAGGACCGACGCGGAGGGGGTGCGGCAGCTGCGGGCCGCCTTCGAACCGCTCGGCGCGCGCGTGGTCGCCGTCCCCGTCGCCAAGGTCCTGCATCTGAAGTCGGCGGTGACGGCGCTGCCCGACGGGACGGTCATCGGATACGAGCCGCTGGTCGACAGCCCCTCGCTCTTCCCGCGCTTCCTGCCCGTGCCGGAGGAGCCGGGCGCGCACGTGGTGCTCCTGGGCGGCACGAGGCTGCTGATGGCGGCGAGCGCGCCGAAGAGCGCGGAGCTTTTCGCCGGTCTCGGTTTCGACCCGGTTTTGGTGGACATCAGCGAGTTCGAGAAGCTCGAAGGCTGTGTGACGTGCCTCTCAGTCCGGTTCCGGGAACTGTACGCCTGACCAGTAATGAGGCCTTTGTTGCTGGGGAGACGTATGGGGGCCGGGCTCACAGCCCCTTTACGGTGGGTTTAACCTACGGCAACGTAACCTACGAGACCGTAGGTAGTGCACCGCTCGCACTGCTCGTAAGTATCCCCGTCCCCGTATGGAGCCCACGTGACGATCACCTCTCCCCACCTCGGCAGCACGGACAGCTGGACCGATGCCCGGCTGCTCTACGCGCTGGAAGAAGTGGTCGAGCAGGAACTCAATCGCCACCTGAAGGTGGCCAAGGACTGGATGCCCCACGAGTACGTCCCGTTCTCCGACGCCCGCAACTTCCCCGGCTTCTTCGAGGACGGCGAGGCGTGGGAGAAGGGCCAGTCCCCGGTCACCGACATCGGGCGCATCGCCCTGGTGGTCAACCTGCTCACCGAGGACAACCTCCCCAGCTACCACCACGAGATCGCCTCCCTCTTCGGCCGCGACGGCGCCTGGGGCACCTGGGTGCACCGCTGGACGGCCGAGGAGGGCAGGCACGGCATCGTGATGCGTGACTACCTCCTGGCCTCGCGCGCCGTCGACCCGGACGAGCTGGAACGCTTCCGGATGATGCACATGAGCGAGGGCTTCGAGTCGGACAACCGCCACTCGATGCTCCACTCGGTCGCGTACGTGGCCTTCCAGGAACTGGCGACCCGCATCTCGCACCGCAACACCGGACACCAGTCGGGCGACCCGGTCTGCGACCGCATGCTGGCCCGCATCGCCACCGACGAGAACCTCCACATGGTCTTCTACCGGAACCTCCTGAAGGCCGCCTTCGAGCTCGCGCCCGACCTGACCATGCAGGCCGTCCGTGACGTGGTGGTCAACTTCCGCATGCCGGGCCACGGCATGCCGGGCTTCGAGCGGGCCGCCGCGCAGATGGCCATCGGCGAGGTCTACAACATGCGCATCCACCACGACGACGTGCTCCAGCCCGTGCTGCGCCACCTGAAGGTCCTGGAGATCGACGGCCTCGGTCCCGAGGGCCTGAAGGCGCAGGAGGAGCTGGGCTTCTTCATGGGCGGGCTCGACGCGGAGGCGTCCAAGTTCGACGAGAAGCTGGCCGCCCGCAAGGCGCGGTTGGCGGCGCGCGGAGCCTGACGCCCGCGCAGCGGGGCCTGACCGCCGTACACCAGCCAGTGGCGCCGCATCGATTTACGGACGTCCTCCCCGGTGCGACTGTGGCATGGGGGTGGAACCCATGGCACAGACCCATGAGTGGATGTTCTACGAGGTCATGTGGCGCAACTGGACGGGCAGGGCGCAAGTGCCCTCTCCCGTGCCGTGGTGGGCGCAGCAGGCCTTCCGGCGCTGGAGCGACGACTTCGACGCCGGGACGTACGAATCGAAGGAGGCCGCCCTGGCCTCCAACGCCCTGTACCGCTACTGGCACATGGTGGGCGTGAAGGATCACCGTCAGGAGTCCCTGATCGGTCAGGCCGGTGAGATCGAGCCGGTCTACGACAAGTACTGCCTGTCCTTCTTCCTGTACGACCCGGCGTCGGGCGCCCTGCACCTGCCGCAGCTCACCGACGGCGGCACGGTCGGCCAGCGCGTGGAGGCGCCGCACCTGCCCGTCGTCCTGACCGACTTCCGCACGCCGGACGGCGTCGCGTTCGTGCAGCGCACATTCGCGACGACCGTCGGCGCGCGGCAGCGGGACCTCGTGGTGACACGGCTGACCGTGGGCACCGCGACCGGGCGGCAGCGCGAGGGGTGGCTGTGCGCGGCGGTCATGCCGGCGGGGCCCAGCGGCTTCCAGCGGCACGACCGCAACGGCCGGCAGATCACCGACCGGAGGCTGACGTTCCTGCGGTATCTGCCGGAGGAGAGCCGGGCGGAGACGAACAGCGGGTGGGGCCCGGTGTTCGACACGGCACCCGAGCAGTACGGCGTGTACGGCAACCCCGACTTCTCCTACGACCCGAACGCGTATCTGACGCACAGCCCCTTCCACGACCTGGTCATGGGCGGCAAGCTGAACGGGGCGCGGCAGGCGCAGGACCAGATCGCGGGGATGTGCAGCGCGGCGTTCGCGTGGCCGTTCCGGGTCGTCGACGACGAGACGTTCGAGCTCGATGTGCGGCTGCCCGTCGATCTGTACAGCGGGGCCGCCGACCTCGCAGAGATCACGGCGACCCCGGCCGCCGAACTGGAGGCGGCCAACCGGACGTTCTGGACGACCAAACTGCTCGACCAGGGGCTTCAGCCCCGACTGCCGCGCGCCGTCTCCCATCTGACGGACCTGTTCCGCCAGTCGCGCTCGCAGCTGCTCATCCTCTCCGACGGCGGCGAGATCCATCCGGGCCCGACGGTCTACGACTCGTTCTGGATCCGTGACTCGTCCGTGGAGGCGACCGCCTGCTCGCTGGTGGGCGACGCGGCGCTCGCCGAGCACCAGCTGGGCACGCACTACCCGCTGAAGTTCAACCGCGGCACGGGCCGGATCGGGCCGTGCGCCGAGTACGGCTTCTACGGCGGCCCGCACGAGCGCGACGACCGCGAGTGGGACAGCAACGGCCAGGCGCTGTGGGCGATCGGCCGCCTCGACCGCACGAAGGGGCCCGCCGACGCGTTCGGCGCCAAGCTCTACACGCCGTACGTGATCGACGGCGCCCGGTGGCTGCGCGACAACCGCGACCAGTACGGGCTGCTGCACAGCGGCTGGAGCGCCGAGCATGTGGGCGAGCGCGACAAGCCGCACTACTGGGACGACCTGTGGGCGCTGGCCGGTCTGTACGAGGCGGCGCGGCTCGCGGAGCGCATCGGCTCGCCGGACGTGCCCGAACTCTGGGCCGTGTTCGACGACACGAAGCGCGCGACGGCGGCCTCGATCCACTGGGTCCTGGAGGAGCAGCGCAGGCGCGGGGCGTGGGAGACGTACATTCCGACCGGGCCGGGCGACGTCGGGCGGCTCGACTCGACGATGATCGGCACCGCGGCGTTCTTCCATCCGCTGCGCCTGCACATGGGCAGCAAGCTGGGCCCGGACATCGACCGGGCGGCCCGCTTCACACTCGACACCATGTACGCCCACTTCGTGTCGGGCGGCTACCGCCACGAGGCGGCCTGGAACGCCTACGGCCCCTACCTCACCACGCAGTTGGCGCACGCGTACCTGCTCGCGGGCGATCCGGTGCGGATGGACGCGCTGCTCGGCTGGATCGTCGGCGCCTCGTTCCCCCGCGCGGAGGGCCGTGCGGTGGCCCTCGGCGCGTGGAACGAGCAGCACGCGTTCACCATCGCGTCGGACTTCCACGAAGTGCCATCGCGGCACTGGTACATGGGCGACATCCCGCACGGCTGGGCCGCCGCCGAGTATCTGCTCCTGATCCGCGACATCCTGCTCTTCGAGGCGGACGAGGACCGCGACCCGCACGTGTACATCGCGCCCGGCGTACGTCCGCACTGGGTGCCGGACGGCGACACGGTGGCCGTGGAGTCCGCGCCGACGCTCTTCGGTGAGCCCTTCGGCTACCGGCTCACCCATGACGCGGGCGAGCGGACGGTCGCGGTGGAGGTCACCGAGGCCCCGGAGCGGGTGCGGTACGTCTATCCCTGCCGGTTCGGTCAGGTGCGGGCGGCGACGGCGGACGGGCACGACCTGCCCGTCTCCGGTGACGATGTCCAGATCCCCGCGGGGACGCGGCGGTTCACGGTGACGTACGCCTGAAGGCGCACGCACGTCACCGTGTGCCGCGCGGTACGCGTCTGAGGGCGTACCTCTCCTTCTCGGAGAGGCCGCCCCAGACGCCGAACCGCTCGTCGTTGGCGAGTGCGTACTCCAGGCAGGCCGGGCGCATCTGGCACATCCGGCAGATGTACTTCGCCTCGCGCACCGAGCTTCCGGGCTCGGGGAAGAAGAAATCCGCTCCGGTCTGCGCGCACAGCGCCTGCTCCTGCCAGGCGAGTTCGGGCTGGGCCGTCATGTCGATCTGCATGGCACCGATACTGCCCCGGCGCGCGAAACAAGCGATCAACGAACGATCAACGACCGTCCGCCCACGGGTCAGGACTCCATCCGCTCACCGGGAGGGGAGGGCTGCAGCACCGCGAACCGGGCGCCCGCCGGGTCGGCGAGCTTGGCGAAGCGGCCGACGCCCGCCATCTCCACCGTCCGCATCCGCACCGCGCCACCGGCCCGCTCGGCCTTGGCGACCGTGTCGTCGCAGTCGTCCACCTGGAAGTACGGCAGCCAGTACGCCCCCTCTTCGGTGGGGTCGCTGTCGAGCGGCACGATGCCGCCGAACATGTCGTCCTCGGTGCCGTCGGCGGGGTGCACCATCGTGTACGAGCCGCCGGGGAAGGTCATCTCGGTGGTCTGCCAGCCGCACACCGAGCCGTAGAACGACGTGGCCGCGGCGACGTCCGGGGTGTACAGCTCGGTCCAGACCAGGCCGCCCGGCTCGTTCAGGACATCGAGGCCCTTGAGCTGTCCCTGCTGCCACACGGAGAACGGCACGCCCGCCGGGTCGGTGAAGCCCGCCATGCGGCCGAGGTCGCGGATGTCCATGGCTTCGACGAGCGTGCTGCCGCCGAGCTGCTCGACGGATTTCGCCGTGGCGTCGACGTCCGTCGCGCGGAAGTAGAGCGTCCAGGTCGGCGGGGCCTCGTCGGCCGCCATGGCCATCGCGCCCGCCGCGGTCCTGCCGGAGATCTGGAACTGGCTGTAGCCCCCCACTTCCGGGCCGCCCTGCTGGAGCTCCCAGCCGAACAGCTCGCGGTAGAAGGCGCCGACGCTGTCGAGGTCCGGGGCGCACATGTCCACCCAGACCGGAGCGCCTGTGACAAAACGGGTACCGACCATGATCGACTCCTTTGTCGCATCTCGCTGCGTCTCGCTGCCGTCTCTTCGAGTCTGGCACCCGCCACTGACAATCCGCCCTGTCGTCACTTCGTGAAGGAAACACATTTCTGAGAGCGCTCTCAGTCACATCTCTTGACGCCTCGATCGCCTGCCGCGACAGTGGTGCACCACCCCCCACGACCCGTGCAGGAGACCTTCCGTGATATCGCGTCGAACGTTTCTGACCACCGCCGCCGGCGCCGCGGGCGCCCTCACCCACCCCCTCTGGGGGAGCGCTCTCAGCGCCAGTGCCCGGGCGGGCGGCAAGGCCGCTCCCACCACCTGTGAGCTGGCCCTGCGGAACAAGTCGCTTCCGGGCCAAGTGCGCGCGTACGTCACCGGTCATGAGCAGGGCACCGGCCGCTGGCTGCTGCTCAAGCCGGACGGCGGGGTCTACCGCCCCGAGTCGCCCTCGGCGCCGCAGACCCCGCTGCCGGTCGACTGCGCCATACCGCTCGGCGCGGCCGGTTCGGCGCCCCGGGTGTTGACGCTTCCTCAGATGTACGGTGCCCGAATCTACTTCGTACGCGACGACAGGCTGGACTTCTTCCTCAACCCCGGCCCCGCCCTGGTCGAGCCCGCCTTCGCGAACCGTGCGGACCCCAACTACGGCCGCACGTGGTCGTTCTGCGAGTTCACCTTCAACCCCCAGCAGCTCTTCGCCAACATCAGCTACGTCGACCTCGTCACCGCGCTGCCCATCGGGCTGACCCTGGAGGGCGACGCCACGCACACCGTCGCCCCGCTCCCCGACGGCGCCGTCGGCAGAATCGCCTCGGACCTCGTGGCACAGGCGGCGAGGGACGGGCAGCCGTGGGACGACCTGGTCATCCGGAGCGACGGCGGAGGCGTGCTGCGCGTGATCTCACCGCAGAACCTCATGGCGCCCTACTTCGACAGGCCCGGCGAGATGCCCTTCCGTGACGTATGGAACGGCTACATCGACCAGGTGTGGGACAAGTACCGCTCCACCGACCTGAAGATCGACCTCCAGGGCGGGCGCGGCGTGTTCACCGGGCGCGTCAGCGGCGACGTACTGACGTTCAACGGCGGCCACTCCTTCACCAAGCCGACGTCGAAGGACATCTTCACCTGCAACCACGGCCCCTTCGCCAACAACCCCGGCGACCCGGACGACAAGAAGGGCCTCCTCGCGCGGCTCGCGGCCGGTTTCAACCGCAGCATCATGCTCACGCACCCCTCGCAGCCGAACGGCCCGACGGCCGCCGACTACTACCGGGGCCCGGTGACCAACCACTGGTCACGGGTGGTGCACGCCAACTCCCCCATCGGCTACGCCTTCCCGTACGACGACGTACGTCCCGACGGGCAGCCGGACGTGTCGGGCGCCGCGCATGACGGCAATCCGCGCCGGTTCACGGTGAGCGTGGGTTCGTAAGCCGGTACGGGCGGGACGGCCGTCCGGCGACGGTAGTAGTGCACCGTGACCGCGCCCAGCAGCGGGCCCCACAGGAGCAGCGGGGCGTAGGCGATGTTGAGCAGCCAGGTGCCCCAGGGCGATGCGTCCATGTCCGCGTTGACCGACGTGTACACGAACATCACGCCGAAGGCCGTCGTGGCCAGCGCGCCCAGTCCCGCCACGACGGTGGCCGGCAGGACCGGGACGCGACGCCCGCGCAGAAATGGAAGCCACCGCGGCCAGGTCTCGCCCCAGCGCTGGACGAGCCCGAGGGTGAGGAACGCGAAGAGCTCGGAGACCAGGCTGAGGCCGACAAGGTAGAACGACCCCGGGCCGGGGGCCTGCATCTGGTCGTACTCGGACCGGGCCAGTCCCACCGGAAGGCCCACCGCGATGGCCAGGCGCCACAGCCCCGAGGGCACATTGGTCAACGCCGCACCTACGGCGGCGCGTTGCGCCCATGGCGGCACGTTCGGCAACGTATTCACTTTCAGCATGTGATCCACACTGGCGCGCGAGGGCACCGCCACGCGTCGGCCTGTGGTCGCGTGCTCCTCCGCCGAGCGGCGTACTGACGAGTGCGACCACCGGGGGCGGTGAAGTCCCGGCCCCGGTGCCCGAGGCCGTGCGCGGACCGCCCCTGTTACGCCGACGCCCTGCGCACCAGGGCCGTCGGCAGCACCACGCTCGTCGGTCCGGAGGTGGACTCCTCCCCATCCCTGCCGCGCAGGAGCGTCCGGGCCATCAAGCGGCCCATCTCCTCGATGTCCTGACGGACCGTCGTCAGCGGCGGTTCGGTCTGCTCCGCCACCGGCAGCATGTCGTCGAAGCCGATCACCGCCACGTCGTCCGGCACCCTCCTGCCGCGCTCCCGCAGCACCCTGAGGGCGCCGGACGCCGACAGGTCGTTGGCCGCGAAGACGGCGTCCAGCTCCGGTACGCGGTCGAGGAGTTCCCGCATCGCCCGCTCCCCGCCCGCGGGCGTGAAGTCACCCTCGGCGATCAGCCGCGGGTCCACGTCGACGAGGACGTCACGGAAGCCGTCGAGCCGGTCGACCGCGGAGGTCTGGTCGAGGGGGCCGGTGATGTGCGCGACGCGGCGGCGGCCGAGGCCGACCAGATGGCGCACGGCGTCGCGCGCCCCGCCGCGGTTGTCGCAGTCGACGTAGGGCGTGCCCCGCTCGTCCGACGCGGCGTCCGGCCAGCCGGGGCGGCCGCCGAACACGGTGGGCACCCCGGCGCGCCGGATGATGCCGGGCAGCGGATCGTCGAGGTGCAGCGAGAAGACGAGGGCGCCGTCGACGTGGCCGCCCGCGAGATAGCGTCCGACCCGTTCATGGTCGTCCCGCCCCTCGGTGAGCAGCAGCACGAGCTGTACGTCACGGGCGGTCAGCTCCTTGCTGATGCCGCGCAGTTGGAGGGCGAAGAAGGGGTCGGCGAAGACCCGGGTCTCCGGCTCGGCGATCACCACGGCGACCGCGTCGTGGCGCCGGGTGACGAGGCTGCGGGCGGCGCGGTTGGGGACGTAGCCCAGCTCGTCGACCGCGGCCCTGACCTTCTCCGCGAGCCCCTCGCGCACTCCCGGGTCGCCGTTGACGACGCGGGAGACGGTGGCGCGCGAGACCCCGGCGCGGGCGGCCACGGCCTCCAGCGTGGGGCGCGGTTCCTCGGTCACCTGCGGTCACTCCTCCCTGACGGTGTCAGGGGCATCCTCTCCTACGGCTGGAGCAGACCAAGGGCCCGGATGCGCCTGGTTCAGGTGGTGGAACCGGTGGGTAGGCGCGTGGATGCGGCTGCGAGGAACGAGCCCGGAAGGGAGATCGTCCGTCCTGGTGGCTGGTGGCCGACGAGGCGCAGCCGGACGGCCGTGGCGAGCGCGGTGAGGGGGACGCATGCCGGAGGATGAAAGGCGCAACGGAGCGGATCACGGGGAGGCCACAGGGACCGGTGAGGGCGAGGCCGCAGGGACCGGCGATGGGCAGGCCGCAGGGACCGGCGACAGTGGTGAGTCGGCGACCACCTCACCCACCCGGCGTTCCGACTGGACCAAGCGGACCGAGATCGGGGTGGCGGTACTGGCGGGGCTTTCGACGTTGTTCGCGGCTGTGGCCGCCGTGGTCACCCTTCAGGTCCAGGCCAGGCAGGGCCGCAACGAGGTGGACGTGACGCTCCAGGGCCAGATCACCGATCGCTTCAACGCCGCGGTGGGCAACCTCGGCGACCGGGCGGACGAAGTGCGCCTTGGCGGGATTTTCGCCCTGCGGCGCATCATGGAGGACTCGTCCCGAGACCAGCCGGCGGTCGTGGACGTGCTGTCGGCGTACGTACGTACGCATGCGCCCGCCGCCGGGGGAGGAAAGGCGAAGCGGGACGCCGCCGGGCGACCGGCGCCGGACGTGCGGGCGGCTTTCGAGACGCTGGCCGAACGCGACCCGGACCACGACAAGTCGGCCCGGGTCGACCTGCGCGACACCTACCTCCGCTACATCGGCGTACGCCAGAACGCGAGCGGCCCCGACGGAACGGGGCCGAAGCTGGCCAACGCCAACCTGTCCGGCGCCGTCCTGTCCGACGCGCAACTGAGCCGGACGCGGCTTTCGGGGACGTACCTCGTCGGTACCCGGCTGGAGGATGCGGATCTACGAGGGGCAGACCTGCGCGAGGCCGACCTGCGCGGAGCCAAGCTCTCAGGCGCCGACCTGAAAGGCGCTGACCTGCGCGGCGCCCGGCTCCGCGCCGAGGACGCCGCTGAGGGCGACGACAAGAGCAGCGACGACAAGAATGACAAGAACGGCTCCGGCAAGAACGCCAATGTCTCCCGGAACCCCGCCGAGGTGAGCGCGGACCAACTCCTCAGGGCTCGTCTGGACCGCACGACCTTGCTCCCGTCCTCCCTGGAGCGTGACCCCCGTATCCGCGAGCACCTCTCGGACGAGCATGCGCCTTGAGACCGCGCTGGAACACTAACCGTGGTCGTACTTCCCCGACTTCGCCGCGCCCCCGGCGCGATGGTGCGGCTCATAGTCCGGAATCGTCCCGTCCGCCTTCCTCACCAGGAACAGGCCCGCCATCCCCATGTCCGAGTGGCTCTGCACATGGCAGTGGTACATCCAGGCCCCGGCGCCCACGCCCTCGCCCGCGACGACCTGGAAGCCGAAGGAGTCGCCGGGGCCCGTGATCTTGTCGTCCAGGATCTGGCTCGGGTCGTCGGGGCCGGTCAGCATGCCCGTGCGGTTGTCCGCCCAGCGGTGACCGTGGACGTGGAACGTGTGGTGGTACTCGCCGTGGGTGATCGACACGAACTCGACCCGGTCGCCCACGGTGGCCTCGAAGGTGGGGCTGTCGTGGCCGGACCTGTTGTTGATCGTCATGTCGTTGAAGACGATCGTGAAGGTCTTGTCCGGCAGCAGGTCGCCCTTGCGCCGCACGATCAGCGGACCGTACAGCCCCTTCCTGACGCCGCCGGTGCCGTGGTCCGTGCCGACCACGTGGTCGTGGTAGTGCCAGTAGCCCGCGGTGCCGGGACGCCAGGTGCCGTCCTTGCGGCGGCCCGGGGCGTGCGTGCGCCAGGTGTAGGTGCGCCTGCCGCCCGGCTCGACGTCGCTCCTGGTGTGCTTGGTGCCGTCGCTGGAGATCTCGTAGTCCATGCCGTGGACGTGCAGGCTGGCGGCCACGTCCATCGTGTTCTCGAACTCGATGTGCAGGGTGTCGCCCTCGTTCAGCTCGATGAGCGGGCCCGGTATCGACGCCTCGCCCTTCTCCAGGCCGTACCCCATCTGCCCGTCGGGGAGCTTCTCCGCGTACATCTTGATGCGTTTGACCTCGCCGCCCGCGGGCGCCGTCCTGGGGGGTCCCTCGGCCGTGCTCGCCTCCGGCGCATGGGTGAGGGACAACGATGTCACGCCCGCCGCGGCCGCCGCGCCGCCCGCGAGCAGCCTCCGGCTGAAGCTCCGCCGGTCCATGTTCCGTCGGTCCATGCCGAACTCCCCACTGCGGTACGGAGACTGACGGGGCGCGGGATGCCCCGGGGACGGCCACACGGTATCGACGGCATCTCCGTTTATCCACACTCAGGACAAAGGTCGTGCTGTCGCGGTGATACCTATTGGCGAGGTGCGAAAAGAGGTCTAACTTCGTCGGCGCTGTTGCTGTGACCGACGAGGGGTGGGTGTACTCATGCGGCGCACACCGCATCAAGAGCCCTTGACCGTACGAGGGTTGAGCAGAGCACGACGCAGACCGAACCGCTCGCGCCGGGCCTGGACGGCCGCGCTGC
The DNA here is from genome assembly GCF_053589195.1 of Streptomyces sp. NPDC003379. Lineage (NCBI taxonomy): Bacteria > Bacillati > Actinomycetota > Actinomycetes > Kitasatosporales > Streptomycetaceae > Streptomyces > Streptomyces sp. NPDC003379. The sequence continues at coordinate 37,211 of NZ_JBSFRK010000046.1, read as the reverse complement.
TGTCCGGAGCCATGGTCACCGGAGCGCTCTCCGCGCAGGCCGCGTCCGCGCGGCCGTACCCGGAACCGCCGATGACAACGATGTCCATCCCGTCGCCGCCCGGCGGCGCCAACGTCAAGGTGCTGGTCTTCCACGGCTCCGCGGCCGCCGGCGACGAGTCTCCCGTCGTCGACGCCGGCATCGAGGCCATCGAGAAGATCGGCCAGTCGGGCCCGGCGGCCCAGCGGTTCAAAATCGTGGCGACGGACGACCCGGCCGTCTTCACGGACGGGAGAAGGCTCGGCACGTTCAACGCCGTGGCGTTCCTGACCGGTGGCGGCGATGTCCTCGACCCCGAGCAGGAAGCGGGCCTTGAGGCGTACATGGAGGCCGGTGGCGGCTTCCTCGGCGTCCATGACGCGGCGCGCGCCGAGCCGTACTCGACCTGGTTCACCGGACTCATCGGCGCCCGCCCGGCGGACTCCGGCCCGACGGACGTCCAGCGCGCGACCGTCGAGGTCGGCGACCGCGAGCATCCGGCGACCAAGGGCCTGCCCCTCCAGTGGAAGCGGCCCGACCGCTGGCTGAACTGGACGAAGAACCCCTCGGGCGAGGTGCACACGGTCGCCCGCGTACGGGAGACGACCTACCGGCCGGGCACCGGCAAGAACGGCTGGGACCACCCCGTCTCGTGGTGCCGCGACTACGACGGCGGGCGCTCCTTCTACACCGGCATGGGCGGCACGGCATCGTCGTACGACGAAGTGGACTTCCGCGGCCATCTGCGGGGCGCCCTGCTGTGGACGACCCGCATCGCGCGCGCCGACTGCAAGGCGACGATCAACGCCAACTACCGGGCGGAACGCCTCACCCAGGCCAATCGGCCGGGCCAGAACGACCAGACAGGCGAACCGCACGGCCTGGTCACCGCGCCCGACGGCAGGGTCCTCTACATCGGCCGCGGCGGAGCCGACTCCTCCCGGCCGGTGATCACCGACTGGAACAACCCGGACATCGGCAAGGGCACCGGCGAGATCCACGTCTACGACCCGAAGACCAAGAAGGTCACACTCGCGGGCGCCCTCCCGGTCTTCGGCAACAAGGGCGGCGGCGACGAGCTCATCAAGGTCGAAGAGGGCCTGCTCGGGATCGAACTCGACCCGGAGTTCGCGCAGAACGGCTGGGTGTACCTGCACTACACACCGCACGCGAGGATCAACCGCGAGACGCACATGGCGGAGCGGTACGTCTCCCGCTTCACGCTCGACCGGGCCACGGACAAGCTCGACATGGGCAGCGAGAAGGTGCTGCTCAAGTGGCCGGTGCAGATCCACAGCTGCTGCCACTCGGGCGGCGGGATGGCCTGGGACTCCAAGGACAACCTCTACATCGCGACCGGTGACAACAACTCCTCGCGGTTCACGGACGGTTACTCGGGCAACAACCCCGAGCCGGACTTCAAGGGCGTCTCGTTCGCCGACGCGCGCCGCACCGCGGGCAACACCAACAATCTCAACGGCAAGATTCTGCGCATCCACCCGGAGCCCGACGGGACGTACACGCTCCCCGAAGGGAACCTCTTCACCGGCAAGGAGCAGGACGAGGGCGGCGGCAGGACGCGCGGCGAGATCTATGTGATGGGCGTCAGGAACCCGGCGCGCATCTCCATCGACGAGAAGACCGACACGCTGTACGCGGGCTGGGTCGGCCCGGACGCCGGCGCGCCGTCGACGACATGGGGCCCGGCGAAGTACGACACGTTCGCCGCGATCACCCACGCCTCCAACCGCGGCTGGCCGTACTGCATGGGCAACAACCAGCCCTACCGCGACCGCAATCTGCCGGACCCGACGAAGCCGCTGGGCTGGTACGACTGCGAGAACCTCAAGAACGAGTCGCCGAACAACGACGGCCTGGTGAACATCCCGCCGGCCGAGCCCAACAACATCTGGTACTCGCCGCAGGGCGGCGGCATCGACTACCCGCGCGACGTGAACGGCGTGCCGAGCTACCGGACGGAGGAGCAGAAGCAGCTCCTGCCGTGGCTCAAGGGCGGCGGCCAGGCCACGATGAACGGCCCGGTCTACCGCTACGACGCGACCGACGCGACCGACGCGAGCACCGACAAGTGGCCCTCCTACTGGGACGGCAAGTGGTTCGTCGGCGACTTCTACGACGGCGACCAGCCGCGGCACGCGGTGCTGACCGACCCGAAGACGGTCGGCGGTGGCGGCCTTCCGGTGCACGCCGAGTCACTGAAGAAGATCATTCCGATCGGCAACGACGGCATCAAGAACCTCATGGACTGGAAGTTCGCGCCGGACGGCTCCCTGTACGTCCTCGACTACGGCCGCGGCTTCTTCACCTCGGACTCCAAGTCGGCGCTGTGGCGCGTGACGTACAAGGGCGGCGCGCCGACCCCGGCCGCCGACGACCTGGCGAGGAGGGCGGAATGATGCGTTCCCCCACCGCATGGACCGTGCGGAGGCGAAGACTGTATACGGCGCTGCTCGCGTCGCTGCTCATGGTGCTCGGCCTGACGTCGACGGCGGCCACGGCACGCCCCGACAACGCCGGGCTCGCGGCGGCACAGACCCTGACCTGGACGGCCGACAACGACATCGACAAGTACAAGTCGGCTCCCACCACGGCGGTGGCGGGTCCGACGACGATCGTCTTCGAGAACAGCGAGGCGACCGGCAACACGACGGGCATGCCGCACACGCTGACGTTCGACGTCTCCGACCCGGAGTACAACAACGACGTCCCGCTGAACATCCTGGCCAACCCCGACGACGACCAGGGCGGCAAGCACACCGCCGAGGTCACGCTCACCCCGGGCCGCTACCGCTACCACTGCACGATCCCCGGCCACGGGGCGATGCAGGGCATCCTGGTGGTGACCGAGGGCGGCGGCGAGGACACCACGCCTCCCGAGACCTCGGCGAAGGCGGAGGGGCAGACCGACGCCGATGGCGCGTACGTCGGTTCGGCGTCGGTGGTGGTGAGCGCGACGGACGTGGGCTCGGGCGTCGCGAGGATCGAGTACGCGGTCGGGGCGGGCGGCGCGTGGCAGCCGTACACCGCGCCCGTGGTCGTCGACACGGTCGGCACCCACAAGATCCGCTACCGGGCCGTCGACAGGGCGGGCAATCTGGCGGCGGAGAAGTCCGTCGACTTCACCGTGGTGGCGCCGTCGACGGACGACAGGACGCCTCCGGAGACGTCGGCCACGGTGACCGGCGAGAAGAACGAGCAGGGGCAGTACGTCGCGATGGCGACGGTCACGGTGACGGCGTCCGACACCGGCTCCGGCGTCAACAGGATCGAGTACGCGATCGGTGACGGCGCCTGGACGGCGTACACGGCCCCGGTCATGGTCCACGAGACGGGCACCCACAAGGTGCGCTACCGCGCGTCCGACAAGGCGGGGAACCAGGCGGCCGAGAAGGCGGTCGAGTTCACCGTGGTAGCGCCGCCGGTCGAGGACAGGACGCCGCCGCGGACCTCGGCGAAGGTCGAGGGCGACAAGGACTCCGACGGCGCCTATCTCGGCAGGGCGAGGGTGACGGTCACCGCGACCGACGCCGATTCGGGTGTCGCCAAGGTCGAGTACTCCTTGGACGGCGGTCCGTATCTCGCCTACGAGGCGCCGGTCGTCGTCGACCGCGTGGGGCGGCACACCGTGGCGTACCGGGCGAGCGACAAGGCGGGCAACACGGCCGAGGCCAAGTCCGTCTCCTTCACCATCTCGCGGGGCGGCGGGGTCCCGGCGCCCGACTGCCCCGAGTTCGACGAGCGGCTGACGGTGATCGTCGGCACGGTCGACACGGGCATCCCGAACCGCGTCACGAACAACCGCTGCCGCATCAACGAGATGATCGAGGACGAGAAGGAGTGGACCTCGCACGCGCTCTTCCTGAAGCACGTCAAGGCCGTCACCGACAGGCTTCTTAAAGAAGGCGTCATCGTTCAGCGCGAGTACAACAAGATCAACCGTGCCGCGAAGCAGTCCGGCATCGGCAAGCCCGGCCAGACGGACGGCTACCGCAAGCTCTTCGACGGCACAGAGGAGTCCTTCGGCAAGTGGGAGCAGGTGGGCGGCGGGAAGTTCGGTCTCAACGACGACGGAACAATCACCAGCAGCACCACGGTCCAGGGCATGGGCATGCTGTGGTTCCCGCAGCGCAAGTACGGCGACTTCTCGCTGAAGCTCCAGTGGCGGGACGACGCGCCGGGCGGCGGCAACACCAACTCCGGTGTGTTCGTGCGCTTCCCGCAGGTACACGACCACCCGGAGGAGTCGCGCCCGGAGTGGGTCGCCATCAAGTACGGGCATGAGGTGCAGGTCCACGACCGTCCCGACGGCGACATGTACAAGACGGCGTCGATCTACGGCTTCGACCGGGTGGGCCTCGCCGGTGCCGGTGTGACCCCGAAGGGCACGTGGAACGACTACGAGATCCGCGTGGTCGACCAGCACTACTCGGTCTACCGCAACGGCGTCCTGCTCAACGAGTTCGACAACGTCGGCGGCCAGGACTTCACGCCCCCGCGCGCCGACGACCCGGGCACGGACGGACGCCGCTACGCGTCCGGCTACCTCGGGCTCCAGGTCCACGGTGTGACAGATGTGGTGTCGTACCGGGACATCAGGGTCAAGGAGCTGTAGCAGGGCTCCTTGTCGCGCGTCACGGAGCCGGGAGGGCGGTCGTCAGCGCCCTCCCGGCTTCCGCGTCACCGCACCCGCGTCACCGCACCCGCGTGACCTCGACCGCCACCGAGTCCGCGCCTCCGTACGTCAGTACCGGGTTGCCCCGGACCGACACGAGGTCGCCGGGCGCGATCTCGCCGGAGCCGTCGACGTCGGCGTGCACGCGGACCGTGTACCGCGCCCGGGGGTCGGGCGTCTCCACGGCGAGGGTGAGCCGGTGCGGTGCGGCGAGGTCCACACCGCGCTCGGCGGTCCGGCTCACCACCCGGGCCGGCGTGTCCGCCGCCGTGATCTCCTCGACCTGCGCGCGCAGGGTCACGGTTCCCCGCGGCGGTGTCGTACCCGCCGCGAGACAGACAGCGATTTCTACGTTTCGCATACGCTCGCCCAGCCCTTGTTGGTCGTGTCGTATCCCACTATTTTCCGCAAAATAGCGCCCGTGACGGCAGGGCGGGAAGCCGGATCCGAGGGAGACACGAGATGGCTGCTTCCGAGTCGCGAGTTTCTGGTGAGGGACACGGGGAGTTCCGCTCCTCCCGGGACGTGAAAACCGGCCTGATCGACGGCACCAGCTTCCAGATAAAGCCGGTGCAGTACGTGGACATCGACGGGCTCGCGGTCTTCGAGGGCGACATCGTGCTCGGGACGGTCGCGGAAGTCGAGCGCCGCACCTCGGAATTGAGGGCGGAGTCGGAGGGCAAAGTACCGGAGTCGGCGGTCATCATCTCCGGAAAGCAGTTCCGCTGGCCCAACGCGCTGGTGCCCTTCGAAATCGACGCGAACCTGCCGAACCAGCAGCGGGTGACCGACGCCATCGCGCACTGGCAGACCCGCACCCGGATGCGCTTCGTGCGGCGGACCCCGGCCAACCAGGCGCAGTTCCCGGACTTCGTGCGCTTCGTGCCGGGCGGCGGCTGCTCGTCGTTCGTGGGCCGGCGAGGCGGTTCGCAGAGCATCACGCTCGCCGCCGGCTGTACGACGGGGAACTGCGTGCACGAGATCGGGCACGCGATCGGCCTGTGGCACGAGCAGAGCCGTGAGGACCGCGACCAGTTCGTGACGATCATCTGGGCCAACATCACCCAGGGCTTCGAGCACAACTTCGACCAGCACATCACCGACGGCGACGACGTGGGCCCGTACGACTACGGCTCGATCATGCACTACCCGCGCAACGCGTTCTCCAGCAACGGCCAGGACACGATCGTGCCGACCGTGCAGGGCGCCGCCATCGGCCAGCGCACCGGCCTCAGCACGGACGACATCGCCGCCGTGCACGCGATGTACGGCCCTTCGCCCGCCTCGGGACCCGTGGTGTCGTGGGAGTCGGACCGCCTCGACGTCTTCGGCATCGGCACCGACTCCGCGCTCTACCACAAGTGGTGGAACGGCAGGGCCTGGGGCCCGGACATCAAGGGCTGGGAGTCGCTCGGCGGGATCTGCACGAGTCCGCCGACGGCGCTCGCGTGGGCGCACGACCGGCTCGACGTCTTCGTCATCGGGACGGATTCGGCGCTGTTCCACAAATGGTGGGACGGAAACGCGTGGGGCCCGAGCGTCAAGGACTGGGAATCCCTCGGCGGAATCTGCACCAGCGCGCCCGAGGCCATTTCCTGGGGCCCCGACCGGCTCGACCTCTTTGTCACCGGCACCGACTCGGCGACGCACCACAAGTGGTGGAACGGAAACGCGTGGGGCCCGAGCATCAAGGGATGGGAATCGCTCGGCGGAATCTGTATGACCAAGCCGAAAGCGGTGTCCTGGGGTGCGAACCGGCTGGATCTCTTTGTGATCGGGACGGATTCGGCGCTGTACCACAAGTGGTGGGACGGAAACGCGTGGGGCCCGGGCATCAAGGACTGGGAATCGCTCGGCGGCACCTGCATGGGCGAGCCCGTCGCTGTTTCGTGGGGGCAGAACAGGCTGGATCTGTTCGTGATCGGGACGGACTCCGCGCTCTATCACAAGTGGTGGGACGGGAACGCCTGGGGCCCGAGCGTCAAGGGCTGGGAATCGCTCGGCGGGATCTGTGAGGGAACGCCCGCCGCCGTCTCGTGGGGAGCCAACCGCCTCGATCTGTTCGTGATCGGCACCGACTCGGCGCTGTACCACAAGTGGTGGGACGGGAGCGCGTGGGGCCCGAGCATCAAGGGCTGGGAATCGCTCGGCGGGATCTGCACGAGTTCGCCGACCGCGGTCGCCTGGGAAGCGAACCGGCTCGACGTGTTCGTCCGGGGCACCGACTCCGCGCTGCACCACAAGTGGTGGGACGGGAGGGCGTGGGGGCCGAGCGTCCAGGGCTTCGAGTCCCTCGGCGGCGTCCTGACCCGCTTCACGGACTGACGCTCCGCCGGCTGTCGGCCGGGTCGGTCCTCGTACGTGCCGGGTCAGTCCTCGTGTCTGGCCCGGCTCGGCTGTACCCGCTTGGGCTCGCCCGGCATCTTCGGGTACTCCGGCGGGTACGGCAGGTCGCCGAGACCGTGGTCCCTCTCGTCCTTGTCGGCGAGCTCCAGGAGCGCTTCGAGGGAGTGGGCCCGGTCCTCCATGCGCGCGTGGACGTCGCCGAGCTTCGCGAAGCGCTCCGGCATGGTGGCGAGGTCGAAGTCCTCGGGCGCCGCGTCGTCGACCTCGTCCCACCGCAGCGGGGCCGACACCGGGGCGTGCGGGCGGGCCCGCAGCGAGTAGGCGGAGGCGATCGTGCGGTCCCTGGCCGTCTGGTTGTAGTCCACGAAGATCCGCGCGCCCCGCTCCTCCTTCCACCACGCCGTCGTGACCCGCTCCGGCATCCGGCGCTCCAGCTCGCGGCCGCAGGCGATCGCGGCCCGCCGCACCTGGGTGAAGGTCCAGCGCGCTTCGATGGGCACGAACACGTGCAGGCCGCGGCCGCCGGACGTCTTGGGCCAGCCGACCAGACCGCCGAACTCGTCCAGGACGGCGCGGAGTTCGTGCGCGGCCCGTACCGCGTCGGCGTAGTCCGTGCCGGGCTGCGGGTCGAGGTCGATGCGGAGTTCGTCGGGGTGGTCGAGGTCGTCGCGCCGTACCGGCCAGGGGTGGAAGGTGAGCGCGTTGTACTGGGCCGCCCAGATGACGGCGGCCACCTCGGTGGGGCACATCTCGTCCGCGGTGCGGCCGCTGGGGAAGGCGATGGTGGCGGTGGGGATCCAGTCGGGCAGGTTCTTCGGGACCCGCTTCTGGTAGAAGAACTCCCCGGCCGCCCCGTCCGGGTAGCGCTGCAGGGTGGTGGGCCGGTTCCTGAGCGCGCGCAGGATGCCCGGTCCGACGGCCACGAGGTACTGGGCGACGTCCATCTTGGTGAAACCCCGCTCGGGGAAGACCACCCGGTCGGGGCTGGACAGGCGTACCGTCCGCTCCCCCGTGTCGATCTCCACGGCCGCGCTCCTGCCCTTGGCGCTCTTGCCCTCGGCTTCACCCATGGAGCCACGCTAAGCGGACGGGACATGCGGCGCACACCGGGCGGTATGGAGCGAATCACCACAGAATCGGAGTATGGATCTGCCGGTGATGCCGCCCGTGAAGCCCATGCTCGCCAAGCCCGTGGCGAAGATCCCGCCGGGCATGCAGTACGAGGCCAAGTGGGACGGCTTCCGCGCGATCGTCTTCCGCGACGGAGACGACATCGAGGTCGGCAGCCGTACCGGCAAGCCCCTCACCCGCTACTTCCCCGAACTCGTGGAGGCGCTGCGCGAGCGGCTCCCGGCCCGCTCCGTGCTGGACGGCGAGATCGTGATCGCCAGGGACGGGCACCTGGACTTCGACGCGCTCACCGAGCGCATCCACCCGGCGGCCTCGCGCGTCGCGCTGCTGGCCGAGCGCACCCCCGCCTCGTTCGTCGCCTTCGACCTGCTCGCCCTCGCGGACGAGTCCCTGCTCACCACCCCCATGGGCGAACGCCGCGAACGCCTGGTGGCGGCCCTGTCCGGGGTGACGCCACCCGTCCACGTCGCGCCGGCGACCACCGACACGGAGGTGGCGCGGCGCTGGTTCGAGGAGTTCGAGGGCGCGGGCCTCGACGGTGTCATCGCCAAGCCGCTCGATCTGCTCTACCGCCAGGACGAGCGTGCCATGTTCAAGGTCAAGCACGAGCGCACGGCGGACTGCGTGGTCGCGGGGTACCGCTTCCACAAGAGCGGCCCCGTCGTCGGCTCGCTCCTCCTCGGTCTGTACGACGGCGGGGGCGCCCTGCAGCACGTGGGCGTCGCCGCGGCGTTCACCATGAAGCGGCGGGCGGAGCTGGTCGAGGAGCTGGAGCCGCTGCGGATGGAATCGGCGGAGGCGCACCCGTGGGCGGCCTGGGGGGACGAGGCGGCGCACGAGTCGGCGCGGCTGCCGGGGGCACCGAGCCGCTGGTCGGGGAAGAAGGACCTGTCGTGGGTACCGGTGCGCCCCGAACGGGTCTGCGAAGTGGCGTACGACCACATGGAAGGCGGGCGGCGCTTCCGTCACACGGCGCGGTTCCGCACATGGCGCCCCGACCGGGACCCGGAGAGCTGCACCTACGCCCAGTTGGAGGAACCGGTGCGGTACTCCCTCACGGACGTACTGGGGACGGACGTACCGGGGCCGGAGAACTGACGCACCCTCGTCCGGCTCCCCCGCACCGCATTCACGCCAAAGTGTGAAGCGGCACCGCCGTATCTTCCGCCTCACCGACCGCGACCGTATGCTCCTGCGCCTGACACGTCAGTTACTGGGAGTAAGTAGGAGTAAGGGGGACGGGGCATGGGGCGCAGTGGTGGAGAGGGAAGCACGCGGCGGGGGTTCGTCGCGGGGGCGGCGGCGGTCGGCGGTGCCGCCGCGCTGGGCGTGGCGGCGGGCACGCTGCCCGCGGCGGCCGCCGCGCCGGGCGCGCCGCGGGCGAAGCAGTCCGTGGCCGTACTCGGCGGCGGTGTCGCGGGGCTGACGGCCGCCCACGAGCTGGCCGAGCGCGGCTTCGCCGTGACGGTCTACGAGCGCAGGGAGCTCGGCGGCAAGGCCCGCAGCATGGACGTACCGAACAGCGCGAAGGGCAACCGCAGGCCGCTGCCCGGTGAGCACGGCTTCCGCTTCATCCCGGGGATCTACCACAACCTCCCCGACACGATGCGCCGCATCCCCTTCCCGGGGAACGCCAACGGCGTGTGGGACAACCTCGTCGCGCCCCGCGAGATGTCGTTCGCGCGCACCGGCCGCGAGGACCTCCGCATGCCGATCCCGTGGCCGGGCAGCGAGCCGGAGAAGCTCACCCCGGACGACATCGCCCGCGCGCTCACCGCGCTGCTGGACACCGCGTTCAATCTTCCGGCGCACGAGGTCGCGTACTTCGTGAACCGTGCCCTGGTCTTCCTCACCAGCTGCGACGAGCGCCGCGACGACGACTGGGAGTCGACGCCCTGGTGGGACTTCGTGCGCGCCGAGAGGATGTCGAAGGACTATCAGCGCATCCTCGCGATCGGCATCACCCGCAACATCGTCGCGACGAAGGCCGAGGAGGCGAGTACCCGCACGGTGGGCAGCATCGGCGAGGCCTTCGTCTTCAACGCGCTGGGCCAGGGCGCCGACGGCCCGCCCGACCGGATCCTGAACGCGCCCACGAACGAGGCGTGGATCGACCCGTGGGTGACGCATCTGAAGTCGCTCGGCGTCGAGTTCCGCATCGGCTGGACGGTGCGCGAACTGGCGTTCGGCGGCGGTCGGATCACCAAGACGGTGTTCGAGGACCCCGAGGGCGTACGGCGTGACATCACCGCCGACCACTACGTGCAGGCCATGCCGGTGGAGCACGCGCGCCGGACGTGGAGCGCCGCGATGAAGGCGGCGGACCCGCAGCTGGCGCGCTGCGACAAGCTCCAGACGGACTGGATGACGGGCATCCAGTTCTATCTGACCGAGCGCCCGCCGCTCGTGAAGGGCCACTTCAACTGCATCGACTCGCCCTGGTCGCTGACCGGCATCGCGCAGGCGGGCCACTGGCCCGAGCGCGACTTCCCCGCCGACTACGGCGACGGCGTCGCGGTCGACTGTCTGTCGGTGGACATCTCCGAGTGGGACAAGCCGGGCATCCTGTACGGCAAGACGGCCAAGCAGTGCACCCGCGACGAGGTCGCCAAGGAGGTGTGGGCGCAGCTCAAGGCCGCACTGAACGACACCGGCAAGACGGTCCTGAGCGACGGCAAGCTGCACTCGTGGTTCCTCGACCCGGGCGTCGACGGCCTCGGCACACCGAACCCCACCAACGAGGACCAACTCCTCATCCACCCCGTCGGCACCCTCCACAACCGCCCCTCGGCCGCGACGAAGATCCCCAACCTCTTCCTCTCCGGAGACTATGTGTCCGTGGACATCGACCTGGCGACGATGGAGGGCGCCAACGCGTCGGCCCGCCAGGCCGTCAACGCGCTGCTGAAGCAGACGGGTTCGGACCAGAAGCCGTGCACGGTGACGCCGATGTACCGCGCCCCGGCGATCGAGCTCGCCAAGCGCCATGACCGCACCCGCTACCGACTCGGTCTGCGCAACGCCCTCGACCTCGGCTGAGAACGGGGGCGTACGGGGTATGACGTACGCATGAGACGGTGGACGCGGACGCGCAGACGGGCCGGGGCGGTGCTGCTCGCCGCCCTGGCGGCCGCCTGCACGGTGCAACCCGACGGGAGGGGACCGTCCGCGGGCGGCGCCCCTGACGACGGTGGCACCGTCCTCGCCGTGAAGATCGACAATGTCCCTCAGGCGCGCCCGCAGAGCGGTCTCGACGCCGCGGACGTCGTGTACGTCGAGCAGGTGGAGGCGGGGCTGAGCCGCCTGATGGCCGTGTACGCGTCGCGGCTGCCGCCCGCGATCGGGCCGGTGCGCAGCGCGCGCGAGACGGATCTGGAACTCCTGCGCCAGTTCGACCGGCCCGTGTTCGCCTTCTCGGGGGCCCAGTCGAAGCTTCTCCCGTTGATCGCCGGCGCCCCCGTGCGCGCGCTGCCGCCGGACAAGGTGCCCGAGGACGCCTACTACCGGGACAGTGACAAGGCCGCGCCGCACAACCTCTTCGTACGGCCCGAGGCGCTGAAGGCCGACCCGCGCGCGGGCGCCCTGGAGAGCACCGGGTTCCGGTTCGGGCCGCGCCCGGCGGGCGGCACCCCGCAGACGCACCGGACGGTCAGGTTCCCGGCGGCCCGCTTCACCTTCGACTGGGTGGAGTACGAGGGCCGCTGGCGCATCGCCATGGACGGCGAGCGGGCCCGCACCTCCGACGGCAAGGAGCTGGGCGCGTCCACGGTCGTCGTACAGGACGTGAAGGTACGGTCCTCCCGCTTCCACGACCGGTCGGGCAGCGTCTCGCCGTTCACCGAGACGGTCGGCGAGGGGACAGCGCGCGTCCTGCGGGACGGGCGGGCCTACGAGGCGCGCTGGAAGCGGCCGTCCGCCGGGGACGGCACGGAGTTCACGACGCCCGACGGCAAGCCGCTGCCGTTCGCCAAGGGGCAGGTGTGGGTGGTGTACGCGAAGGCGTGAGCGGCTCAGGCCTTGGGAGCCGTCAGCGGCTCGGCGGGGTTGCGCAGTCCTTCGGCCGCGTCCGCGACGCGCTGGATCAGGTCGAAGAACACGGTCTGCTCGTCGGTGGAGAGCGGCGCGAGGAACACCTGGTTCATGCGGGCGGTGCGCACGGTCAGCTTGCGGTGCGTGCGCCTGCCCTCGTCGGTGAGGCGCAGCAGATAGCGGCGGCCGTCCTGCGGGTCGCGGACCTTGTCGAGCAGCTCGCGGCGGATGAGCCGGCTGATGACCTCGGCGACGGTGGAGCGGTCGAGGCCCACCCGCTCCCCCACGGTGCGCTGGTCGAGGCCGGGCTCGGCGACGAGGGCGTTGAGGACGGCGAACTGGGGTGAGGTGATCTCTTCGGAGACCATCGTGTTCCACAGGAGGTAGTGCGCCTGTTGCAGGCGCCGGGCCAGGTGCCCGGGGTGGGTGGCAAGGTCCACCGCGGCCATGGGGTCCTCCGCTTCCTCGACGGTTCTCGTCAGTTCGTCCGTCCACTTTCGTCGGTGCACTGAACAATACCTGCTCGGCAGCCGCACTACCGCCTGCTCTTGCCAGGGACTTCGCGCACTCCTATCCTCGCAGAAATAGTCAGTGCCCTGATTAATTGTTTGATGTTGATCGGGCCGGAGGAGAGGGGGCTGGGCGGATGGACAAGGTGATGGCCACGGCCGCGGAGGCGGTGGCCGACATCGGGGACGGTGCGTCGCTCGCGGTCGGCGGCTTCGGCCTGAGCGGCGTGCCGAACGAGCTGATACGGGCGCTGCACGGATCCGGGGCCTCGAACCTGCGGGTGGTCTCCAACAACTGCGGCGCGCTGGACTCGGGCCTCGCGACGCTCCTGTCGGCGGGCCGCATCGCCCGCGTGACCGGTTCCTACATCGGCGCCAACAAGGAGTTCGCCCGGCAGTACCTGGCCGGTGAGCTGGAGGTCGAGATGATCCCGCAGGGCACGCTGGCCGAGCGGCTGCGGGCGGGCGGCGCGGGCATCCCGGCGTTCTACACCCCGGCCGGGGTGGGCACGCAGGTCGCCGACGGCGGACTGCCGTGGCGCTACGACGGCTCGGGCGGGGTCGCGCTGGCGTCCCCGGCCAAGGAGGTGCGGGAGTTCGACGGCACCCCGTACGTCCTCGAGCACGGCATCCGCACCGACTTCGCGCTGGTGCGGGCGGCCAGGGGCGACCGGCACGGCAACCTCGTCTTCAACAAGTCCGCCCGCAATTTCAACCCCCTCGCGGCCATGGCGGGACGCGTCACCGTCGCCGAGGTGGAGGAGCTGGTGGAGCCGGGCGAGATCGACCCGGACGCGGTGCACCTGCCGGGGATCTACGTACGGCGCGTGGTCGCGCTCACCCCGGAGCAGGCGGCGGACAAGCGGATCGAGAAGCGGACGGTGAACGGCTGATGCCCTGGACCCGCGAGCAGATGGCCGCCCGCGCCGCGCGCGAACTCCGCGACGGCCAGTACGTGAACCTGGGCATCGGCCTGCCCACACTGATCCCCAACCACCTGCCGCCGGGCGTCGAGGTGGTCCTGGAGTCCGAGAACGGCATCCTCGGAGTGGGCCCCTACCCCACCGAGGCCGAGGTCGACCCGGACCTGATCAACGCGGGCAAGGAGACCGTGACCGTCCTGCCGGGCGCCGCCTACTTCGACTCGGCGCTCTCCTTCGGGATGATCCGCGGCGGCCACATCGATGCCGCCGTGCTCGGCGCGATGCAGGTCTCCGCGCGCGGGGACCTCGCCAACTGGGCGGTCCCCGGAAAGATGATCACCGGGATCGGCGGCGCGATGGACCTGGTGCACGGCGCGCGCACCGTCATCGTCGTCATGGCGCACACCGCGAAGGACGGCTCCGCGAAGATCGTCGAGGAGTGCGGGCTGCCGCTGACCGGCAAGGGGTGCGTGGACCGGATCATCACCGATCTGTGCGTTCTCGATGTGACGGAGGACGGCCTGGCGCTGGTCGAGTTGGCCCCGGGGTGCACGGTCGAGGAGGTCGTCGCGAAGACGGCGGCCGAGGTCCGGCTGCCGGGGAGTACGCCATAGGCCGCCTGCCGGTCCCGGCGCCCGCCCTCCGTCACGTCCTCATGGAGCCATCAGCATGGCCGCACACCAGGAGCCGCAAGAGATGACCCTGACCACTTCCTCCACCCCCTCGGCCGAGCCGCCGTCCACCGAGCCCTCGTCCACCGGGCGCTCGTCCACCGAGCGCTCGTCCACCCGGCGCTCGTCCAGCGGGCCGCTGCCCGACGGGCTCACCCAGGACGCGATAGACACCGAGGTCGCCAAGGCACAGGCCGCGTCGGCCGCCCACGGGCACCATCCGCCGCGCGACTACCCGCCTTACCGCAGCAGCCATCACCGCCACCCGAAGCAGCCGCTGATACCACTGCGCGACCCCGAGGCGGTGGAGCTGACCGGCCCCGCGTTCGGCGTCACCGACGTGACCGCCCTGGACCGCGATCTGACGCGGCAGCACCAGGGCGAGCCGCTCGGCGAGCGGATCACCGTGAGCGGCCGGGTCCTGGACCGCGGCGGGCGGCCCGTGCGCGGCCAGCTGGTCGAGCTGTGGCAGGCCAACGCCTCCGGGCGCTACGCCCACCAGCTGGACCAGCACCCGGCACCCCTCGACCCGAACTTCACGGGCTTCGGCCGCTGCCTGACCGACGACGAAGGAGCGTACTCCTTCACGACCATCAAGCCGGGCGCCTACCCGTGGCGCAACCACGTCAACGCCTGGCGTCCCGCGCACATCCACTTCTCGCTCTTCGGCACGGCGTTCGCCCAGCGCCTCGTCACGCAGATGTACTTTCCCGGGGACCCGCTCTTCCCTTACGACCCGGTTCTGCGCTCGGTGACCGACGAGTCGGCGCGGGAGCGCCTCGTCTGCGCCTACGACCACGACCTGTCCGTCCCCGAGTGGTCGCTGGGCTACCGCTGGGACATCGTCCTGGACGGCCCGTCCGCGACCCTCTTCGAGGAAGGCGACCACCACTGATGCCCACGTCCACTTCCACGTCCGCTTCCACGCCGCTCCCCACGCCCTCCCAGACCGTAGGGCCCTTCTACGGCTACGCGCTGCCCTTCCCGCGCGGCGGTGAGGTGGCGCCCGTCGGCGACCCGGACACCATCACGCTGCACGGGTACGTGTACGACGGCGCGGGGCAGCCCGTCCCCGATGCCCTCATCGAGACCTGGCAGCCCGCTCCGGACGGCTCGCGGGAGGGCGCCCCCGGCTCGCTGCGG
Source organism: Streptomyces sp. NPDC003379 (assembly GCF_053589195.1). NCBI lineage: Bacteria > Bacillati > Actinomycetota > Actinomycetes > Kitasatosporales > Streptomycetaceae > Streptomyces > Streptomyces sp. NPDC003379. The sequence continues at coordinate 21,748 of NZ_JBSFRK010000046.1, read as the reverse complement.
CGCGACCCCGTGACGGGGCGGGTCATCGGGCGTGACGGCGTCGCGTTCACCGGGTTCGGCCGGGTGCCGACGGACGCGGACGGGCACTGGGCGGTACGGACGCTGCCGCCGGGCGGCGTCTCGTACATCTCGCTGGCCGTCTTCGCGCGCGGGCTGCTGCATCACCTCTACACGCGCGCGTACGTGGTGGACGAACCCGGCGACGCGCTGCTCGGCTCCCTGGACGCGGACCGGCGTGCCACGCTGATCGCGCGGGGCGAGGCCGCGCATACGTACCGGTTCGACATCCGGCTCCAGGGCGCGGGCGAAACGGTCTTCCTGGAACTCCTGTGACCGGCCTGTTCTCCCCCGGCTCGGCGGGCTCCGCCGCCGAGGAGGCGACCGGTGACATCGCCTTCCTCCAGGCCCTCTTGGACGCCGAGGCGGCGCTGACGCGCGCGCAGGCGGCGGTGGGCCTCGCCCCTCCGGAGGCGGCCGCCGCTGTCACGGAAGCGGCCTCGGACGCCGCCCGCTTCGACGCCCGCTCCCTCGCACTCCGCGCGCGGGAGGGCGGCAACCCGGTGATCCCCCTGGTGGCGGACCTGACGGCGGCGGTACCGGCCGACGCGGCGCCCTACGTCCACCGGGGCGCGACGAGCCAGGACATCCTCGACACGGCCCTGATGCTGCTCTCCGCGCGGACACTGGACCTGCTCCTCACGGACCTGACCCGCACGGAACACGCCCTGTCCCGCCTCGCGTCGCGGCACCGGAACACGGTGATGCCGGGCCGCACCCTGACGCAGCACGCGGTACCGACGACATTCGGCCTGAAGGCCGCGGGCTGGCGCTCACTGGTACTCGACGCACGGGACCGGGTCGCGCGGGTGCGGGGGGCGCTGCCTGTGCAACTGGGCGGTGCGGCGGGGACGTTGGCGGTGTTCGGGGTGTATGGCGTGTGGGCTTCGGGGGTGGCTGGGGGGCCGGACGCAAGGGGGCGGGGGGCGAGTGGTGGTGCGAGTGGTGGTACTTCTGTTTCAGGTGGGGTGTCCGCTTCGCGGGGTGGCGGGATCGTCGAGGGGCTGCCGGGGGTCTTCGCGTGCGCGCTGGGGCTGGCCGAGCCGTTGATCCCCTGGCACAGCCTCCGCACCCCCGTGGCCGACCTGGCGTCCGCCCTCGCCTTCACCGCGGGGGCCCTGGGCAAGGCGGCGGCGGACGTGCTCACGCTCTCCCGCACCGAGATCGCCGAGCTCTCCGAAGGCTCCGGTGGCGGTTCGTCCGCGATGCCGCACAAGGCGAACCCGGTCCGCGCCACGCTCATCGCCGCCGCCGCGCGCCGCGCCCCCGCCCTGGCGGCCACCCTGTACGGCTCGCTGGTCGCCGAGGACGAGCGGCCCGCGGGCGCCTGGCACGCCGAGTGGGAACCTCTGCGCGACCTGCTCCGCCTGGCGGGAGGCGCCGCCCGTGACGCGGCCGAGATGGCCGAGGGGCTGCGCGTCCACGCGGAGGCCATGCGGGAACACCTGGACCTGACCGGCGGGTTGATCGTGTCCGAGCGGCTCGCCGCCGAGCTCACGCCGCTGCTCGGGCGGGCCCGCGCGAAGCAGCTGCTGACCGACGCGGCACTGCGTACCCGCACCGAAGGGCGCCCGCTGACGGAGGTCCTGGCTGACAGCCTGCTGGTGGAGCCCGCTCTGAAGGACGTCGATCTCACCGAACTCACCGACCCCACCCGTTACACCGGCTCCGCCGGCACCCTCACCGACCGCGCCTTGGAGCGACGTTGACCATCGACACCACCGGCGGGCTGCCGCACCACACCACCGAGGGGCCGGACACCGCTCCCCCGCTCCTCCTCGGCCCGTCCCTCGGCACCTCGACCGCCCTGTGGGACGCCGTCGCGCCCGAACTCGCCACGGCCCACCGGGTCGTGCGCTGGGACCTGCCCGGCCACGGCGGCTCCCCCGCGGAGCTGATCGGGCCCGGCGCCACGGTCGCCGACCTCGCCGGGCTCGTCCTCGCGCTCGCCGACGCGCTCGGCATCGACCGCTTCGCGTACGCGGGTGTCTCGATCGGCGGGGCCGTCGGACTGCATCTCGCGGCCCACCACCCGGAGCGCGTGACGGGCCTCGCCGCGATCTGTACCTCCGCGCACTTCGGCGGCGCCGAGCCGTGGCGCCAACGGGCCGCGACCGTGCGCCGCGAGGGCCTGGCCGCACTCGCGGAGTCGGCGCCGCAGCGCTGGTTCACGCCCGGTTTCACGGTGCCCGCCCTGGTGGCGGACCATCGGGCCGCCGACCCGGGCGCGTACGCCGCGTGCTGCGACGCCCTGGCCGCGTACGACCTGCGGCACGCCATGCCGGCCATCACCGCGCCCACGCTGGTGATCGCCGGGCGCGAGGATCCGGCGACACCGCCCACCCACGCACGGGAGATCGTCGACGCGGTGCCGGGCGCGTCCCTCATGGAACTCGCGGGCGCCTCGCATCTGGCGCCCGCGGAGCGCCCCGCCGCCGTGACGGCCGCCCTGCGCGCGCACTTCGGCGACTCGACCGGCCCGGCGGGCAACGGCATGGCCGTGCGGCGCGCCGTGCTCGGCGACGCACACGTCGACCGCGCCCAGGCCAACACCACGCCCTTCACAGCCCGCTTCCAGGACTTCATCTCCCGCTACGCGTGGGGCGAGATCTGGACCGACCCCACACTGCCGCGCCGCGAACGCAGCATGATCACGCTGACCGCGCTCGTCGCCCACGGCCACCTCGACGAACTCGCCCTGCACGTCCGCGCGGCCCGCCGCAACGGCCTCACTCCGGAGGAGATCGGCGCCGTCCTGCTGCAGACGGCGGTCTACTGCGGAGTACCGGCGGCCAACGCGGCGTTCGCGGTGGCGCAGCGCGTACTCGCCGAGGAGACGAGGAGTGGTAGGTGAAGACCGCCGGGGGGGCAAGGGACGGCACGCGCGCGTGCCCCCTTCATCGCGCCCCTTCACCGTGCCCCGTACACCGGCTGCGGCGGCTCCGCGCCGGTGAGGAGTTCGCGGGCCGCCTCTCCCGCCTCCGCCGGTGACCAGCGGGCGCCCTTGTCCGCGGTGGGGCCGGGGCGCCAGCCCTCCATGACCGTGATGCGGCCTCCTTCCGCCTCGAAGACGCGGCCGGTGACCCCGGCCGAGGCGGCGGAGCCCAGCCAGACGACCAGCGGGGAGACGTTCTCCGGGGCCATCGCGTCGAAGCCGCCGTCCTCGGGGGCGGCCATGGTGTCGGCGAAGGTCTGTTCCGTCATGCGGGTGCGGGCGGCGGGGGCGATGGCGTTGACTCGGACTCCGTAGGCGGCCAGTTCGGCGGAGGCGACCAGGGTGAGGCCGAGGATGCCGGCCTTGGCGGCGCTGTAGTTGCCCTGTCCCACGCTGCCCAGCAACCCCGCCCCGGAGCTGGTGTTGACCACGCACGCGTGCGGCGCGCGGCCGGCCTTCACCTCGGCCCTCCAGTGCGCTCCCGCGTGCTTCAAGGGCAGGAAGTGCCCCTTGAGGTGGACCCGCATCACGGCGTCCCAGTCGTCCTCGTCGAGGTTGACCAGCATCCGGTCGCGCAGGAAGCCCGCGTTGTTGACGAGGGTGTCGAGGCGGCCGTACGTGTCCAGGGCGGCCCGCACCAGTGAGGCCGCGCCCTCGGACGTCGCGATGTCACCGCCGTGCGCGACGGCCTCGCCGCCCGCCGCGCGGATCTCCTCGACCACGGCGTGCGCGGGCCCGCCCGACTCCCCGGAGCCGTCGGGCCCCACGCCGAGGTCGTTGACGACGACCTTGGCGCCCTCGGCCGCGTACGCGCGCGCGTGGGCACGGCCGAGGCCACGGCCCGCGCCCGTGACGATCACGACGCGGCCCACGCAGATTCCGGACGTGGCGGCTGAAGCGGCGGCTGACGTGACGGCTGACGTGGCGGCTGAAGTCATGCGGCAACTCCCTTAGGTGGCGCTCACTGATTGACGGAGGCGGCGTCCAGGAAGGCGGGGCGTTCGCCGCCGCCGTGCAGCTGGAGTGCGGCGCCGCTGATGTACCGGGCTCGGTCGGAGGCGAGGAAGACGCAGGCGTCGCCCACGTCGGACGGGTCGGCGAGGCGGCCCAGCGGAACAGTGCGGGCGACCCCGGCGATGCCCTCTTCGTCGCCGTAGTGGAGGTGGGCGCTCTCGGTGCGGGCGAGGCCGAGGACGACCGTGTTGACCCGCACGGTCGGCGCCCATTCGACCGCCATGGTCCGGGCGAGGTTCTCCAGGCCCGCCTTCGCGGCGCCGTACGCCCCGCTGCCCGGCGAGGGCCGCGTGCCGCTGACGCTGCCGATCATCGTGATGGTGCCGCCCGTCTCCTGGGCGCGCATCACCTCGTACGCGGCGAGCGAGGCGTACAGCGGGGCCAGCAGGTTCAGTTCGACGATCTTGGCCTGGCGGGCCGGGGCGGAGTCGGCGAGGAGGCCGAACGGCGTGCCGCCCGCGTTGTTCACGAGCGCGTCCACCGCGCCGTGGTCGGCGGCCACCGCGCCGAAGAAGGCGTGGGCCGCCTCGGCGTCACGCAGGTCCAGCGGGCGGAAGTCGGCGGTGGCGCCCGCCGCTTCGACCGGCTTGTCGGGCGGCCTGCGAGCGCAGACGACGACGCGCGCCCCGGCGGCGAGGAAACCGCGGGCGATCCCGGCGCCGACGCCGCGGGTGCCGCCGGTGACGACGACCACCTGTCGGGTGTCAGTCATCGCTGCTACCTTTCCAACTAACAAATGTTTGGTTGAAGGCGTGTGGTCGAAAGGTAGCGGATCCTCTGATGTCTGTCTCCACCTCCGTCCCGGACAAGGGCGTGGCCGTCGTCACCGTCGACTATCCGCCCGTCAACGCCCTGCCCGTCCAGGGCTGGTATGACGTGGCGGACGCCGTCCGCACCGCCGGCCGCGACCCCGCCACGCGCTGCGTGGTGCTTGCGGCCGAGGGCCGTGGGTTCAACGCGGGTGTGGACATCAAGGAGATGCAGCGCGACAGCGGCCACGGCGCGCTGATCGGTGCCAACCGCGGCTGCTACGCGGCGTTCTCGGCTGTCTACGACTGCGAGGTGCCGGTCGTCGCCGCCGTGCACGGATTCTGCCTGGGCGGCGGCATAGGCCTGGTGGGCAACGCGGACGCGATCGTGGCGAGCGAGGAGGCCACCTTCGGCCTGCCCGAGCTGGACCGGGGCGCGCTCGGCGCGGCCACACATCTGGCCCGCCTGGTCCCGCAGCATCTGATGCGCGCCCTGTACTACACCTCGCGCACCGCGACGGCCGCCGAGCTGCACGCGCACGGCTCGGTGTGGCGGGTCGTCCCGCGCGCGGAGCTGCACGACGCCGCCCTGGAGTTGGCGTACGAGATCGCCCGCAAGGACGGCACACTGCTGCGCTTCGCGAAGGCCGCGATCAACGGCATCGACCCGGTCGACGTCCACCACAGCTACCGCTTCGAACAGGGCTTCACCTTCGAGGCGAACCTCAGCGGCCTCGCCGACCGCATCCGTGAGGACTTCGGGACGCAAGGGGAGGTCAGGGCATGACACACACCGCACAGACATCCAAGCGAACAGCCAAGGCGATGACGCCCGACGAGATCGTGGGGCGCCTGGAGAGCGGTATGACGCTCGGCATCGGCGGCTGGGGCTCGCGCCGCAAACCGATGGCGCTGGTGCGTGCGCTGCTGCGGTCCGGCGTCACGGAACTGACCGTCGTCGCGTACGGCGGCCCGGACGTCGGCCTGCTCGCCGCGGCCGGCCGGATCCGCAAGCTGGTCACGGCGTTCACGACACTCGACTCGATCCCCCTGGAGCCGCATTTCCGTGCCGCACGCGAGCGTGGCGCCTTCGAACTCGTCGAGCTGGACGAGGCGATGTTCATGCAGGGCCTCACCGCGGGCGCCCAGCGACTGCCGTTCCTGCCGATCCGCGCGGGCCTCGGCTCCGATGTGCTGCGGGTCAACCCCCACCTGCGTACGGTCACTTCGCCGTACGAGGACGCGGAGGATCTGGTCGCCGTGCCCGCCCTGCGGATGGACGCGGCGCTGGTGCACATGAACCGCGCCGACCGGTTCGGCAACGGCCAGTATCTGGGCCCGGACCCCTACTTCGACGACCTGTTCTGCGAGGCGTCCGACACCGCGTACGTCTCGTGCGAGCGGATCGTCGACTCCGGAGAGCTCACCGCGCATGCCGCGCCCCAGACCATGCTGATCTCCCGGCATTCGGTGACGGGCGTGACCGAGACGCCCAAGGGCGCGCACTTCACGTCCTGCGCGCCCGACTACGCCCGCGACGAGCCCTTCCAGAAGGCGTACGCGACCGCCGCCGCCGACCCGCGGGCCTGGGAGGCCTTCCACGACCGCTTCCTCACCGGTACGGAGCGGGACTACCAACTGGCCGTCCAGGCCTGGCACAAGGAGCAGCGATGACGCGGACCGGTGCGACGACGACCGGGCGGACCGCCAGCCGCGCCGAGTACTGCGTGATCGCCTGCGCCGAGGCCTGGCGGGACGGCGGCGAGATCCTCGCCTCCCCCATGGGCACGATCCCGTCCATCGGCGCACGTCTCGCCAAGCTGACCTTCTCCCCCGACCTGCTGCTCACGGACGGCGAGGCGCTGCTCATCGGCGACGTCCCGGCGGTGGGCGCCGCGTCGAGCGTGACGGAGGGCTGGCTGCCGTACCGCAAGCACCTGACGATGGTGATGGGCGGCAAACGGCACGTGCTGATGGGCGCGAGCCAGATCGACCGCTTCGGGAACCAGAACATCTCCTGCATCGGCGACTGGGAGCGCCCCCAGCGGCAGCTGCTCGGCGTGCGCGGCGCCCCGGCCAACACGATCAACAACCCCGTGAGTTACTGGATTCCGAGGCATTCGACGCGGGTCTTCGTCGAGAAGGTCGACATGATCAGCGGTGTCGGTTACGACAGCGCGGCCGCCGCTGGGCCCTCCGCGACCCGCTTCCACGACCTGCGCCGCGTCGTCTCCGACCTCGGCGTCTTCGACTTCGCCACGCCCGACCACGCGATGCGGCCGGTGTCCCTGCACCCGGGCGTCACGCTCGGCCAGGTGCGCGAGGCGACGGGTTTCGCGCTGTCCGTGCCGGACGACGTCCCGTGCACCCGTGAGCCGACCGACGAGGAGCTACGGCTGATCCGCGAGGTCGTGGACCCACGGGGCCTGCGCGAGCGCGAGGTACGCGCGTGACACCGGCCCCGCCCGTCATCGAGACGCCGCTGACCAGGCTGGTCGGAGTGCGGCACCCGATCGTGCAGACCGGCATGGGCTGGGTCGCGGGCCCCCGTCTGGTATCGGCCACGGCCGACGCCGGGGCGCTCGGCATCCTGGCCTCCGCGACCATGACGGTCGAGCGGCTGCGCGCGGCGGTGCGCGAGGTCAAGTCCCGTACGGACGCGCCGTTCGGCGTCAATCTGCGGGCCGACGCGGGTGACGCCCGCGACCGCGTCCGGATCCTCGTCGACGAGGGCGTGCGGGTCGCGTCCTTCGCGCTGGCGCCGTCCAAGGAGCTGATGGCCGAGCTCAAGGACGCGGGCGTGGTGGTCATCCCCTCGGTCGGCGCGCGCCGGCACGCCGAGAAGGTCGCGGCGTGGGGCGCGGACGCGGTGATCGTGCAGGGCGGCGAGGGCGGCGGCCACACCGGCGAGGTCGCCACGACGGTCCTGCTTCCGCAGGTCGTCGACGCGGTCGACATCCCGGTGATCGCGGCGGGCGGGTTCCACGACGGGCGCGGCCTGGTCGCCGCGCTCGCGTACGGCGCGGCGGGCGTGGCCATGGGCACACGCTTCCTGCTCACCTCGGACTCGACGGTCCCGGACGCGGTCAAGGCGCGTTACCTGGCGGCCTCTGTCACAGACATCACGGTCACCACGCGCCTGGACGGCCTTCCGCACCGGATGCTGCGTACGGAGCTGGTCGCGAGCCTGGAGAAGTCGGGCCGAACAGCGTCCCTGGCCCGGGCGGTGCGGCACGCGGCGGCGTTCCGGAAGGTCTCCGGGATGAGCTGGACGCGGATGGCACGCGACGGCCTCGCGATGAAGCGCGGCAAGGACCTGACGTGGAGCCAGGTGCTGCTCGCGGCGAACACACCGATGATGCTGAAGTCGGCGATGGTGGACGGCCGCCCGGACCTGGGGGTGATGGCTTCGGGGCAGGTGGCGGGCGTGATCGAGGACGTGCCGTCGTGCGCGGAGCTGGTGGAGCGGATGATGGTGGAGACGGGGGAGGTGATGGGCAGGTTGAGGCCGGGTTGACAAATCAAGCCCGTCCGGCGATTGAGGACCGGGGTCCGGGGCAGGGCCCCGTGACGTCACCCCCGGGGCGGCCCGCGCAGCAGGGGCGCTGCCGGAAGCCCGACCGTCAACGCCGCGCGGGCGACAGGTGGTCCAGCGCCCGGTCGATGAGACCATCCGCCCCGCAACTCCGCGCCAAGGTGAGCCCCCGCTCAAGCTCCGGCACGGACCCCGCCGCGATCCCGTACTCGACGCGCGCCACCGCGTGTTCGTACGCACAGGGCGACGCTTCCAGGTACGTGGCGGCCTGGCGGTAGAGGGCGATGGAGCGCGGCCCGCTCTCCAGAGCGGCGGCACACCGCAGGGCCTCGCCGATCGCCGTGTCCGTGCCGAACCGCTCGGCCTGCATGCGGGCGTCGGAGACGAGGAGCGCCGCCCGCTCGGGGTCCTCGTGGGCCAGGGCGCGGGCGAGGTCGTACGCCCACGGCGCGAGCACGGTGTTGTACTGCCCGCGCGCCGTCAACGCCTTGGCCGTGGCCTCCAGTACGCCAAGGCCCTCGCCGGTGCGGCCGAGGGCGAGCAGCAGTCTGCCGCGTACGGACAGGGCGTCGGGCACGTAGATCGTGGAGGCGGAGGGCGGCGCGAAGCCGTAGCGGTCGGCGATGGCGCCCGCCTCGTCGATGTGCCCGCGCGCCAGCAGCGTGTCGATGAGCATGCTGGCCGCCTCCCAGTGCATGGGCAGGCCCGTGCCGACGCGGTCGGCGAGGCGCAGGCTCTCGCGCAGGGAGCGCTCGGCGTCGACCAGCCGCCCACGCCTGCGGTACACATAGCCGAGGAAAGCGTGCGAGAGGGCGAGGTGTCCGCCGCTCCAGCCCGCCGTCTCGTACGCGCGCACGGCCTCGGTGAACAGGCTCTCCGCGCGGTCGAGCCGGTCCGAGAAGGCGTAGGAACCGCCGAGCATCAGGCGGAGTTCGAAGCTCCATTCCGTGTCGGTCCAGCCGAGCCCTGGTGCGAGGCGGCCGTTGACGAGGGCACGGTCGCAGAGTTCGACGACCAGTTCCGCGTTCTCGCCGCGGGTCATGGCGTCGAAGGCGCGCAGGATCAGCAGGGCGCGCTCGGAGTTGTTCCGGCCGGCGAGTGGACCGGCGAGCGCGGCGAGCCGCCGCGACCGGCCCGGTGCGTCCTCCTCGCCCGCGTGGATGCCCTCCCACATGTAGTGCACGGCCTGCAGGCGCAGCCGCGCGGGCCCGTCGTCGAGCCGCTCCGTCTCCTCGACGATGGCGCGCAGGCCTTCTTCCAGTTGGTCGTTGTGGACGAGTGCCTGGGAGAGGCGGCAGACCGCGTCGACGCGCAGGTCCCTGTCGAGGCCGCGCATGGAGAGGGCCTCGCGCAGATGCCGGATGGTGGTGGCGGGCGAGGTGAGCAGGGTGGCGCAGCCCAGTTCGTAGAGCACGCGCGCGTGGATCTCGGGCAGCGGTGGCTCCTGAAGGGCCCGTTCCAGACAGCGGCGGGCCGCGTCGGGCGCGCCGACGGCGAGGTGTTCGGCCGCGGCCTGGCGCAGCTGCTCGACCAGTTCGGGGTCGTCCTCCGGATGGACTTCCAGCAGATGCCGGGAGGCGGCCGCGGCGCCCCGGCCGTCGCGGGTGACGACGGCGGCGGCCACTCCGTGCATGGCGGTGCGGGTGGCCGCGGGGATCGAGCGGAGGATCGTGCTCGCGATCTGCGGGTGGACGAACTCCAGGCCGCCCGCGTCGGGGAGCAGGATGCGTGCGGCGCAGAGCCGCTCCGCGCAGCGTTCGGCGGTGTCGCGGGGCATGACGGCAAGTGAGGCGGCCATGTCCAGGGAGATGGCGGTGCCGAGGATGGCGGCCGCCCAGGCGAAGCGGGTGGCGTCGGTGCCGAGCTCTTCCAGGCGGGCGATGAGGCCGTGGCCCTTGGCCGTGCGGTTGAGGGCGCGGAGCGCGTCCGCGGTGCTCTCCACCGGTTCCAGTTCGCTGTCCTGCACCTTGGCGAGCAGTTCGACCGACTCGTACGGATTGCCGCCGGTGACGGCCCACACCTCGCGGCAGAACGGGGCGTCGGCGTGCTCGCCGAGTGTGGCGCGGGTCAGGCCCGCGGCGGCGTCCGGGGTGAGCGCGCGCAGTGTGCTGAACGAGCGGGCCGACGCGGCGACCGAGGCCAGATGGCGGGCGCTCTCACCTTTGGCGTCGCCGGGCCGGTGGGCGATCACGACGAGCACGGGCAGTTCGTCCAGGCGCCGGGCGAAGGCGGCCAGCCAGTGCAGGGTCTCCTGGTCGGCCCAGTGCGCGTCGTCGATGAGCAGGACGAGCGGCCATTTCAGCTGCGCGAGGCGCGAGACCGCTTCGACGAGGCCCTCGCAGACGCCCTGGGGGTCGGCCTGGCCTCCGCCGGGCTCTGTTATGCCGAGGGCGGGTCCCGCGATCTCGTACCAGTCGCCGAGGTATTCGCGGGCCTCGTCGGGCGAGAGGGAGACGAGTGCGGGCTGGAGGAGTTGGCGTACGACGTTGAAGGGGACGGAGGTGACCGCCTCGCCGCCGCGTGCGGACCAGACCGTGGCGCGGCGGGCCTCCGCGATGCGCCGCACCTCGGCGAGGAGCGCGGTCTTGCCGATGCCGGCCTCTCCGCTGAAGACGAGCAGGCCGCCCGCGTCGCTCGTGGCGTCCGCGCAGAGTTCCTCGACGGCCCGGGTCGCCGCGGCGAGTTCGACCTCGCGCTCCCACAGCGGGGCCCAGGCGGCTCCTCCGGGCCGTCCCTGCGTCATCGCGCTACCTCCCGGGATCGCTCATTCGGCGTACAGAAGTCGAGCCTAGCCGGGTCGGGGCCGCTGTGGAGCGCGGTCGGCGCAGGTACTGCCACAAGAGGTGACGGGCCGTCCGTTTCGCGGGCGGGCGGGGTCTTCGGGACGGCGGTCGGGACCGGTCCGGGGGCGGTCAGAGGCGCTCGATGATGGTCACGTTCGCCTGTCCGCCGCCCTCGCACATCGTCTGGAGGCCGAACCGGCCCCCGCTGCGCTCCAGTTCGTGCAGGAGGGTCGTCATCAGCTTCACTCCGGTCGCGCCGAGGGGGTGGCCGAGGGCGATCGCACCGCCGTTGACGTTGACCTTCTCCGGATCGGCGCCGGTCTCCTTGAGCCAGGCGAGGACGACCGGCGCGAACGCTTCGTTGATCTCCACGAGATCGATGTCGCCGATGCTCATGCCGGTCTTCTTGAGGGCGTACGCGGTGGCGGGGATCGGCGCGGAGAGCATCCGGATGGGGTCCTCGCCGCGCACGGAGAGGTGGTGGACGCGCGCGCGGGGCGTCAACCCGTGTACGCGCACGGCCCGTTCGCTCGCGATGAGCATGGCCGCGGCGCCGTCCGAGACCTGTGAGGAGCAGGCGGCGGTGATCGTGCCGTCGTCCAGGACGGGCCTGAGGCCCGCCATCTTCTCCAGGGTCGTGTCGCGGCGCGGGCCTTCGTCGGTGGTGACGTCGCCGTACGCGACGGCTTCGCGGTCGAAGCGGCCCTCGTCGATGGCGCGGATCGCCCGCCGGTGGGAGCGGAGGGCGAACTCCTCCATGTCGCGGCGGGATATGTCCCACTTGGCGGCGATCAGCTGGGCGCCGTGGAACTGGTTCACGGGCCGGTCGCCGTAGCGGGCGCGCCAGCCCTCGCTGCCGGCGTACGGGCCTTCGGTGAGGCCGAGCGGCTCGGCGGCCTGCCGGGACGCGAAGGCGATGGGGATCATCGACATGTTCTGCGTGCCGCCCGCGACGACGAGGTCCTGGGTGCCGGACAGGACGCCCTGTGCCGCGAAGTGCACGGCCTGCTGGGACGATCCGCACTGCCGGTCGATCGTCACGCCGGGCACCTCTTCGGGGAGTCCGGCCGCGAGCCAGCTGGTGCGGGCGATGTCCCCGGCCTGCGGCCCGACCGTGTCCAGGCAGCCGAAGACGACGTCCTCCACGGCGGCGGGGTCGATGCCGGCACGCTCGACGACCGCCTTGAGGACGTGGGCGCCCAGGTCGGCGGGGTGGACCCGGGAGAGCCCGCCCTTGCGCCTGCCGACGGGGGTGCGGACCGCTTCGACGATGTATGCCTCGGCCATGACTGCGTACTCCTCGGTCGTGGGGCGCCGTGCGACGACGCGCCGCTTACGTACGTACGGAGATGCCGTCCAGGACCATCGAGAGGTACTGGCGGGCGATCTCCTCGGGGCTGTGGCCGCCGCCGGGGCGGTACCAGGACGCGGCGACCCAGACGGTGTCGCGCACGAAGCGGTAGGCGAGCCGGACGTCGAGGTCGTCGCGGAAGACGCCTTCCGCGACGCCGCGCTCCAGCGTCGTCAGCCACGCCTTCTCGAAGCGCTGCTGAGAGTCGGACAGGTACTGGAAGCGCTGCTGGGCGACCAGGTGCTTGGCCTCCTTCTGGTAGATCGCGACGGCGGCGCGGTGCCGGTCGATCTCCCGGAAGGACTCCGTGACGAGCGCTTCGAGCGTCCGGCGGGGGTCGAGCTGGGCCTGGAGCACGCTGTCGTAGCCGTCCCACAGCTCGGTGAGGAAGGTGCGGAGGATCTCTTCGAGCATCGACTCCTTGGAGTCGAAGTGGTAGTAGAGGCTGCCGGCGAGCATGCCCGCGGCGTCGGCGATCTTGCGGACCGTGGTGGCGTCGTATCCCTGCTCGGCGAAGACGTCGGCGGCGATGCCGAGCAGTTCGCGGCGCCGCTCGGGCGAGGGGCTCACCTGGGCCTTCTTCTTGCTGGTGCGCTGCTTCGGTTCGCTGGTGCGCTGTTCTGGTTCGCTGGTGCGCTGCTCTGGTTCGCTGGTGCTCTGCTTCGGTTTCGACACACGGTCATTCTCCGCCTAGGCGTGCTGGCTGCTGACCGAGACCGTCTCGCCCGTCATGTACGAGGAGTAGCCGCTGGCCAGGAAGACGATGACGTTGGCTATCTCCCACGGCTGCGCGTACCGCCCGAAGGCCTCGCGCTCGGTGAGTTCGTCGAGGAGCTCCGCAGAGGTCACTTTCGCCAGGTGGGGGTGGATCGCCAGGCTCGGCGCGACCGCGTTGACCCGGATGCCGTGGGGGGCGGCCTCGATCGCGGCGCAGCGGGTGAGGGCCATGACGCCGGCCTTCGCCGCGGCGTAGTGCGCCTGGCCCGCCTGGGCGCGCCAGCCGAGCACCGAGGCGTTGTTCACCAACACGCCGCCCCGGCCGGAGGCCCGCATGCGGCGCAGGGCCGCGCGAGTGCAGCGGAACGTGCCGTTCAGCGTGACGTCGATGACCTTGTCCCACTGCTCGTCGGTCATGTCGATGAGCTCCGCCGTCCCGCCGAGTCCGGCGTTGTTCACCACGATGTCCAAGCGGCCGTGGCGCCGCTCCGCCAGCTCGAACAGGGACTGGACGTGCGCCTCGTCGGTGACGTCGCACGGGATGCCGTCGACGCGGTCGGCGCCGAACTCCTCGGCGAGCGCCGCGACCGTCTCCTTGGTGCGGCGCGGGTGGGCGTCACCTATGACGATGCGGGCGCCTTCCTCCAGGAAGCGGCGTGCGGTGGCGCCGCCGATGCCGGCTCCGGCGGCCGCCGTGATCACGGCGGTGCGGTCCGCGAGCAGCTCGTGTCCCGACGGGTACGCGGGTGCGTCCATGGGGCGCCCTCCCAGTTCTGTTTCTGCTTCTCGCCCTCGACTCATCGACCATTGTCAAGGTAATCTACCAAACACTTGTTAGGGAAGGGTGATGGGAGAGGGAAGGCGGGCACGGATGGACCTCGACTTCACCGCCGGGGAAGAGGAGTTCAGGCGGCGGGCGCGCGACTGGTTGGCCGCGCATGTGCCGGCCGCGCCGCTGCCGTCCCTGGAGACGGAGGAGGGTTTCGCGGCCCACCGGGAGTGGGAGCGCGTACTCGCGGCCGACCGCTGGTCGGTGGTGTCCTGGCCCGAGGAGTACGGCGGGCGGGGCGTCGACATCGTCAAGTGGCTGGTGTTCGAGGAGGAGTACTACGCGGCGGGGGCGCCGGGCCGCGTCTCGCAGAACGGCATCAGTCTGCTCGCGCCGACGCTCTTCGACTTCGGCACCGCCGAGCAGCGTGCGCGGGTGCTGCCGTCCATGGCGACCGGCGAGGTGATCTGGGCGCAGGCCTGGTCGGAGCCGGAGGCGGGGTCGGACCTGGCGTCGCTGCGGTCCACCGCGCGGCGTACGGACGGGGGTTGGGTGCTGCGCGGGCAGAAGACGTGGTCGTCGCGGGCCGCGTTCGCCGACCGCGCGTTCGGGCTGTTCCGCAGCGAGCCGTACGACACCTGTGCGGGCGCCGGGACCGGTGGAGGCGGCGGTGCCGGTGGAAGCGGCGGTGCCGGTGGAAGCGGCGGTGCCGGTGCCGCGGGCAAGCCGCATCGGGGGCTCACGTACCTGATGTTCCCGCTCGACGCGGAGGGCGTGACGGTCCGTCCCGTCGGGCGCCTGGACGGCAAGCCCGCCTTCGCCGAACTCTTCCTCGACGACGTCTTCGTACCGGACGAGGATGTGATCGGCGAGCCGGGCCAGGGCTGGCGGATCGCCATGTCGACCACGGGCAATGAACGCGGCCTCACTCTGCGCTCCCCCGGCCGCTTCCTCGCCTCGGCGGACCGCCTCGCGCGGGGCTGGCGGGCGCACGGGGACCCGGCCGACACGGCACTGCGCGACCGGGTCGCGGACGCCGTCATCGGGGCGCGTGCCTACGAGTTGTTCACGTGGGCCTGCGCGTCGCGCTTCGCGGCCGGGGAGACGGTCGGTGCCGAGTCCAGCCTCAACAAGGTCTTCTGGTCGGAGTACGACATCGCGCTGCATGAGACGGCGCTGGATCTGCTGGGCGTGGAGGGCGAGCTGACCGACGGCGCCGCGGCGGACTGGATGGAAGGGTACGTCTTCTCGCTCGCCGGGCCCATCTACGCCGGCACCAACGAGATCCAGCGCGACATCATCGCCGAGCGGCTGCTCGGCCTGCCGAAGGGACGCCGCTGATGAGGTTCCTCCTCGACGCCGAGCAGCGGGAGTTCGCGCGCTCGCTGGACGCGATGCTTTCGGCGGCCGACACGGTGACGGCCACGCGCGCGTGGGGTGCGGGTGATTTCGCGCCGGGGCGTGCGGTGTGGGCGCGGCTCGCGGACATGGGGGTCTTCGCGCTGCCGGTTCCGCAGGCGTATGAAGGGGTGGGCCCGCTGCCCGTCGAAACGGTCGTCGCCTTCGTGGAGCTGGGTCGGCACGCCGTGCCGGGTCCGGCCGTCGAGACGGTGGCCGCGGCGGCGCTGCTCGCACGCCTGGCGGAGCTGGGCGAGCCGGAACCGGCCAAACGGTTCCTGCCCGTGCTCGCCTCCGGTGCGGCGAGCGCGACGCTGACGCTGCCCGAGGGCGGGCCGTTGGCGCTGGATCCGGAGGCGGCGGGCCTGATCCTGGCCGTGGCCGACGGCGAGCTGCGGCTCGCGCCCGGGCACGCGCGCGTACGTCAGTCCCTCGACCCGGCCCGGCGCCTCGCCGCCCCTCTGCCCGGTGGTGAACTGCTCGCCACGGGCCCCGCCGTGACCGCGGCGACCCGGCACGCGAGGGAGTGGGCGGCGCTCGCGACGGCCGCGCAGTCGCTCGGCGTCGGGTTCGCGCTGCTCGACAGGACCGTGGCGTACGTGAAGCAGCGCACGCAGTTCGGGACGCCGATCGGAACGTTCCAGGCCGTCAAGCACCGGCTCGCGGACGTCCTGCTGCGCCTGGAGTTCGCCCGCCCCCTGGTGCTCGGCGCCGCGCTGACCCTGGCACCGGCGGATGTCGCCGCCGCCAAGGTGACGGCGAGCGAGGCGGCGTACGGGGCGGCCCGGGCCGCGCTCCAGTTGCACGGCGCGATCGGCTACACCGCAGAGTTCGAGCTGTCCCTGTGGCTCACGAAGGCGCGGGCACTGCGGTGCGCGTGGGGTGATCCGGGGGAGTGGCGGGGGCGGATGCTCGCGGCGCGCCCCTGACCACGCCCTGGGCGGGCGACCCTCACTCACGGAAGTGAGCCAAGCCCCGCACCACACAACACCCACCCCGGGCCATACCCGGGGCAAGCCCCCACAGCGTGGGGCGAAGCGTGCGGCGTCTGCCTCCGCGCCGCGCACGGCGGCCGTGTGGCGCAGAGGTGGGGCGCCCGGTCGGGGG
Organism: Streptomyces sp. NPDC003379; assembly: GCF_053589195.1. Taxonomy (NCBI): domain Bacteria; kingdom Bacillati; phylum Actinomycetota; class Actinomycetes; order Kitasatosporales; family Streptomycetaceae; genus Streptomyces; species Streptomyces sp. NPDC003379. Next base: position 5,333 of record NZ_JBSFRK010000046.1, on the reverse strand, counting down.
TTCGCGCGGGAGACGCGGCCCGTGCCTCGGCCCGCTGACGAGGGCGTGTTCCGCGGTCCGGGCGGGACGTTCCGCCACCCGGGCGGGCGGGCTTTCGGCGGGATCGGCGCGGGCGGTGCGCGGTGCTGCACCCCGTGCCGCGTTCACGGAAGACGCGTCGCCCGCATCCCACGGGATGCGAAGATCAAGCGCATTGGTGAGCCGACCGAGAAGGAGGCCCCACGTGCGCGTGATCGGGCTCATGTCAGGGACCTCGTACGACGCGATCGACGCGGCAGCCGCCGATCTGACCCTCGACGGGGACCGTCTGACGCTCACCCCCCTCGGGCTGATCAGCCGTGGCTACGACGAAGGGCTGCGCGCCGCGCTCGCCGCCGCGCTGCCGCCCGCGACCACCACGCTCGCCGAGGTCTGCCGCCTGGACACCGCCATAGGCCGTGCCTTCGCCGCCGCCGCGGTCGAGGCGGACCGCGAACTGTGCGACTCCCGGGCCCAGTTGGTCGCATCGCACGGACAGACGGTCTACCACTGGGTGGCGGACGGACAGGTGCACGGCACCCTGCAGATCGGACAGCCCGCCTGGATCGCCGAGGCAACGGGGCTGCCGGTGGTCGCCGACTTCCGCCCACGCGACATCGCGGCGGGCGGCCAGGGCGCGCCCCTGGTCAGCCTGGTGGACCGGATGTGGCTGCGCGGCCGGCCCGGCGCCCCCGCCGCGCTGAACCTCGGCGGCATCGCCAACATCACCGCCGCCGACGGCACCGCCTTCGACACGGGCCCCGCCAACGCCCTGGTCGACGCCGCGGTGAGCGAGGTGACGGGCGGCCGCCTCGCCTACGACCTGGACGGTGAGTTCGCCGCGCGCGGCGCGGTCCACGCAGGGCTCCTCGACCGTCTCCTCGCCGAGCCCTACTACGCGCTTCCGGCACCGAAGACGACGGGCAAGGAACTCTTCCATCTGCCGTATCTGCGTACGGCCTTGAAGGGGTACGAGGCACTGCCCACCGAGGACGTCGTCGCCACGCTCACCCGGCTCACCGCCCGCACGGTCGCCGACGCCGTCCGCTCGGTGAAGGCCTCGGAGGTCATCGCCTCCGGCGGCGGTACGCGCAACCCGGCGCTGATGGGCTCCCTGCGGGCGGAGTTGGGCGGTGGTATCCCGGTGCGCACCTCCGATGAGCTCGGCATGCCGTCCGCGGCGAAAGAGGCGTACGCCTTCGCCGTCCTCGGCTTCCTGACCCTGCACGGCCTGCCCGGAACGGTCCCGACGAGCACGGGCGCACGCCACGCGAGCGTGCTGGGCTCGATCACGCCGGGGCGACGGGGCATGCCGTGGCCCGAGACGATTCCGGAGAAGGAGGCCCCGGCGCGGCTGGTCATCAACGGCCACGGGAGCCGGGACCGGTAGGCCGCGACAGCGGCGTCCCAGGGAACTGCGGACTGGGGGACCCTGGGGAATCAGGGGCTCCACGCGCCAAGGGGGGTCAGCGGGGCCGCCCTTGACCGCCCTCTCATGTCGCTTTATGGCCCCCTCTCATGCCGCTTTCACCCGGGGCTCATACTCTGGCGCCCATGACGCAGATGACTCCCCCAGGCTGGTACCCCGATCCCGGCCAGACCGCCGGCGGTCCGCCCACCGAGCGCTGGTGGGACGGGAACATGTGGACGGATCAGGTGCGCGCCACCGCGGGCACGCACGCGTATCCGACCCAGCCGGCCTTCCCGGCCCATCCGGGACAGGCCCCCGCGCCACGGCGGCGCCTGCGCGTCGCGATAGCCGTCGGCGTGGTGCTCGTCGTCCTCGCCGGGATAGGCGGCGGCGTGTACGCCCTGACCGCCGACGACGACAAGGACGACGGCGACTCCACGGCCAAGGAGCCGTCGTCGGGCGCCCCGCGGGACCCCGGGGCGCCCGATGCGCCGCGGTCGCCGGACGGCTCGGAGACCCCGAACGCCCCGGACGCCCCGAAGGCCCCAGGGCAGGAGCCCGGCTTCGCGAGCGACACGGTGAGCGGCATCAAGATCCCCGTGCCGGACGGCTGGGCGGGCGGCCCCACGCAGGTGGGCGCCGGGGTGCAGACGGACCCGATCCCCTGCCCCGGGAACCCCGAGGAGCGGTGCACTCGCGGCAGCGCGTACTCCCAGCCCGCCGAGAAGCTGGACATCGACGCCAAGACGCCCGAGGCGGCCGCCAAGGAGGACATCAAGAAGAACGCGAAGGAGGGGTACGGCGGCAAGACGTACGGCCGTATCACCTCGCACAAGGTGCTGGCGTCCAAGTCGATCACCGTGGCGGGCCAGAAGGGCTACTACGTCCGCTGGAAGGCCGTCACGGAGAAGAGCGACGACGGCTACGTCGAGTCGCTCGCCTTCCCCTCCCCCGCCGACAAGTCGAAGCTCGTCATCGTCCGCATGGGCATCGACGACAACGCGAAGGCGCCTTCACCGTCCTACATGGACCAGATCGCGAAGGGCATCAAGGCGGGCCCCACAGGCGGCGGCGGAGGAACCGGACAGGACGTGTAGGAGACGGGGACCGGACGTTCAGCACACGGGAACGTGCCGATGATGCCGCGGGCGGTGCGGCAGCACGCGTGGGCCCGATGGACCGGGCGGGGTTCCTCGCCGCTCAGGAGGAACCCCGTCCGGCCCGGGGGTGCGCGCCGCCCCCGTCCCCACGGTGCGGCGCGGGCAGGCCCGGGTCTCGTCATCCGGCAGACCCGGGCCCACGATCAGGTGAGGCCGAGCGCGGGCAGCACGCACGCCTCGACGAAGCGGGTCAGATACTCCTCGTCGGCGTGCGCGCCCTCAAGGACCGGTCTGGCCCGCAGCACACCGAACAGCTGCACTGTGAGGAACTCCACCGCCGGATGCCCCTCGGCGATCTCACCGCGCTCGACGCCGCGCCGGATGATCACGTCCATGGCCTGGAGCTCCGGCTCGACCAGCGTCTCGCGCAGCACCCGCTGCAGGTCCACGTCCTGTAGGACCGCGTGGCTGAGCGCCTGGACCAGCATCGTGTCCCGCCCCGACTGCTCGCCCGCGGCCCGGGCCGCCTCGCGCAGGTCCCCGGCGAGGCTGCCGGTGTCGATCCCCTCGAACCGCACGCAGCGGTTGGCGCGCAGCGCCGCGGCCACGAACTGGGGCTTGGTCTTCCACTGGCGGTAGAGCGTGGACTTGCTGCACCGGGTGCGAGCGGCCACGCCCTCCATGGTCAGCGCCTCATAGCCGCACTCGCGGAGCTGGTCGAGGACGGCGTCGTAGAACTCCTGCTCACGCTCCGGCGTGATCTTCGAGCGACTCGTCGTCGACGTCATGGCTCTTCTCCTCGGTACGGCGGCCGGATCAGCTCGATCGACCCTCATCGATACGCCAGTGTACCGGTACGCCTTCGTATCGGTACACTGGCGTATCGATGAGCGAGGCGTTTCCTCGCTCGGCACCGCACTACCCAGTCATCACGCAAAGGGGCCGGGGGATGGAATCCCGAACCGAGCCTGTCGAACGGGAGCCGGACATAACGGTCCGGGAGCCGGACATATCCGCCCGACCGCCCGTCGTCCGCGAGCTCCTCCTCGTCGTAGGACTCTTCCTCGTCTACAAATTCGGCAGGCAGCTCGCCAACGGGCACACCGGCGAGGCCTTCCACAACGCGCACCGCGTGTGGGACGCCGAGCGGCTGCTGCACCTGCCCGGCGAGGGCGCCGTGCAGGACGCCCTGCTGAGCAGCGAGACACTGATCCACGTCGCGAACACCTACTACGCGACCGTGCACTTCCCGGCGACGCTGCTCTTCTTGGTCTGGCTGTACGCGCGCCGACCCCGGCACTACGTCTGGACGCGGCGGGTCCTGGCCGCGCTGACCGCGGCCGCGCTCGTGCTGCACCTGGGCTTCCCGCTCGCGCCGCCGCGGATGCTCGACGCCGCGCGCCTCGTGGACACGGCACAGGTGTACGGGCCCTCGGTCTACGCCGCGAAGCCCGCCACCGACACGATGGCCAACCAGTTCGCGGCCATGCCCTCCCTGCACTTCGGCTGGGCGCTGATGCTCGCCATCGGCATGATCGTCGCGACCTCGACGCGGTGGCGCTGGCTGTGGCTGCTGCACCCGCTCCTGACGCTGCTCGTGGTCGTCGGCACCGCCAACCACTACTGGCTCGACGCGCTCGCGGCGACCGTGCTGCTCGGCATCGCGCTCGCGGTCATCAGGCCGCCGCTTCCGGCGCGGTCACTGGTCGTACGGCGCTGGGGACCCACGTCCCGGCCCGAGGCCGAGCACGAGCCCGTACCGCCACCCGTATCGGAGCCGGGCCTCTCCCCCGCCGCCCCGGAATTGATCGTCTCGGGGGCCCCACGGTGAGCGCCACACTCCTCGCCGTCGTGCTCTCGCTCGTCTCGGCGGGCGCGTACGCCGCCGCGGCCGTCGCCCAGGAGCGGCTCGCCTCGCGGGTCGCCGAGGGCGAGAGCGGGGTCCTGCGGATGCTCGGAAGCGGCATCTGGTGGTCCTCGGTCGGGCTCAACGCGGCCGCCGCGCTGCTGCACGTGGCCGCCCTGAAGTACGGGCCGCTCACGCTGGTCCAGCCGCTGGGGGCGCTCACCCTCGTCGCCGCCGTGCCGCTCGGCGCGCGGCTCGCGGGGCGCCGGGTCACGCGCCTGGAGTGGCGCGGCACCGGCCTCACGCTCATCGGCCTCGGCGCGCTGCTCCTGACCGCTTCGGGACCGGCGCCCGACGACACGCTGACGGTGCCCGAGGCGCTGGTCGTGGCCGCGGCGACCATGGCGGCCATCGGGATGCTCTCCCGGCCGGGCACGCGGCCGGGGCTGCGGCACGCGACCGCGTCCGGCTTCGCATCCGGCGTCGCGTCGGCGCTCACGCAGACCGTGACGGTCGCCGTGACCGACCGCTCGGGGCCGCTGCTCAGCCCGCAGGTCCTGATCGTCGCGCTGCTGGTCGCGGCGTTCGCCGCCGGTGGCCTGCTGCTCTCGCAGACCGCCTACCGGGGCGGCCTCGGCGCGCCGCTCGCCGTGGTGACCCTGTCCAACCCGTTGGCGGCCTCGGTCATCGGCGTGGCGCTGCTCGGCGAGCGGCTGCGGGGCGGCGCCGGGGGGATCCTCCTCGCGGTGGCGGGCGCGGCGGTGGCGGCGTACGGCGTCGTGGTCCTCACCCGGTCGCCGCGGGGCCCGGCGGGCGGGCCGGAGCCGGACTTCCTGCCGTCGATCCCCGGCCCGGCCGTGGAACCGGCGGCGCTGCACCTGTCACGGCCCTGACGGACGTACGTACGTGAGAAACGGCGTCGGCCGCACTTACCGGGACGGGAGTGGCGGAAAAACGA